>DATEGI010000288.1:0-7173 GCA_035280205.1 Terriglobales bacterium | reverse complement strand
GAAACTTTGAAACTTTTTCAAATCACTACCGTTTCCTTATACTCCCCAAATACCCTCCGCAGCGTATCCGAGATTTCGCCCACGGTGGCGTAAGCTTCCACAGCGGAAACTATGTGCGGCATGAGGTTGCGACCAGAGCGCGCAGCCTCCTCTATGCGGCGCAGCGCGGCCTCCCACGGGCCGCGGTCGCGGCGCGCCCGCAGCGCCTGCACCCGCTCCACCTGCCTCGACTCCAGCGCCTCATTCACATGGAAGGTGGGCACGGTGTGTTCTTCCTCAGCGGTAAACCGGTTCACGCCCACCACCACCGCTTCCAGGCGGTCCACAGCCTGCTGGAATTCGTAGGCGGCATTCTGGATTTCCTGCTGCACGTAGCCGCGCTCGATGGCGCGCAGCATTCCGCCCATGGCGTCAATTTTCTCCAGGTAGGTTTTGGCGCGGCTTTCAATCTCGTTGGTCAACGATTCCAGGTAATAAGAGCCGGCTACCGGGTCAATGGTCTGGGGCACACCGGATTCGTAAGCGATGATCTGCTGCGTGCGCAAAGCCACGCGCACCGCTTCTTCCGTAGGCAGGGCCAGGGCCTCGTCAAAGGAGTTGGTGTGCAGCGACTGGGTGCCGCCCAACACCGCCGCCAGCGCCTGCAGCGCGGTGCGCACAATGTTGTTCTCCGGCTGCTGCGCAGTGAGCGTCGAGCCCGCGGTCTGGGTATGGAAACGCAGCATCCAGGAGCGCGGGTTGGCGGCGTGGAAATGCTCGCGCATCAGGCGCGACCACATGCGCCGCGCAGCGCGGAACTTGGCCACCTCCTCCAGGAAATTGTTGTGGCAGGCAAAGAAAAACGAGAGCCTTGGGGCGAACCGATCCACATCCAGGCCGGCATCAATCGCCGCTTGCACATAGGTCATACCGTTCGCCAGGGTGAACGCCACTTCCTGGGCGGCCGTGCAGCCCGCCTCGCGCATGTGGTAGCCGGAAATGGAAATCGTGTTCCACTCTGGCACGTGCTGGTTGCAGTAAGCAAACAGGTCGGTAACGATACGCATGGCCTGCTGCGGGGGATAAATGTAAGTGCCGCGCGCGATGTATTCCTTCAGGATGTCGTTCTGCACCGTTCCCGAGACCCGACGCGGGTCCACGCCGTGCCGCTTGCCGACCGCCACGTAGAGGGCGAGCAGAATGGAAGCGGTGGCGTTGATGGTCATGGAGGTCGAAATCGCGGCCAGGTCAATGTCCTGGAACAGCCGCTCCATGTCTTCAATGGAATCAATGGCCACACCCACCTTACCCACTTCACCCGCGGCAAGAGGATGGTCCGAGTCGAGGCCAATCTGCGTGGGCAGGTCGAAGGCCACCGACAAGCCCGTGGTGCCGTGGGCGAGCAGGTATTTGTAGCGTTTGTTGGATTCCTCGGCGTCGCCCATGCCGGCGTACTGGCGCATGGTCCAGAGGCGGCCGCGGTACATGGTGGGCTGCACGCCGCGGGTAAAGGGATAGTGGCCGGGGTAGCCGACGTCATGCTCCTGGTCGAAACCCGCCATGTCCGCGGGCGTGTAAAGGGGATGAACGCTGATGTGAGAGGAAGTTTCCTGATTGGGCGGCAGCGAAGACGCTTCCGCCTGCAGCGGCTCGCCTGCTTCCTGCTGCAGTCCGGAGCCGGATTTTACATCCTCGGCCATGGTCAGCCCCCGCTCAGGATTTCTTGCGCACGCGCCAGAAGGAGCTTACTCCAAAGTAGGCAAACAGGAGCATAAAAGCGGCGGCCAGGAGCAACCGCTCTCCGCTCACTTTTCCAGCCTGGTACTTGGGATATTCATCCCACAGGGCTCCGCCTCCCAGAAGCGCCAGCGCGAGAAAGAAAAATCCGGTCACCTGCAGCCAAAGCAGGCTCAGCACCCGACGAAAGTGGGAGAAAGTGACTTGTGCAGCTCGGGTAACGGCCGAAACTCGCCGGCTGCGGCCTGCCTGCCGCGCTGCTACTCTGGTGGCTACTCGCGCCACCAAGCCTATCTTACGAGCTGTGGAAATCCCGGATACTTGGCCCACCAGGGCATTTTACCAGTCTGCCGGGCGGGGTTCTGGGCGGTTAAACGAAACGCAAGGCTCTGATTTGGCATCGAATGATGTAGAAGGGGCTGAGCCCGAGGGTGAGGCTGGGCCGATTGGGGTAGATGTGGATCAACAACTCAAGAAGCTGATCAAGGAACTGGGCGATGCCATCAGCGAATCGCTGACCGAATCCGAGCAAATCGCCGATGTCATTTCCCGCATCAAGGCCGGGGGTTACGACATCTTTCTCGTGCTCGAGGCCACCATAGGCTTCAACCGGCAGGACGAAAAACCCTCGCGGCGCCGCCCCACCATAACTGCCCGTACGCGGGTGCCCGAATTCAAGCTTAATTCCCAGGACATGAAGTTCCTCAAGGCGCTCAAAATCAGCGCTGACGATGCCGCCTAGCCGCGGCGTGAGTCGCTCGACCTCCTATCCCTACCGATGGTTGTGCTAGCATCTAAGGTTTGCGCTGTGGCCGTTTGCCGCGGCTGAGCGCGGTCCAGCGGAGCCGCTATGAAGGATACCCTGGGAGTACTGTTGGCCGGCGGAGCGGGCGAGCGCCTCTATCCTCTGACCCGCGACCGCGCCAAACCGGCAGTCACCTTCGGCGGCATCTACCGCATCATTGACATCACTCTTTCCAACTGCGTCAACTCCGATCTGCGCCGGGTCTACATCCTCACCCAGTACAAGGCGCTCTCCCTGAACCGCCACATTCGCGAAGGCTGGAACATCCTGGCGCGGGAGATGGGCGAATTCATCGAGATTCTGCCGCCCATGAAGCGAGTGAGCGAAAACTGGTACATGGGCACGGCCGACGCGGTTTACCAGAACATTTACTCCATCGGCTCGGAGCAGCCGCGGCACGTGTTGATCCTCTCCGGCGACCACATCTACAAAATGAACTACGGGCTGATGCTGGAGCAGCATCGCGACGCGGGCGCCGACGTCACTCTGGCCACCATCCTGATTGATCCCAGCGAGACCTACCGCTTCGGTGTGGTGGATGTGGACCGCGAAGGACGCATCGTCGGTTTCCAGGAGAAGCCACAGCGCACCGACATCCGCTCGCCCTACAACCCGCGCATGGTCTCCGGCTCCATGGGCATTTACCTGTTCAACACCGACGTACTTATCCCGGTGCTGCTCAAGGATGCCGAGGACCCCAACTCCTCGCACGATTTCGGGCACGACATCCTGCCCAAGATGGTGGATGACTACAAGGTTTATTCCTTCAACTTTATTGACGAAAACAAGAAGGAAGCCCTCTACTGGCGCGACGTAGGAACGCTGGAGGCCTACTACGAAGCCAATATGGATATCGTGTCGGTGTCTCCTGTCTTCAACCTGTATGACGAGCACTGGCCCATCCGCACTCACCAGCGGCAATATCCGCCTGCCAAGTTCGTGTTTGCCGAGGCGGGGCGTATGGGCATTGCCCTGGATTCCATTGTTTCCGCCGGCTGCATCGTTTCTGGGGGCGCGGTGCGCAACAGCGTTCTCTCTCCCGACGTGCGCATCAACTCGTACACCGAAGTGGATTCCAGCATTCTGTTCTCCCACGTGAACGTGGGCCGGCACTGCCGCATCCGTCGCGCCATCATTGACCGCGATGTGCACATCCCTGAGGGCACCGTAGTCGGCTACGACACCGAGGCCGACCGCCAGCGCTACTTCGTGACCGACAGCGGCATCACCGTGGTCACCCGCGACTACTCATTGTTCGAAAACCCGGTGACGGTGGACTACTTCACGTCGGAATAGATACCGGATTCCCAGAGCCTGTCATGTTGAGCGAGGGCGCATGCCCGAGTCGAAACACCCCTGTGCTGTGGGGGCGTCCCGATCGGCTCAAAGGGGTTTCCACTGTTTCAAGATTTTGAAATGACTCCAAGGACTCCCTGGAGCAGGGGAGATGCTGCGTTCTTCGCGGGGGTCCCTCGACTCGGGCATGCGCCCTCGCTCGGGATGACAGTGATTGAAATGTGTGGCTGGCAGCTTTCGCGCCCCTCATGTTACGCTCATTTTCTTTCTACAGATGATCCGCTCTTACAAGGGGAAGAGGCCGCAGGTGCCGGCCACGGCGTTTGTGGACGAGTCGGCGCAGCTTATCGGCGACGTCGTGCTGGGCGAGCACGCCAGCGTGTGGATGAACGCGGTGTTGCGCGGCGACGTTCACACCATACGCGTGGGCGCCAACTCCAACATCCAGGACTGCAGCGTGCTGCACGGCATGTTGGGGCAGTACCCGGTGATCCTGGGCGACTGGGTCACCGTAGGACATTCCGTGACGCTGCACGGTTGCATCATTGAAGATCGCTGCCTGATCGGGATGGGCTGCACCATCCTGAACGGGGCGCGCATCGGCACCGGCTCCATCATTGCCGCCGGCACGCTGATTCCAGAGCGCACGGTGGTAGAGCCCTATTCCCTGTGGATGGGGTCTCCCGGCAAGTTCCGCAAGAAGATTGACGACAAGGAGAGCCAGGAGTTGATTCTGCGCTACGGGCGGAATTACCTGGGATACAAAGAGGAGTATTTGAAGGAAAGGCGCAGTTAGCAGTTGGCAATTGGCGTTTGGCCATCAAGTGAATCGTGACTGACCAAGTGCTAAGTGCCAATTGCCAAGTGCCCTTAGCCAGTCAGCCAGTTAGCTAGATAGCTACCCATGATTAAAGCCGTGCGTGGAACCCGCGACCTGCTGCCGCCGGATACGGCGCTGTGGAATTTTGTCGAAAGCACGGCGCGCGACGTGTTCCGCGTTTACAACTTTCTGGAGATCCGCACGCCCATTTTTGAAGAGACGCAGTTATTTGCGCGCTCGGTGGGGGAGGAGACGGACATTGTCTCCAAAGAGATGTTTACCTGGGAAGACCGTGGCCGCGCAGCCAGCGAAAAAGGGCAGTCGCTCACTCTTCGCCCCGAAAACACCGCCGGCACAGTGCGCGCTTACATCGAGCACAAACTTTGGGAGCGCCCGGGAGTGCAGAAGCTTTACTACATCGGGCCGCAGTTCCGGCGGGAGCGACCGCAGAAGGGCCGCTACCGCCAGTTCTACCAGATTGGGGCGGAGATTATCGGTCCGCCTAGCGCAGGAAGCGAGTCGCCGCTGCGAGATGCCGAAGTGCTGGAGATGCTGGCCACACTGCTCGATCGCCTGGGAATCAAGAACTGGACCCTGGAGCTGAATTCCGTTGGCTGTGCCAATGATCGCAAGATTTACGATGAAGCCTTGCGCAAGGCGCTGGAACCCGTGAAGGCGCGCATGTGCGCCGACTGCCAGCGCCGGGCGGTCACCAATCCGCTGCGCGTCTTTGACTGCAAGGTGTCCGAGGACCAGCCCATCATCGAAAAGCTGCCGCGCATCAGCCAGTACCTCGACGAGCCCTGCCGCGAGCACTTCGCTGCGGTGCAGGAAATTTTGAAGTCGGTGACCGTGCCTTTCGTGCTCAACGACCGCATGGTTCGCGGCCTGGATTACTACACGCGCACGGCCTTTGAGTTCACCCATGGCGCGCTGGGGGCGCAGAACGCCATTCTGGGCGGCGGCCGTTACGATGGGCTCTCCGAAGCGCTGGGCGGTCCCAAAGCGCCGGGAATCGGCTTCGCCATTGGCGAGGATCGCGTGGTGCTGGCGCTGCAGGAAACAGCCGGTTCTATGGCCAAGCCGGCTGATGTGTACATCGCGCCCATGGGCGCCGGCACCAACCGTGAAGCGGCGCGCCTGGCGCGCGAACTGCGCCAAGCCGGCATTGTGGTTGACTTAGGCGACGAGTCGTTTCGTCTGAAGAAATCGCTGGAAACCGCCGCCAAGCTGGGCGCGCGCTTTGCACTGATCGTCGGCGAAAACGAGGTGCAGAGCGGCGTCTTCGCGCTCAAGCACCTGGGCAGCGGCCAACAGCAGTCTGTCCCTCGTTCTGAACTGGCGGGCAGGATAAAATCAAGCGAGCAGAAGTAAGCCCGTCCCGCACGGGGTCGGCCGGAGGTTGCCGTGAACAAGTCCTTCCTATGCCACTTCCTGTTGGTTCTGGCAGTCGCTGCCGGGGCTGCCAGGGACGAGACTAAGTCCGCCACCAAGCCGCCGTCCCGAGCAGCAAAGTCGGGAAGCCCAGCCGATGCCAATTCCTCTTTGACCGAGCTACTCTTGGGCAAAGAGAAGTCGTTGCCCGAGGCGGAGAAACGTAAGGATGTGGATTTCTTCAAGAACATCACTACCGACGATTTTCTGGAAGTCGCGGCCGATGCCAAGGTGTACACCAGGGACGAACTGCTGGAAGCGCTGAACGTGGTTGACCTGCAGAATTACTCCATCTACGACGCCAAGGTGATCCCCCTGAATGAGAACGCCGCAGTTGTGACCTACGATGCCATCGTGCAAATGAGCGTCGGCGACGAGCGCGCGCCGCGCTACCAGCACGTCAGCTCGGTGTGGGTGAACCAGGGCGGCAAGTGGTTGCTGAAGTTTCAGCAGGCCACGGCAGCGCAATAGAGCAGGTCACCGCCTATCAACACACGCCATTTATAATTACCCTTCCGCTCACGCGGGTATTCCCAACACAAGGCGAACACTCTTGCTCGACTTTCTCGGCGACTTGCGACGCACCCATACCTGCGGGGAACTGCGCCCGGCCAATGCCGGCCAGCGCGCAGTGCTCATGGGCTGGGTGAACCGAGTGCGCGACCACGGCAACCTCATCTTCGTAGATGTGCGCGACCGCACCGGCGTCACCCAGGTGGTGTTCAACAAGGAACTGAATCCGGCGCTGCACGAAAAGGCCGCCCACCTGGGCTCGGAGTACGTGATCGCCGTGACCGGCTCGGTCAAGAAGCGCGACGCCAACCTGGTCAACAAGAACATCGCTACCGGCGAAATCGAACTGGTCGCGGAAGAGCTGCGCATCCTGAACGTTTCCAAGACACCGCCTTTCCTGCCCGCCGAATCGGTGCTGCCCAACGAAGAAGTGCGTCTCAAGTACCGCTACCTGGACCTGCGCCGCGAGAAGATGCAGTTCAACCTGGAGATGCGGCACAAGGTGAGCCTGGCCATTCGCCAGTATCTGGCCGACCAGGGGTTTTTCGATATTGAAACGCCGTTTATGACCCGCTCTACCCCAGAGGGC
>DATEGI010000287.1:0-3499 GCA_035280205.1 Terriglobales bacterium | reverse complement strand
CATCAACTCCCTGCGGAAGGGCGACGGTGCGATAGCCTTTCAGCTGCACATACACATTTCCGTTTGTGTCCATCACTTCCACCTCAAATTGCGAGGGCTGAGGCGTAACCACGGCATACAAAGGCCCTGTGGCCGATTCGGGCAACCGCAGCACACATACCTCCTGAACATGTTGTGGCAGACCCAGCTGGCCTTGAATCGCCAGTTCCCAGAGGCCGGCAGACTGGAAGCACAGTTCGATCAACCGTGGAGACATGACCGTGGGCAAGTCTGGCGGATGGTGATTCCCGGGCAAATTCCTGGCCATTAGGCCGGTCATGCGAGCGCCGTCCCACCATACCTGCTCCACGACCTGATAAGCCGGTCCGTGAAAATAAACGCGGTAAACATCCGGGGCTGTGATAGCGGCTCCGACCGGTGGGTTCGGCTTGGGCCTGATAACCGGCTTCAGCTTTGTGTTGCTCAGACGCACGCGTCCGGTGAAATGGATGGTGACCTGCGGTTCTAGTTGGTTGGGGAGTGTTCTTCGCCCGACGAGCCGGCACTCGGCAACCAGGATTTCACCCTGCGACCGAATGACAGTCTCCAGGCTGAGCGTGCGAGGTTCGTTGCGATAGAACTTAACCGGGGCTAGGAAGTTCACGTTTTCGACTGCCTCAACGATCCAGCCGGGAAGCAGGCACAGCGCGGCCTCGGCAAATGCCTCGATGCCCATCACTCCCGGTAGAAGAGGCGTGCCCTCAATCTGATGGTCGTGCAGGAAGGGTTGAACTGCCGGATCGAGCGTGGTCTCAATGGATAGCCCGCCTTGCAGGGTCATGGATGACACTTTGCCGATCATGGGCCCATGGGCTGTTTTTTGCAGGATGCTCCGCGCTTTATCTACATCCAGGCCTCCTGTGAAATCGAATTCATTCATCAGAACACCGAGGCGCTGGCCAATGACTACTTCGCCCCGGGTAGCTCCTGCGGTTAATTCACGGCGGATCAGGGGAATGCCGGCATCAGGTGGAAGCATGTCAATGCCGGCAGCTTCCATCATCTTTGGAATCGAGCCACGGGTAGCCATGCCGATGCCGCCCCATGCCGTCCAATCAATGGCAATGGCGCGCGTCGCCGGCCTGGTGCTGCGGAAGCTGGATGTGATTTTGCACAACAGATCGTTGGCGGAGCTGTAGTCCGTTTGTCCTGCGTTGCCGAAGCGCCCGGCAATGGAACTGAATGCTACCGTGGCGCCCAGAGGCATGTCGCCAATGGCGTGCAACAAGTTGAACCAGCCGTCGCTCTTCACATCGAAGATGAGATCGAACTCGCGGGCATCCTTGTCCGGCAACATGTGGCTGCGTTCCATGCCGGCCGCATGCAACAGGATGTCAATCCGCCCGCTGCGTTCCCTTACTTTACCGATGACTTTGGCTACCGCGCCGGCATCCGTGAGATTGACGGCAAAATAGTGTGGCCTGCCGCCGGCAGCTCGCACGCTGTTGATGGCGGCCAGCGCGGCCTGGGACCGCTCCAGCGCTGCCAACTCCTTCTCAACCAGAGCTGGCGTGGCACGCTCGCCGCGTGCCTGAATGCGAGTGAAGAGCTCCCGCTTCAACCCCTCCTTGTCGCTGACAAAGCGTTTGAGGTCAGGATTGTTCGCATCGGGCTCGGGCACGAGGTCAAGCAGGTAGAAAGTTCCGCCTGAAGCTGCGGCCAAATCGGCGGTGATGGCAGAGACGATGCTCCCCGCCGCGCCCGTAACCAAAAAAACGGTTTCTTTGTTGAGCTGCAGGCCGGGCTGACCATCGTTTGCGGGCTGCTCCTGGAGACCAACGGTCCAGCGCAAGCCCTGCTTGTAACCGATCTCCACGGCACCCGGATCGGTGAGCGTTTCCTGAATCAGGAGCTCGGCGATTTCCTCAGCCTTGCGCTCGGGTTCGAAATCCACCGCTTTGACGAGAACGTCTGGACGCTCGCGCTTGTAGGTTTTGGTGAAGCCCACGACCGCGCCGCCCAGCGGCGCCACGGCTCCCGCTTCGTCATAACCATGCTGTCCGCCAAGGCACGTGCCCGATACAAGGAAGGTGCCCGGCGCCGCAATCTGCTCATACAGAGTTCGCATGGCGGTGTAGAGCAGTTTCACCCGCGTCCGCACTGCTTCATGCCAGGCAGCCAGATCAAGAGCGTGGAGATCGCCTTCATAATCGAGAGCAGGCAGCCAGTACACTCCGTTCACCGGACCGGCTGCGAGCCAAGTATTAAGGCGTTTGGTGAGAGTATCTGCATCCGGCGCATCTTCTATACGCAGGACCTCCACGCGCAGCGCCCGCAAATGCCGTTCCAATGCCTCTCCGACCCCGCCTTTGTCGCTCATGATCAGTACGCGACGAGTGCCATCCAGGACGACACCGGTCGGCTTGCAGATCTCGAGCGGCGGACGCAAGATGGGAATCGGCACGCGCCGTGGAACGTCATTGGCGGCGTCCAGGCTGGCTAGCGCCGGGCGCGCCGTGACAACGGAAGCTTCCTCTAACTTCTCCTCATTCGGTTTAAGAACTCTCTCTTGTGCTACAGAGGTTGCGGCTGCCTTTTTGGGCTGCCGATCGCACGCGAATTTGATTACGCTCGCCAGAGTGGGAAAATCGCGCAGCTTCAGGTTCTCATCCCGAGGGATGTTGTAAGCCGCCCGCACTGCGGCAAACATCTCTGCCTGTTTGACAGTGTCAATGCCCAGGTCGGCTTCCAGGTCCAGATCCAGGTCCAGCATGTCCTGGGGATAGCCCGTCTTTTCGGCCACAATCTGCAATATCTTTTCCTTGATTGCATCGTCAGTGGCTACTTGCACAGGCGGCGCGGGAGCAGGTACCGCGTGGGCCACCGCTCTGAGCGGCGGCTGCGGGACAGGAACAGCAAGGTCGGGGCGCTTTTCATATACAAAACGGATCACATGGGCCAGGGTTGGGTAATCGCGCAGCTTGCGATTCTCATCGCGCGGGATGTTGTAGATTTCGCGGATGGCGGCGAACATCTCCGCCTGTTTGACAGTGTCAATGCCCAAGTCGGCTTCCAGGTCGAGGTCAAGGTCGAGCATCTCTTGCGGATACCCGGTCTTCTCCACGACCAGCGCCAGTATCCGTTCGTTTACTACGTCGGAGCCAGTTGCGGGAACCCCGGCGGGTCGCACGGTTACGGCGGCTGCAGGAGCAAGCTGGGGAGGTGCGGGCGCAGCTTGTACCGACTCCTTGCGTGCCGGCGCCGTGATGGCAACTGCCGCCAGGTCGGGCCGCTTTTCATACACGAAGCGGATTACGTGCGCCAGCGTTGGATAGTCACGCAGCTTGCGGTTCTCATCGCGTGGAATGTTGTAGATCTCGCGGATAGCCGCGAACATTTCCGCCTGTTTGACGGTGTCAATGCCCAGGTCGGCTTCCAGGTCGAGGTCGAGATCGAGCATATCTTTGGGATAGCCGGTCTTCTCCACCACGAGCGCAAGTATCCGTTCCTTCACAGCATC
>DATEGI010000286.1:0-16965 GCA_035280205.1 Terriglobales bacterium | reverse complement strand
CTTCACATTCGTCGTGCAGCCAGCTTAAAAAACCCGTGACCTGGCTCCCCAGAATCAGCTCACGGGCAATACGGTCGTGCCGTTCGCGAATGATCCGCAGGATTTCAATGGCTTCTACCAGTTCCCCGACCGCTGCCTGCTCGCCGGCAGCCAATAGCTGATCGGTGACTCCTGCCAGGGCACTGACCACGACCGTGGCCGGCTTGTCTCGCCGCTGTCCCACGATCGCTAAGACTCGGCGAAAAGCGGCTGCATCCTCCACCGACGTGCCCCCGAACTTAAGCACGACGCACGAGAGCTCGCGACCATCGCTACATTGTCCGTTCTCAGTTGCCTGCGGCATCTTTGCCATCCTTCCGATCGCCTCCGCATCGAAGGCAAATAAAAACCCACCGCCAGATTCGCTTCTGGCGGTGGGTTTGGGTATTTATGAGTGCTGTTTAGCTTACCCGGCGCCCTCCTCCAGAAGCACAATAATTCGCATGGCCATGGTTGTCATGGTCATTGTGCGGCCTGTGTTCTGAATAAGGGTGCTCATAAACGCGTACGCCACTATAACCAAGGCTGAGTACTCCGGTCAAGTCGAGGCATTTTGCCGGCGACATGACCTTGGTACCAGCGCCGGCCGGTCAGCCCGGGCGGCTAACTGCCTCCGAGGCGCGCCCGCCCTCGGTGCTGATAGCATTCGCTATCTTCCTGTATCTTTGTCACAAACTGCTGTGGTCACCATCACTGAGCCGGAGTGTGTTGCGCATAACAATGACTTATCGGTCAGCAAGACCTCAGTGGTGCTGTCATGAAAGCCGCCGTCGTTAATACTCTTCTCCTCATCATCTTTGTCGCCCCGTGCGCGCATGCTTGCCCGGCGGACAACGGTAAAGAGTCTGCCCCTGGCGAGCCCCAGATCCTGACCCTTAATACACAACAAATGCAGGTCCTCCAGTCGCGTGCTCAGGCGGGCGAAGCCGATGCCCAGTACATTCTCGGAGCCGCCTACCGCTCGGGCGGGCCGATTCTGTCAAAAGACACTTCCGCCGCCGTGCAATGGTGGCGCAAAGCTGCCCTGCACGGGCATCCCAAGGCCCAGAACGGACTGGGTTACATGTATCAGAATGGCGTGGGCGTTCCCCAGGATTATGCCGAGGCGGCCAAATGGTATCGCTTGGCCGCCGAACAGGGCGATGCCGCGGCACAAAACAACCTGGGAAACCTTTACTACGCCGGCCAGGGAGTTCGCCGCAACTACAGCGCCGCTTTTGCCTGGGTCGCCAAGGCCGCTTCACAAGGCTTGGCAATCGCTCAGCACGGCGTGGCCCTCATGTATCGCTACGGCAAGGGGACCACCCGCAACCTTGCCCAAGCGTTGAACCTTTATCATGAGGCTGCGCTCAAGGGCCTTCCCCAGGCGCAGAACGAACTGGGCTCCATGTACCTGGAAGGCCAAGGTGTTAACCCAAATCCGGTCGAGGCGTTTCGCTGGTTTCATCTGGCCGCCGAGCAGTCCCTTCCCGACGCGGAGAACAACCTCGGTTACCTCTACACTACCGGGCAAGGCACCAGCCGGAACTACAGTGAAGCCTTGCGCTGGTTTAGCCTGGCCGCGCAGCAGCAATTGGCTGCCGCCGAGTTGAACTTGGGAGCGCTGTACATGAGCGGCCGGGGAGTACCTTTGGATTACGTGCAGGGATATATGTGGCTCAGCCTGGCGGCCGCCCAAGGCTCCAAGACAGCCGTCGGCGTCAAGAATAGTCTCAGGACCATCATGACCCGGGAACAATTGGCGGCCGCGGAGGAGCGCGCAGCGGAATGGCGCCAGGAGCATTCTCCCACCCCGGCAGCCAACGGCGGCCAGTGATCGACGGCCGGTGTGTTCCTCATCACAAGCCGCTGTGATTAAGGTCCTCGGCGTTGCCCCTCCCATAGCCGACAATGTCACTAGGGACGAGGTGTCATCATGACCGCTCTGTTAGGGCTGCTGATTTTGTGGGGCATTCTGACGACGGTGTTAGTGGTCTTGCTGATTTACCGCGGCACTCTGACCATGCATGAGGACGACCAGCTCTTCCTCGATGAGGCCGAATCGCACATGGAGAAGGAACAGGCGGAAATTATGAACCGGGCCGACCGCTTGGGCCCGTTCATCCGGGTCTTTGGCGCTGCCTCCGGCGTCCTGATCGTGGTAATTGCCGGCGTCTGGTTCTATCAGGCCATCACCATCGTGCAGTGACCAAGGCTGGCGAACGGAGACTCCTCGCAATTATTGAGCGCTTCTAAGCCAAAAGCTAAAAGCTAAGAGCCATTGCCTACGAAATCCGGCAGCGGCTCCAATTCTCCCCCAGGCAACTGTGGCAGGTAATCCGCCCGGCACACCCGCTCCGTAATTTTCTGGAAGTGGTAGCCCATTACCGCCAGAGTGATGGCGGTGCCGAAGGCATGACGGTAGCGCGTGGCCGCGTCAAAAATAAATTTCCAGTAGTTGGAGCGCCCTTCGCTGAACACGCCCTGCTTGATGAAAGAGCGAACCAAAGCCCGATAGTCGGAGAACACCCGGCGCGGGTGATACTCCGGCTGGTAGCGAGCCAGAAATTTTCGCGCCCGCTCATAATAATTTTCCTGGTCGTAAATGCGCTTCAGAATGGAGCGGTAGCCCTCGATCAGGCGCCGCGCGTCCATCTTGGGAATGAAATTCAGATTGCAGTCGAAGTTGTCTCCGTCGCCGTCCTGAATCAGCCTGCCTTCCTTGCGCAGCCGCCGGTAAAGCTGCGTGCCCGGCAGCGCCTGCAGCAGGCCCACCATGGCCAGCGGAATCGCACTCTCCTGGATGAACTCCACCTGGCGCTCGAAGATGTCCTCTGGGTCGTTGTCGAAGCCCACTATGAAGCCGGCCATCACTTCCATGCCGTAGCTCTGAATGCGGCGCACGCTCTCCAGCAAGCTGCGGTGGGTGTTCTGCATCTTCTGCGCTTCCTTCAGGCTGGCCTCCACCGGGGTTTCGATGCCCAGGAACACGCGGATAAAACAGGCCTCCTTCATCATGCGCAGCAGTTCGCCGTCGTCCGCCAGGTTGAGCGAGGCTTCGGTGAAGAAGGTGAAGGGACGGCCGCGGCGGGTATTCCACTCCGCCAGCACCGGCAGCAGTTCCTTTACCTTTTTCTTGTTGCCGATGAAGTTGTCATCCACCAGAAACACCGAGCCCCGCCACTTGCGCTCGTAGAGTTGCTCCAGTTCCGCCACCACCTGCGAGGGCAGCTTGGTGCGCGGACGACGGCCATAAATTTCAATAATGTCGCAGAATTCGCAGTTGAAGGGGCAGCCGCGCGAGAACTGGATGGCCGTGGAGCTGTACTTCTTCAAATCCACCAGGTTCAGGTCGGGCAGCGGCGTGTGCGTAAGGTCGGGCAGGTTGGCCGCGGTATACAGGGGTTTGGGGGTGCCGCTTTCCAGGTCGCGCACCAGCTCCGGTACCAGGTCCTCAGCTTCTCCGACCACCACGTGGTCCGCGTACTCGCGAATATCGGCTACCCCGCTGGTAATCGGTCCGCCCAGCACGGTGCGCAAGCCGCCAGCCCGGCAGCGCAGCATCAGCTTTTGCAGGTCCTGCTTGTGTACCAGCATGCCGCTGAGCATGGCCACGTCGGCCCAGCGCAGATCAGCCTCCGTCAGCCGGCGCACATTGGTATCCACCAGCCGCTTGTTCCAATGAGCCGGCAGCAGGGAGGCAACTGTCAGCAGTCCCAGGGGTGGATACGCCGAGCGCTTACCCTCAAAGGGCAGCGCGTGTTTGAAACTCCAGTAAGTGTCCGGCCATTCCGGATATATCAAAAGAGCATTCATTGGGTTCGGGACTGCGGGAGCAAAAAACCGGGACTGCAAAAAATCCTGTCAATTGAGAATGCTGCGAGCCTTAATTCGATGTCCTGTCAGTATACAGGATGGAATTCTTTCTTTTTACCGTCTGCCAGTAGTCCCCAGCGGGAGCAAAATTGTCAACAGCAATTCACCGAGCCGCTATACCCACCATCTGCACGGTGTAATTGTAGTCTCTGCCGGTCGTTGGCTCAGAAAGAAACCACACCGAGACACATGGCTAAAGTGCGGGGTGGGCTCTCTTCAGGAAAATACCTTATATGGGTTTGCTGGGCTCGTCGGGAATGGCGCCCCCCGAGCTGACGTACAGCGCCGGACGTCCATTAGAGTACTGCGCCGTAAGGATGTGCCGGCACGTCTCGCAGCAGGCCACCAGGATGCCATCCGGACTTTCGGCCACGGCACCGCCCCTTGCCAGCCCGCGTACCGCGATGGCCGCCAGCAGGGTGTCGCGGTCATGCAGCATGCCGGGCTCCAGGAGCTTCCCGCATCCATCACAAACGATCGTGATCCCCATACTTATTAGACGCTTGGGCGGCCTTTAAGTTTGGATCAGTATGTCGGTAATGAGAGTTGCTGAAATCGCGGCCTATATTCTTCAACACGATGCACGCAACCTGCAGTTCAAGCGCCGCCTGACGGAGCGGGGAAAGATTGGCCAAACCACACGAGGTGACCGCCCGCCGTCACCGCCTGCGACGCCCTTACCACCCTGCCGGCCGGCTTCATCCGCTGACCTAAGCTCCGCTGCGAACCGCGCCTAGGTAAGGTACAGTTTCCCGTTATTGAGCTTGTGCTGCAGGCTGGCGGCCAGATTATCAATGTCGCCCGCCGCCAGGTTGCACGCGATGCGTTCGTCAACAAAGTTCGTTTGATTGCTGCCCACCGCATCCCGGCGGAGCTGGATCAGTAGCCCCTGCATGGCCGTGGGATCGAACTTCTGCGGCGAGAGGTGTACCAGTTCGCTCAGGGTTTCGCCCAGCGACAATGGCTGCCTGTATGGGCGTTCGCTTGTCATGGCGTCGAAGGCGTCCGCCAGGGCGACTATACGCGAGGGAAGAGGCACGTCCTCCAGTTGCAGCCCGTCGGGGTAGCCCGAGCCGTCCGCCCGCTCATGATGCCAGCGCACCACTTCCGGCACCTGCGGCCACGGAAACTGCACCCCGCTCACAATCTGGTGCCCCACCACGGTGTGGTCGGCCATCAAACGGAATTCCTCCGGGTCGAGCGCGGCCGGCTTGGCGAACAGGTGCTTGTCCACCGCTACCTTGCCGATGTCGTGCAGGTAGCCGGCCGAACGCAGTGCGGCCACTTCGCCCGGCTCCATGCCCATGGCCTCGCCAATGCTGGCGGCATAGCGGCCTACGCGCAGCGAGTGCCCGTGAATGTTGATGTGCTTGACGTCTATGGCGGCGGCGAACGCCTCCAGCGCGTTGTCATAGAACCCGTGCATCGAAGCCAGCAGCCTCAGGTTCTCCGACACCCGCTGCGCCAGCGTCTGCTGCAGTGCGTGGTTGTGCACCGCCAGCGCCACGTAGCTGGCCAGCAGCCCCAGCGCCTCCACGTCTTCCTCGCTATAGGCCGCGTCGCCCTCACGCCGGCCCAGGGCAATCATGCCCACCAGCCTGCCGCCGACCGTCAGCGGGGCAATGCACTTGAACAGCTCCGGCGCAACGTTGCCGTTGGAACTGAAAAAGGTGTCGTGATTGGCCGCTGTCAGCAGGCGTGGCCCGCGCGTTGTGCTCAGCGCATGCACGTGCCGGGGCAGCAGGGGGATGAACGCCGGCTCGGGCATCAGGGTGAAGCCTTGGGCGGCTATGGTAGTGATGAGGGCGGGTTTGTCGGTGAAGGTAAAGATCGCGCCTTCGCGCGCGCCCGCGGCTTCCAGCACGGCGGCGAGCGCGCTGCGGGCAATGTGGGTGAAGTCGCGCTCCGAAGTCATCTGTGGACCCAGATCGGAGAGGGCTTCCACCGTCAGCAGCAAGCGCCGGAGATTATTTTTGGTCAGCGCCACGCAAGCGCGGCGAGAACGCAGAGCATCCTCAGGTTACCATGCGTCCTTGCGGCTCAGGGAGAGCAGCGTTAGTGGTTAGTTTGGTGCGCAGAACCCAGCATTTAGCACTTAGCAATTGGCATTTGGCCAATGAACCGCGTTGCCGGATAGACGCCTGGCTAATGTCAATTGCAAAGCCCGGTTACTCAATGACCCACGTCGTTCCAGGGGCTAAGTGCTAAGTGCCAATTGCTAATTGCTAAAAATGCTCCACCAGATCCGCAAACCTCTCCACCACCAGCAAGCGCGAGGGCAGTTCCGCCTGGGCCAGTTCCTCGTGCTCCAGTATCCACGTGTTGCCGTGGGGCACGAACACCGCGTTCAGGCCCGCAGCCAGAGCGGGATTAATGTCCGACTTGGGGCTGTTGCCCACCATCCAGGTGGTGCCGTGTCCAAGCCCGTATTTGGAAACCACATCCCGGTAGGTG
This sequence comes from Terriglobales bacterium, assembly GCA_035280205.1. Taxonomy (GTDB): domain Bacteria; phylum Acidobacteriota; class Terriglobia; order Terriglobales; family Acidobacteriaceae; genus JAICWP01. The sequence goes on along the minus strand of DATEGI010000286.1, from coordinate 10,617 downwards.
CCGCTGTCCTTCTCGGCTACGATTTCCACGGCGGCAAAATAGTCCTTCAGACCCGAGCGCTCCACTTTGCCCGACTGCTCCGCCGTAGCACCCTTGGTCACCATGATCAGATGGTGCCGCTGGGCAAGATACTGCAACGTCTCCGGCACTCCCGGCAGGATTTCCACCGGATGGTCGGCAATGCTGTGCGCGAACCCTACAATTTTCTGGTGCAGCTCTGGCGTTATGGGCTCCACGGAGATGCGCTCAAACGTGTCCACCAGGGCGTGGGCGAAGCTGTGCATGCCATATCCGTGCTTGATGATGCACTCGCGCTCTACCTCGTTCAGAATCTGCCGTACTTCCTCAGGCGTATAGGAGTGGTGCTTGAGAAACGAAATGAACCGGCCGATGGCGCGCTCAAAGTAGATATTGTTCTCCCAGAGCGTGTCGTCGGCGTCAATGAGCAGCGCCTGCGCCCCGTTGATGTTCAGCCCATTTGCCATCATTTTTATGATAGCGGGTCAGGCTTGGGCAGGGCGAGAGGAGCGGCAGTTTCGGAGGAGAAGGAGGATTCGGAGGGAAACTTTCAACTGGGTACCAGGTACTGGGAACTATGTGCTGGCTACCGCTCCCCGCTTCGCGGCTACGTCCAGCCTCACTTCCGCCCGCTTCAAGGCCGCCAGCGCGCGCTCGAAATCGGTGTTAGGGTCGGTGCTGTGCAGCATTTTCTCGGCAGCTTCTTTGGCCCGCCGGGCCCGTTCCACATCAATTTCCTCGGCGCGCTCTGCGGTTTCCGCCAGGATGGTCACCTTCGTGGGCAGCACTTCCGCAAATCCCCAGGCCACCGCAAGGTATTGGGTGAACCCGTTCACACGGTAGCTGATTTCGCCCACGCTTAACTCGGTGATCAGCGGCGCATGTCCGGGCAGGATTCCGAGGTACCCGTTCTTCCCGGGAATCTGTACCTCGCTGACGGTATCCTGCACCACCAGCCGTTCCGGGGTCACAATCTCGAGTTGGATCGTATCCGCCAAAATTCAGTTCCCAGTTGTCAGTTCTCAGTTGTCAGTTAAAACCGCCAAAATCAGTTCCCAGTTTCTCAGGAAACCAATCGCCACTGACCGATGCGCCTCGGCTGAGCTCGTCAGCCATTGGCTCAACCAGCCCAACTGGCAACTGACCACTGACAACTGACCACTGCCTCTACGCTGCTGCCTTCATCTTGCTGGCGTGCTCCAGCACCTCGCCAATGTCACCCTTCATGTAGAAGGCCTGCTCGGGGATTTCGTCGTGTTTGCCATCCAGGATTTCTTTGAAGCTGCGCACCGTGTCCTGAATCTTCACATACCGCCCCTGCAGCCCGGTGAACTGCTCCGCCACGTGGAAGGGCTGCGAAAGGAACTTCTGCATCTTGCGCGCCCGCGCCACGATCAGCTTCTGGTCTTCGCTCAGCTCGTCAATCCCCAGAATAGCGATGATGTCCTGCAGGTCCTTATAGGTCTGCAGCACCTTCTTCACGCCTTGTGCCACCTCGTAGTGCTCCTGGCCCACAATCCGCGGGTCGAGAATGCGCGAAGTCGAAGCCAGCGGGTCCACTGCCGGGTAAATGCCGATTTCGGTCAGCGGCCGTGAAAGCACCGTGGTCGCGTCCAGATGAGCGAAGGTGGTTGCCGGTGCCGGATCGGTCAAATCGTCTGCCGGCACGTAAATCGCCTGCACCGAGGTGACCGAGCCTTTCTTCGTGGAAGTGATCCGCTCCTGCAATTCGCCCATTTCCGTCGCCAGGTTGGGCTGATAGCCCACGGCGCTGGGCATCCGTCCCAGCAGCGCCGAAACCTCCGATCCCGCCTGCGTGAAACGGAAAATGTTGTCAATGAACAGCAGCGTGTCCGCGCCTTCCACGTCGCGGAAGTATTCGGCGACCGTGAGGCCCGTCAGCGCCACCCGCAGCCGCGCTCCCGGCGGCTCTGTCATCTGGCCGTAAATCAGCGCTGCTTTCGATTCCTCCGGCACGCCCGGTTTGATCACGCCCGATTCGCTCATTTCCAGCCACAGGTCATTGCCTTCGCGCGTGCGCTCGCCCACCCCGGCAAACACCGAGAAGCCGCCGTGCTGCTTGGCGACGTTATTAATGAGTTCCATGATAACCACGGTCTTGCCCACACCTGCGCCGCCGAACAAGCCGATCTTGCCGCCCTTCAGGAAGGGCTGGATCAGGTCAATCACCTTCACCCCGGTTTCGAACATCTCCGCCGTGGTGGCTTGCTCGTCGAACGCCGGCGCCGGCCGGTGAATGGGCAGGCGTTGGTTGGCCTTGATGGGGCCAAGCTTATCCACCGGTTCACCAATCACGTTCATCACCCGGCCCAGCGTGCCCGCGCCCACGGGCACGGAGATGGGCTCGCCCAGGTCAACGGCCTTCATGCCGCGCACCATGCCGTCGGTGGGTTCCATGGCCACGCAGCGCACCCGGCCTTCACCCAAGTGCTGCTCGATTTCCAGGACGACGTTAATCTCTACCGGCGTATTGAATCCGTCGCCCACTACCCGCACCGCTTGGTAGATTGGCGGCAGCTTGGCTTCTTCAAATTGCACATCCACCACCGGGCCGGCGATTTGTATTACGTGTCCAGTATTTTCAGGCATGTGTCGGTTCTCAGTTCTCGGTTCTCAGAAGCACTTGGCAATTAGCACTTAGCATTTAGCCAGCGACGCTTGCCGAAAGTGACCAGCCGCGCCGCTTAGCGCCTCAGTTCGGCAATACTGCCGGTTCCCAGCAATTCCTTTTACGGCGTCATCCTCAGGGGCTTCAGCCCCGAAGGATCTCGCGCGTACTGCCGGGATCTGCGCTACTGCACGCCAGATGCTTCGGAGCTAAAGCTCCTCAGCATGACTGCACGTACAAGTTCACGGCCAAGTGCTAATTGCCAAGTGCTAATTGCTGCCTCTCACAGCGCCGCTGCGCCGCTAACAATTTCAATAATTTCCTTGGTAATCTTCGCTTGCCGCGCCCGGTTCATGGCCAGGGTGAGCGCGTCAATCATCTCGCTGGCATTGTTGGTGGCCGCATCCATCGCGGTCATGCGTGCCGCGTGCTCTGCCGCTACCGACTCCAGCAGCGTATGAAACACGCGCAGCTCCACGTAGCGCGGCAGCATGCTGCGGAACAGTTCCTGCGGCGGCTGCTCGTAGATGTAGTCCACCGGCGCAGCGGCAAACGCGGCCGCCCTTTCGTCAATTGCCTTCGTGTCCGCCTCGCTGATGGCCACACCGGCGGACTTGGCCGCCTCCGCTGCCCGCAGTTTTTCTTGCTCCGCCATCTCCTCCGCTTGCTGCACTCCGGAGCCGCCAATCTGCGCGATGGGCAGAATCTCGTCCACCACCACCCGCTGCGAGACCACCGACTTGAACTCGTTGTAGAGCACGTAAACCGCGTCAATTTCGCAGCGCCTGTAGCGCTCGATGATGCTCTGGCCCAGCGCCTTGCCTTGCGCGAATTCCAGCCGACCCAAAATGCCTACGTGCTCGCCCACAATTTGTACCGCACCGGAGCGGCTTTCCGCGCGCGGCGCCGGAGTCAGCCCTTCTTCGGCGGCTTCCGTGATTTCCGGCTGCTCTACCGGTGCCACCGGAAAGCGGCGGCGGAAAAAATCACGCGCCTTGCGTCCCACCGCCTCGATATCAATATTCTTGCCCTGCTTGGCTTGGATGAAGCGCACGGCCGCCTTCAGGATGTTGGCATTGAAAGCGCCTGCCAGCCCCTTATCCCCAGTGACCACGATCAGCAGAATCGTATTCTCTTCCCGTTGAGCCAGCAGCGGATGGCGCGGCTCTCCCGTCTCGGGATCGTAAACTTCGGCGCGCATCACCAGCGACTTGAGCACGTTGGTGAGCATCTGCGCGTAGGGCCGAGCCGAAAGCGCGCGCTCCTGCGCCCGCCGCAGCCGTGCCGCCGATATCATCTTCATGGCGCGCGTAATCTGCCGCGTGTTGCGCACGCTGCGAATCCGCCGCCGTATGTCGAGTATGCCCGCCATCAGAACCAGTTATCAGTGGTCAGTTGTCAGTTTCCTTATCTGGCGTCATCCAGAGGGCCTTCAGGCCCGAAAGCCTGCCCTGAGCTTGCCGAAGGGGATCTCGCGTGCACTGCCGCGAGTACGGTTTCCAGTTCCGAGTTTCCAGTTTCGCGAATTACTTCTTGAAACTTGAAACCTGACACTCGAAACTGCTACTTCGCCGCCGCCTGTCGTTCCGCCGTAAACCGCTCCTTGCACTCCTTCAGAACTTTGTTCATCTCCGCCTTGAGCTGGTCGTCGAGCGCTTTCTTCTTCATGATGTTCTCGAACAGCCCCGGATTCATGGTGTCTACATACTCGTAGAGCGCCTTCTCGAACGGGCGTACCTGCTCCACCGGCACGTCGTCGAGATAGCCGTTGGTGCCGGCATAAATGATCAGAATCTGCTTGGAGAAGGGAAGCGGCGAGTACTGGTCCTGCTTCAGCACCTCTACCAGGCGTTCGCCGCGTGCCAACTGGGCCTGCGTGGCCTTGTCCAGGTCGCTGCCGAACTGCGCGAACGCCGCCAGTTCGCGGTACTGCGCTAGTTCCAGCTTCAAGGTGGCGCCCACCTGCTTCATCGCCTTGATGGCCGCCGTGAATCCCACGCGGCTTACCGACAAGCCCACGTTCACCGCCGGCCGGATGCCGCTGTTGAACAAATCCGTTTCCAGATAAATTTGCCCATCGGTAATCGAAATCACGTTGGTGGGAATGTAGGCGGAAACGTCGCCCGCCTGCGTCTCAATCACCGGCAGCGCGGTTAGCGAGCCGCCGCCCAAATCGTTGCTGAGCTTGGCCGCGCGCTCCAGCAGCCGCGAGTGCAGGTAGAACACATCGCCGGGGTAGGCCTCGCGCCCCGGCGGACGCCGCAACAGAAGCGAGATTTCCCGATACGAAGCCGCGTGCTTGGAAAGATCGTCGTAAATAACCAGCGCGTGCTTCTTGTTGTCCCGGAAGTACTCGCCAATGGCGCAAGCCGCATACGGCGCGATGTACTGCATGGGCGCGGGTTCCGAAGCCGAGGCTGCCACCACGATGGTGTAATCCATGGCGCCAAAGTCGGTGAGTGTCTTTACCACCTGCGCAATCGAAGACCGCTTCTGCCCGATGGCGCAGTAAATGCAAATCAGGTCCCCGCCCTTGTTGTTGATGATGGTGTCAATGGCAATGGCGGTCTTGCCCGTCTGCCGGTCGCCGATGATCAGCTCGCGCTGTCCGCGGCCGATGGGAATCATGCTGTCAATCGCCTTCAGTCCCGTGGCCATCGGCTCGCGCACCGGCTGCCGCGAAATCACACCCGGCGCCAGCCGCTCAATCGGAATGTGTTTGTCGGTTGCGATCGGGCCTTTGTCGTCAATTGCCTGGCCCAGCGAATTCACTACTCGGCCCACCATTGCGTCGCCCACCGGCACGCTCATGATCTGGCCGGTCCGACTCACCTCGTCGCCTTCCCGGATTTCGGTGTATTCGCCCAGCAGCACCGCTCCCACCTGGTCTTCTTCCAGGTTCATGGCGATGCCCTTCACGTCGTGCGGAAAGGAAAGCAGCTCGCCGGCCATGGCTTTATCCAGCCCATAAAGCCGGGCGATGCCGTCGCCCAGGGAGATCACCGTGCCTACTTCATCCACCGCGATCTTCGATTCGTAGTTCTCGATCTGCTCGCGGATCAGTTGTGTGATTTCGTCAGCTTTAATCTGTGCCATGAATCAGTTCTCAGGTCTCAATTCTTAGTTCTCAGTAGCTCAAAGTTGGCCCAACCTCCCACGATTTCGGAAGGGCACGGCTTCAGCCGTGCCGGGGGTCTTCTTCTTACGGCTTTAGCCGCTGAGGGTCGCCTTTACCAACTACCAACTACCAACTACTGACTTTCCACCAAATGTTCCCGAATCTTATTCAGCTGTCCCAGAACCGAGCCGTCGTAAGTGGTGCTTCCCACCTTGATAACGGCGCCGCCCAGCAGATTGGGATCGCGAAAATAGCTGGCTCTCACCTGTTTCCCCGTCAGCCGCCCGACCTCTGCTTCCAGCACGCGCTTCTCTTCCGGGCTCAGGTCGCGGGCGCTGGTGATCTCCGCCTGTGCCAGGTTCAACCGCCGGTCCAGCTCCACTTCGACCTGACGCACGATCTGGTCCATCATCGGAATGCGCTCGTGATCAATCAGCACGGCTGCGAAATTCCGTATCATAGGCGAAATGCCGGCGCGTTTGGCCAGCGCATCCAGCACGGCCCGCTTCTGCGCGGCCGGCAGCGCTGGAGCCTCCCACACCCGGCGCAACTCGCTGTTCTGTTGAATCGTTTCCGCCAGCAGACGTAACTCGCGCCGCACCTGGGCGGAGTCCAGTTTGCGCTCCATCACCACGTCGGCGAAAGCCCGCGCGTAGCGGTTGCTGACCGCGGCCATGAGCTAGCGGCCATCCTTTCCGCCATTGCGGTGCGGCCCGCGCAGGCCGTTGCCCAGTTGCTCGGCGAAGTCGCGCACCAGCGCCGCATCGGTATCCTTGTCTATGTGGATTCGCTTTTCCGCCATGGCCACGGAGAGTTCGGCGGCGTATGCCTTCAGCTCCCGCCGCGCCAGGCTGGCTGCCGCTGCGATCTCCTGTTCCGCGGCTTCCACCACACGGTGCGCATCCTGCGCTGCCGCCAGCCGCAGTTTCTCTTCTTCGCCGGCCGCGTCTTTCTCCGCCTGCTGGTGCATCGCGGCAATCTCCTGGTCAAGCCGTGCCAGCCGGGCCTCAATTTCCCCCAGTCGCCGGTTGGCCTCAGCGCTGGCTTTGCCGGCTTCTTCCATTGCCCGCCGAATGGTCGCGGTGCGGCTGCGAAACAGGGCCGGAATCCGTGAGCGCGAGATCAGATAAATCACCAGCGCCAGCGCTGCAAAATTCAGGATGAAAGCCAGCCAGTACGCGCCGTGCACTCCAATACCCAGCAGTTTCCCCATCCAGCGCACTGAACGCGAAAACTTGAACTGGGCGTTCTCTTCTTTTTCTCCTGCCGCTTCCCGCGACGCCTCCGCCAATTCCTGGCCGAAACTGGATCCGGAGTTCTCTCCAGCCTGCGCTTGCGCCCCTGTGGCCGCTTTTTGCTCGCTGAGGCTCTTCTGCGGAGCCGGTACTGATTGCGAGCCCTTCTCCTGTGCCGAGGCTGCCCCTGCCAACAGGACCGTCAGGAGCAATACTCCCCCCAGCATGCTTAGCAGGTGGACACGCATCAAGGCGCTACGCATTTTTGGTTTGTGCATCATGACCGGCCGCCTGCCACCGGATTTTGCGCCGCCGTGGCTGGACGCAGAATGGCTCGAATGATCTCGTCGGCCAGCCGCCCCGCTTCCACCTGCAGCCTGTCCTGCGCCGAAACCTTGTCTGTTTCGATCGCCGCCCGCGCCTCCTGCACCTGCTTTTGCGCGTGTGCGCGCGTCTCGTTCAGCGCTGTCGCTCGCGCCTCCAAGGCCTGCTTGCGCCTGGCTTCTTGGGCCTTAAACAACCCCGTCCGTGCTTCCCGCAGCCGTTGTTCGTAAGCCGCCGCCTTGGCCTCAGCTGCGGCTACGTCCGCCCGCGCGCGTTCCATAGCTCCCTCTGTCCGGCTGTGCCGCTCTTCCAGCACCCGCGCCAGGGGGCGATGCACCAGCGTCCGATAGGCGGCGAACACCACCAGCAAGAGCACTATGGTGGGGATGGCGCCAAGCAGGTATCCGCCCAATTGCCTCAGAATTTCGTCCATGCCTGTGGTAAAGACCGCCTGGAAAGCCCGCGAGAATGTCTGGGCTAAACTCTAAAAACTACCATCCGCCTTTGCGCAGTGTCAACGCAAGTTCAGCTACCCGCAGGCTATTTTCACTGACCGGTAAGTCCCATTTTTGAACAATTTACGGGGGTCGTCCTGTTTCGCGCTTGACTTTGGCGCTCAGGGGTCTAGCATATAGGTATCACCTCCGATCCAATTCAGGATCGAATGGGCTGGAGGCCAAGGAATGTCACCGCTTCTTGGTCTCCGGCCCATTTAATTTTGGTCCCAATCACGAACCGTTCCCACTTGCTGCTGTCATGCTGAGCGAAGCGAGTCGATTCGCTTGCGAATCGGCGGGCGCAGTCGAAGCACCCCTGCATCGCTCAACCCGCAGCCAGCATTCGAGGGAGTTACCCCTTACCGTTCGATCTGACCCGCCGTTCAATCTGTCCTGCCGATAAGAGAGGAACCATGATGCCTTCCTGGATGATTCCCAAATGATTGCCTGTCAAACGATGGTCGCCCTGCTAATAGTCCAGCCCGCCAGGGCGAAACAGCTTCTAGCCCAGGGCGTCAGCCCTGGGAAAGCATGCAAAAAAAGCTTGCAGCGCGACCGAGCCCCGGGAGGGAGCGCGGCACGCCCAATAAGCAACTACCCACTACAATGTTCCCACTATGTTCTCCCGCAAACTCCGCGTGGAATACGAAGCCAACGGCCAGCGCCATCCCTGCCCGCAAAAGTGGCTGGATAGCTTCTCCATGCGCAACTTCACCAACGCCTCCATCTTTGACGACACCCTCCCCGTCGCTGACGGTCTGATGGAAGTCGGTTCCCGCGTGCCCCTCGACGAGCTCAAGGAAAAGATGGAGGACTGGTTCCGCCGCAAGAGCTATTTGCCCAAGGGAACAGCTTTGCTCGTGGCAGAAGATCAGCCTAAGTAGCGGATCGTTTACTAATTGATAACTCTGAACAGGTTTCTTCTAAACACAGCGAGAACATTGACCGGGCCTCAGCCCTGGCTAGGGGCAACTAAGAAGTCCGAGCCCTGTAGGGGCGACACACAAGAGGCAGCCTGACCCCGCCTACTTGTCGTAATGCAGCAGCGAAAACACATCGTAGGGCGCCAGCTTGTCCCGCCCCTTGAGGAAGTCGAGCTCCACCACGAATCCCAACCCGGCAATCTCCGCCCCCAACGACTTGGCCAGATGTGCCGAAGCCTGCGCCGTTCCGCCCGTGGCCAGCAGGTCGTCCACGATAATTACCCGCTGCTTGGGCTGAATCGCGTCGCGGTGAATTTCCAGCGCCGCTTTCCCGTACTCCAGTTCGTAATCCCAGCGCGCCGTCTCCGCCGGCAGCTTGCCCGGCTTGCGCAGCGGCACAAATCCGGCATTCAGCCGGTAGGCCAGCGCCGGACCAAAAATAAAGCCTCGCGCCTCGATCCCGAGTACCAGGTGCGGCTTTTTGGGCAGGTAATACTCGGCCAGCGCATCAATCAAGGTGGCGTAGCCCACTCGATCCTTCAAAAGCGTGGTGATGTCGTAGAAAAGGATTCCCTTCACCGGGAAATCAGGAACTTCGCGAATCAGCTTTTTCAGGTGATCACAATTGGTGCGGCCGCTCGGCTGCGCCATCTACCAGGCTCCTTCAATGCGGAATGATTTCAGTCCGGCCACCGGCTGGGCGTCTTTCTCCTCTACCGCATCCACGCGCGCCGCGCGCGGCCCCTGCTGCAGGCGTGAACGCAAGGCGCTGAGTTGCTCGCGCGTGCCCATGGCCAGCACTTCCACGCTGCCGTCGGCGTTGTTGCGCACCCAGCCGGAAACGCCCAGCATATGCGCCTCGCGCTCCACGAACCAGCGGAAACCCACCCCCTGAACCCGCCCGCGCACTACAAAGCGGCGGGCGCGGAGGTCAGCGGTCTTGTCAGTTGAAGTCATTCGGGATTGACGATTGAAGATTGACGATTTGAACCCAGGATCGCGGCCTTTCAATCGTCAATCGTAATTTGTCAATCGTCAATTAGACCATTCGTGAGTGAATTTACGCTCTGGACAGATATGCCCCTTCCGACGTATCCACCCGGATCTTCTCCCCTTCATTGATGAAGGGCGGCACCTGCACGATTAGCCCGGTTTCTGTTTTGGCCGGCTTGGTCACGCTGCTGGCCGTCGCGCTCTTCAGCCCGGGCTCGGTTTCGACCACGGTCAGGTCCACCGTCTGTGGCAGTTCCACGCCCACAGCCTTGCCGTCGAAGAACTCCACATCAATCTGCAGGTTGGGAATCAGGTAATCCACCGCATCGCCGAGGATATCCTTGCCCAGGTAGGTCTGCTCGTAATTCTCGGTATTCATGAAATAGTAGTTGTCGCCGTCGGTGTAGAGGTATTCCATCTTGACCTCGTCCACCGTGATCTTCTCGATGGCGTCGGCGGAGCGGAAACGGTGCTCGAACATGGCGCCGGTGCGCAGGTTGCGCAGCTTGGCCTGGATGAAAGCGCGCAGGTTGCCGGGAGTGCGGTGCTCGACGCTGAATACCGCGTGCAGGTCATTGTTGTGCTTGATGACCATGCCGGGGCGCAGCTGGGTTGCGGGAATAGCCATATGCGGGAAAGCTTCTCCTTGCCTGAATAGTGAGAGGCCAGCGGATACCGCGGCGACGAATGCCGCCACAGAGAGCAGCCAAACACTTTAGTTTACACAAGGAATGGGAAAGTTGTGAACCGCTGCGCGGTGTACCGCCGGCTGTCGCCAGGGCGTCTCGCCCTCGCCCCACCCTGAGGAGGGCGTCATGCTGAGGCGCTTTAGCGCCGAAGCATCTCGCGTGCAGTGCCACTCTCCTGCATTCCGAGGATG
>DATEGI010000285.1:0-18905 GCA_035280205.1 Terriglobales bacterium | reverse complement strand
CATCGTGGAAGGCCGCGGCAAGCACACCGAGATCGAAGGTCGGGTGAAGGAGATCCGCACCCAGGTTGATAAAACCACCAGCGACTACGACCGCGAGAAGCTGCAGGAGCGGCTGGCGAAGCTGGTGGGCGGCGTGGCCGTGATTAAAGTTGGGGCCGCGACCGAAACCGAAATGAAGGAGAAGAAGGCCCGCGTTGAAGACGCGATGCACGCCACCCGCGCTGCGGTGGAGGAAGGCATCGTGCCCGGAGGCGGCGTGGCCCTGGCCCGCTGCATCAGCGCTCTCGACAAGCTGAAGAGCGAGGGCGATGAGCAGATCGGCATCAACATCGTGAAGCGCGCCCTGGAAGAGCCGCTGCGCCAGATCGCCGAGAACGCCGGCGAAGAAGGCGCTATCGTGCTGGGCAAGGTGACCGAGGCGAAAGACACGAACTTCGGCTACAACGCCCAGAGCGATGAATACGAGGACCTGGTGAAGGCGGGGGTGCTCGACCCCACCAAGGTGGTGCGCACCGCGCTGCAGAACGCCGGTTCTATCGCCGGCCTGATGCTGACCACCGAGGCCCTGGTAGCGGAGATTCCGGAAAAGAAGGAAGCTCCTATGCCCGGCGGCCACGGGCACGGCGGCATGGGCGACATGTACTAAAAGCAGTGGCCAGTGGTCAGTTGCCAGTGGCCAGTAGAAGCCCCGCAGCAATGCGGGGTTTTTTTTTGGCCACCGAGACACGGAGGCACGGAGAAATGCGACTGCTTCAGAATCACAGCCACCCTTCACGAATGTCATCCTGAGCGCTTTTTCCCTGGCGCGAAGGATCTCTGTATGTTGCTGTCAGCTATCAGATGTCAGCTCTCAGTTGAAGCCCCGCCGCCGCGAGAGGCTTTTCTCTTCCACCACAGAGGCACAGACGCTCGGAGTTGGGGATCAGTGTCCCCCTTCATGCCTGTCATCTTGAGCGAAGCCGGGCGGTCCGCTTGCGGACTGCTCGGCGAAGTCGAAAGACCCCGGGCTGCGGTGGGGCGCCGGAAATCATACGAGATCCACTGTCAAGCCTTTCTCTCCTTCGCAAGCGCGCAAACTCCTGAAATCAGAGCGGAAACCGGCGTCGGTTAAGTGCACAGAATAGAGGTCAAATCTTCCATAATGGAAGTGAGTAGATAGGAACTGCCATGGGCATATCGTCTTGAGCGACGCAGGCCGCAGCCCTAGCTCAACATGACACAGGTTGTAATTGACAAATTACTGAATACAGAACGGAATGGCGGGGCACACTGGTAACCTGGTTCGCCTGACGGTAGTAACGTGGACCAACTGCCGAAAAGCCCTCATAATTCCGCGGAGAGGGTTGAATTGAGGAGTCGAACATCATTTTTTGTGGTGGCAGGGCTGCTGGCTTGCGAACTATTTGTGGCCGGACGGCCCCTGGCCGCGCAGGCGCACACGGATCAAAGCAAGATACTTGCTCTGGAGAACGTATGGAACCTGGCTATCGTGCACAAGGACGTGCGCGCCCTGGACCAGTTGCTGGCCGCCAACTTTGTGGGCACGGATTTTGACAGCACCTTGATGAACAAGGCCCAGTTCATCGCTGCCATCAGCGAGAAGAACTACCGTCCGCAGCAAATGGTGAACGAGACGCTGAACGTTCATCTGCACTCCAATGCCGCCGTCGTGACCGGCGTTTACCGTGAAAAAGGCACGGAAAAGGCCAAGCCCTACGACTTGCGCGCCCGTTTTACAGATACCTGGGTTTTTGAGAATGGAGAATGGCGGTGTGTGGCCAGTCATGCCAGCATCCTTACCGCCAAGCAGACCTACTGAAGTGGCTGCGGTCTTTATCTGACCCTCACTCCCTTTGCTGCACCACCTACTAACCGCTTTCTAACCATTCGGTGTTGCAGGCTATCCGAAAAGATAGAGCGCGCGAGCATGGACTGGAGGCTGGGTCGCCACTCAATTGCGGGTGACGTACTGGTGTTCCTTGATTTCGGGGCACTTAGCGACCCCGTGGGCGCTTCAGCAGCGTAGTGGCAATCCGAGCAAGCGTTGGCAGCCGAGGTGCTTACTTCAGCAACGGGCCAGGCAAGCAGAAAGAGCGCAAGGGAGGCCTTATGTTGCGCCGGTTCATTTGCGTTCCACTGGCAGCAGTTCTCGCGTTCCTGTCGGGCTGCAACTCCACATCGGGCTCCACGCAAAATCTGCAGACTACGATCACCACCGGCCCCCAGAACGGCTATTACCAGAAAATCTGTCAGGCACTGCAGTGGGCGGCCCGGCCTCAGGGACTGGAGATCGCCTGCATGCCGGGCTCCAACGGTTCGCAAGACAATGTTTACCGGCTGGAGCAGGGGCAGGCCGAATTCGGGCTAGTGCAGAGTGACGTCGCGCATCGTGCCTGGAAAGGTGAATACCCCTTCGATGAACGGCAGGAGCACATTCAACTGGTTGCCCCTCTATTCACGGAGAAAGTGCACATCCTGGTAAGGCCGCATGAGTACCTGCATTCGGTGGGGCAGTTGAAGGGGGATCACAGGGTGTGGCTGGGAAGCAGAAACAGCGGCAGCCGGTCTTCCGGTTTTGCGGTGCTGCTAGCTGGAGGTCTGAGCAAGAATGAGGTGCTCAACACAGCGGCAACTTCGCTGGACCGGGAAAAGGCCTTTACTCTGCTGCGCGCAGAGAAACACTGCTCCGAGGCGGACCCGCCACTGGATGCGGTGATAGACACCAGAATGCCGGAGGAACATTTCCTGATGGCCATCTTGGCCGCGTCCGGCATGAAAACGGAACATCCGGGAGCAAAAAAGAACAGTCGCTTCACTGTTCTGTTGAGCCCTGACCTGAGCAGGTCCGCAACGGCCGAGCGGAAGGGGCTGAAGATTTGGGTGCCTGCCCACTGGTCCCACCGGCAGCTTGCAGCTCTAGAACGCCTGGGCATCAGCGGCAGTAAGAGAGAAATGGATGTGCGCAAGGCATTCGAGCAACTCCAAGACAACAAACTAGACGCCCTGGTCGAGGGCCGGCAATTGAGCCCGAAGCTGGTGAAATCTGTTCTCGACATGCGGGGCTACCACATGGTCGCGCTGGAAGACGCCGGGCACAAACAACCCAGACTGCGCGCCTACTTACGTCCGGGTTTGGAAATCGCCTCGGTTAGCGAACTGGCCGGCAAGAAGGTGTGGTGGCCGGAGGACGAGGGCTTGGATGGACCAATTCACAGAGCAGTTTGCGGCGGGGAGTGTGCGAACGAATTGAATGCGGTACGCGAAATCACAAATTCGATCGCTATGGATTTGCTCAGGCTGGGGGCTTTAGACGCTGTGTTCCAGACCACCGTTGCACCCAACGCCTCAGTCGCACATGCCCTGGAGCAGAAAACGGAACTCAGCCTTTTGGGGTTGGACATGTCGCTGGTGGAAAAACTGGTTGAGGATGGAAGCTACGTCGAAACGTCGCTTCAACACTCCACCTACCCCAGTCTGGAAGATGGAGTGTACACGGTAGGGGTGCAAACGTACTTGCTTACCAGGCTGCGCAAGAAGGACGATGCTGATGGCCGCAAAGTTGAGTCAATGGCCCGTATTCTTCGTGCGAATCAAGCCGATATCGAGCGGGAACTGCAAGGAATCGTCGAAGATGACAGGGCGCACGAGGTGAAAAACGACGCGGAGGCGCTGAAGCGCGAAGCTGCGGTTCTGAGAAAGGAAGCTAAGGCCGCTAGAGAATCAAATCGAACCGTGAAGGACCAGGTACAGGCACTGGAGGATCGGGCGCAGATACTGGAGGACCAAGCGCAAGCGCTGGAGCTCCGGGCGCATGCGCTGGAGAGTAAGCCAGAAGCCAGAAATGAAATTCCAGCCGAGCCCTTCGCGCTGACTTTGCTGGGCAGTCCCATCAGTTCAGACGTGTTGGATTATGTCAACGGTTCTGCAAACCAGTTCCTGGTACAACCTGGCCGGCCCCACCGGGGCGAACTGTTACGCATAGGCATAGTGCTCGTCGCATTCTCCATGCTGTTGGCATGCGTGCTCATATCGGAACGTAAAGAGCAGTTGAGGCCATGGGCAGCCTCCGGCATCCTGTTTTTGCTGGCCTGCGTGTTCGTTGCGACGGTGGGTGCGTTCTGGCTGCAGGCAGTGGAAGGAGATATAACACAGGATTTTGTTAGCTTCAGGTCGGCCGTGCTCTCGCTGGGTGAAACCGTTATCGCAAATCTACATGTCCCTCTAAAGCCCCCGGTGCCGACCACGCGCCACGGGCAACGAGTTATGGAAGTTTTCTCCTGGCTGGAAGCCTTGCTAGTGGGTAGTTACCTGCTACCCTTTGCCAAAGGACTAAGACGCAATCGATCCGCTAGTCCAGCAGAGGAGAAAACGGTTCCGCAGCCGCACGAAGAACGCGCTGTGGAACTCAGTCCGACCCGTTGTGACACACCGGGATGTTTGGTCCAGCTTCGGGCCTGGCTTTTTGGCTGGTGGCGTTGGTTGCGCTTCCGGGAGGCGTGATCTCGTGTCCATTGAGGCTCGCAGCAATGCGGGCCTTCTACCCCTCAGCCTCACGCCCTCAGCTTACCTGTCCCGCACCGATGACTGAGTCACAGCCTGCCGCTTTCCTTCTAACGAATCCTGCAGCTTCGCATCCAGCGTCTTCTCCTGGAACCATTGCGGATACAAAGGTGCAGGCGCAGTGGCGGTATCGAGCTGGCCAACTTCATCGGCGGTGAGCTTTAATTCGCAAGCGCCCAGATTGTCTTCCAGTTGCGATATCTTGCTGGCGCCGAGCAGGACCGTGCTGACGAACGGCTTGGCCAGCAGTCACGCCAGGGCCACCTGGGCGATGGAAGCGTGGTGCGCCGCGGCAATCTTCTTCATCAGGTCAATCAGGTTGTAGCCGCGCTCGCGGTCGGTGGATAAAAAGTCGAAGCCGGCAATGCGCCCGCCGCCACCAGTAGGGTTGTCACGCGTGTATTTTCCGCTGAGAAAGCCGCTGGCCAGGGGGCTCCACACCACCAGGCCGATGCCCGCATCCGCCAGGAAGGGTACTATCTCATGCTCGATGTCGCGTCCGACCAGCGAGTAATACATCTGCGCGGCTACAAATGGCGCGTAGTTCAGCCGCTGCTGAATGCCCACGCACTTAGCCGCCTGCCAGGCAGAAAAATTGGAATAGCCGGCATAGCGCACCAATCCACGCTGCACCAGGTTGTCGAGCGCGCGTAGCGTCTCCACAAAGGGCGTATAAGGGTCGGGCTTGTGGATGGAGAGCAGGTCCAGGTAGTCGGTGCCGAGCCGGCGCAGGCAAGCTTCCGCTGCCGCGAGCAGGTAGCCATAGGATGCGCCCGAGTGGGTGATGGCCTCGCCACTGCGAAAACCGACCTTGGTCGAGATGATCACGTCGCGGCGACGCGCGCGCAGCGCCCGACCCAGGATGGTTTCAGATTGGCCACTGGCGTAGGCGTCAGCAGAATCGAAAAAGTTGATTCCTGCATCCATGGCGCGGTGAATCATCTCAGTTGCGCTCTTCTCGTCGGTTTTCGAGACCGAGGCCATCGTTCCCTGGCCCTGGCCAAAGGTCATGACGCCAAATGAAAGCCGGGAAACGACGAGGCCGGTATTGCCCAGGCGTGTGTATTGCATCAGTCCTCCTCAAATTGCATACAGATTCATGAAATAGCCGGGCGATGCGAGAAAGTGGGAATGAACGGCAAGACCGAGCGTTCCTCTGGCGGGGTTATGGCAGGACCACCTTTAGAAGTATGCGGGCGATGGTGGCCTGCATCACGCCGCGGCGTGCGCCGGGTCACGGCGGTATTGTGCGTAGGCAGCGACAATGCTGCTATGAGGGCCACCTCAGAGAAGGAAGCACACGAAAACGCCAGCCACCACATCGAAGACGAACTGTTATTTCAGGACCGGCATCCCGAACTCGCCGCTTACCTGTCAGAAATTGAAGGCACCTACGCACGTTGCCAGGGACGGGCCGCTCAGGATCTGGAGAGCGCCTGTGAGCACGTATTTCACGCATGCTCCTGGTGCGCTGAGGAATTCGAGCAGCTCAGAAAGCTGAAGCAGTCGTTTGTTGGTTGAAGGACCTTTTCTACCACAGAGAGTGAAAAAAGTGAGTCAGCCGGCAACTTGCGTAGTATCGTGCACGGCCGCCACCTCGATTTTCGCCGGCCGGATGCGTTGTGCAAACAAGGCAGCGGAGCGAGGATAAACATCCTGCCACCAGCGCGAGTTGCCCGCCTTATCCAGTTCGCGCTGCACATTGCGGCGAAGCTGCTCGTGGGCGCGCAGCATCACCTCGTGGGTGAGTAGCGTCGCATCGCGGCCGATGTGCCTGGCCGGCGCCTCGCCCTTCAGCTCGCGAATAATTCGCTTGAAGATGTCGGCCAGATCTTCCAGTTTGGCCGCGCCTGCCCGCGGCCGCGGATCTTCATAGATGTTGCGCAGCAGTTTGCCCGGTTCGCCAAAGGCTTTGGCAAAACGCCGCAGGCCGGGAAAAGCTTCCTTGCCCAGGAAATTGCACAGAATAGTTTGCCGCCCTCGCCTACCGGCGCACTGCACAATGGCCGCTCGCACCTCGTGCACATCACATTCGAAGCTGCGGCCGAAATCGTCAATGTATCTGGTCTCGCAGGCCTGCCCGATGGGCAGCTCAAGGGGGGCCACGTCCCGCCAACGCTGACGGAAATCACGCTCCCAGGCTGATCCGGTCACGCCAACCCAGCTGAACAGGTAGCTGGCAGGAACGGTGCGGCCAGGCAGCGTCCAGTCGCAATCCACGGCCGTGACCACGTCGGCAGGGAAGCGATCGCGATGGAAATCCCGGCCCAGGGCAGGAATGTGCTGGAAGGAGGAAATCAGACCGTTGTTCATGCTGAGGAGGCTGGGCTCGCGGAAGAGCACGGCACGGTCGGAGAGGCAAAAGTCGTTTTCGTCCTGCACGCGGATCGCAGGAACACCTTGAACCACCGCGGATCCGCCCAGCCAGCCTAGAGTAATGGAGAAATCGTGCAGCGCCTTATCTTCCAGGGCGCCGCCGAAGACCACCTCGCGGTCGGCGCGCAGCGCCTTGCGCAGGGCGCCGCTGCCGGCGCGCCACATCCACAGTCTTTCCACGCGCAGGCGCTCTTCTTCAAGATACTGCGCCACGCCGTGAAAGACCGGGCTCTCGGTCTCAATCAGGTCGCAGAAGAAGTTGCACTCTGGAGGGAAATGGCGAGCGGCTTCCAGATCAGAGAGCGCGGTGAAGATGGGCTTCTCGCCCAGGTAGACAGTGTGGGGATCGCGGTCGGCGGCAATCTGCACCAGGTGTCCATTGTGGAAGATGGAAGGAGTAGCGTCGTAAATGACGACCCAGCAGCGTGGGTCAGCCATACGCAGGCCCCACAGAAAGGGGCGGGCATGGTGGAATTCGGCAATGGCGTGAGGGCGGGCGCCCAGTAGGGTCGCCATTTCCCGCCACTCTGGACGACGGCGCGAGTCAGGCCGGGCCAAGTCGAGATCCACGACGAGCAAGCGCTCAGGGTCAAAGACCCGACGGCCCAAGGCACGGTTGAGGCGGTGCAGGGTACGAATGCCGTTCATCCCCATGTAGCCGACGCCGCCCAGCACCACAAACGCGATTTTTGGGCTGCGCTCTGCCATGGGTGTGTACGCAGTCCCAGCTTAGCCGAGCGGATTCAGGCTGCCGCTGATTTGGGTCACATGAGGATGTGACAGAGCTACGGCTACCAGATGGTGAGGCTGACCTGGTCTATCCAGGCATTCCAGGGGCTGCCGTACTGATCGCTATCCTGCTGGAACTGAATGCCGGAATCGTCGGTTGTGCCGGAACCGATAGCGTCCATCCAGGCGTCAACCTTGGATTGACTGCCGTCAACGGCCAGAGCGACAAAGTGCAGCTTCTTGGTGTTCTGGTCGCGCTCGCCATACCAGGTGATGGTGTGCCATTGGTTGGGAGGAAATTTTTGGCACTTCAAGGAGGTGTTCTGCCACTTGTTGTCGGGGCCATTCCAGATGCCCCAATATCCGCCGGCATAATCGCATTGGGTGCCAAACAGGTATTTAAAGCCGCCGGTGAAAAAGTAGGAGTCGAACTCCACGGCTTGGACAACGTAGGCGCCGTCTCCGCTCCTGGTTTTGGGTGCGTTCCACAGGAAATGGACGGTGTAGAGGAAGTGGTTGGCCCAGTTCTGGGGGCCGAAGTGGTAGGCGAAGACGTTGTCCGCCCAGGGCACCCATCCTCCGATGTAGGTTTCCAAGCTGTTGCCGTCCAGAGATGGGCTGGTGACGCCCTGCTTGAACCAGTAGCTGCCTTTGGGGCCGGTGCCACTGGGATTTCCGGCGCAGGCACCGCAATCGGACCAGCCCTGCTTTTCTTCCACATTGTTCCACGTTCGGGCCGAAGACGGGGGCGCGGGAATAAGGCTGCCGGAGGTGGTGCTGGCGGTAGAAGCCGTGATGTCGGCCGTTGCCGTGGCTGTGGCGTAGGCTCCTGTGCTGTCCCAGGCACGGGCCAGTACCTGGTGCTTGCCAGTGGTCATCTGTACGGTCTGGGTGAAGGTAGCGGCGGAGGTGTTCTGCTTATTCACAAGATTGCCATCCACGTACAGTGCCCAGCCCGTGAGCGGGTGGGGACCCTGCGCTACCGCCGTGACGGTGGCGGGGGAAGATGAGCCGATGGGCATGAGGGAGGCGGAGAAGGTGGAGGCGAAGGGTGCGGCTGCGCCGGCACTCGACAGCGTCACCATGACCGATGAGCTGCCGGAATCGCCGGTGCTGTTGGTAGCGGTGGCAGTGATCTGATGCTGGCCCGCAGTCACCGGAATGGATTGGGCGATAGAAGGCTGTGAGCTGGTCTCCTGCCAGACTACATTCGAATCCACCGCGACTTGCCATTTCGAAATGGGGTAGGGGGAGGTAGCGCTGGCATCAACCTGCACGGGAGACACGGGCTGCACCGGTTGCAAACTAACCGAGATATTAGACGGCGAGTTGTTCTGCCTCAGGGAGCTGGAGCTCATACCAGCTGAGCCGCAGCCGAGAGCTACGCCCATAAGGAATAGTAGTAAGCAAGTAAGGGCAGAACGCACGCACGCCTCCTTGAGCGAAAATGGACTAGGCCCACCAAATAAGTGCTTTGACGGGCGGAGGTTAAAAGAAACTACTCAGGTCGAAGTAGAAGTTATTGTGGGCCAGGAGTGGTGGTTAGCGAATCAGCGTGATACCTGATTGCACTTACGGTAAACACCTAATCAGGACTAAGGCAGGAAATTTGCAGACCGGGCGGCGACCGACACCCCTTCCCGGGGCATAAAGAGCACGTTAATGGCGATCAGGAACAAAGGCGGACAAGCCCAGTGTTTATTTGCGGTTGGCGACCCTTGCGGCAGGCATCGGCCAAATCTGACCTTCCTCGGCTTCGTTACAGATCTGCTGGTACAGAGGCTGCCAGATCTTTTCCACCGACAGGCCATAAAAGCGAGCCAGCTTGAAAGCGGTAGCCAGAGTCGCCTCGCGTTCCTGCTCGTTTTCGATGGCATGCAGCGTGGAGATGGAAAGACCTGTACCCTCCGACACCTGCTGCAATGTCAATCCGCGTTCCGAGCGGAGTGTCCGCAGATGGTTCTGAACCTTACGCGGTATGCGACGGAAAGCAGTAGGAGCTGTAAAAGCACCCAGGGCCGTATTTGGGGGAATGGTTGACATAGCTCTCTCGAAGGAGGCAATGTGCAATTCCCCGACCGTATTGTCGTACTCGTAATATCAGCAAGTTACGAGGATAACGGCGGGCGAGGGCTATGGTTTTGTAAATTCTGACGCGGTTGGGAATATGAGAATTTGAAACCTTGACTTCCCGTTTTGGCACTAGGATTCAGATTGCCGGTCCGCATAGGATGGACGCTCGTCCCCAGGCGAGTGGGGCGCGGGAGTCGTGAATGCTAGTCTCGCGATTGGCCCTGGTGAGTTCCAGCCTGCTCCTGGTGCTGGTAATACATGCTGTGGTGCAGCGGCCATGCAAACTTTACGTTCCGCCGAAGGACCGGATCGACCAAGGATGTATTCATCAAGGAAATGACCGTCGCTTGGCAGCGCCGGTAGTGTGCTGGCTGCAGCGGCAGTTGTCGTGGAAGTCGGAACGCGAGCCGCGATTGTCTTCCTGGGGAACGCAGCAGAAGCGATTCTTGGCGCTGGCCTGGCCGCCGTATGTGGTGTACGACTCGGGCGACGGGCACGGTCATTGGCGGATGTTTCGCGCCGGCTTTCGCTACGATCGAAAATGGCGAGGCTATATCTTTCCTACCGCAGCTTGCAAATGCCTGAGCAAGCCGGTGATTTACTGAGGCCGCAGTGCGACGGGAATCACGCAAGCAGGTGCGCCGGGTCACGGAAGCACTGTCGCTCGGAGTGTTATCTGATGCTCAGCAACAAGGGGGGCGTATGCGCTTACCGTTCCGGCCCGAAGAACTGAAGTCTCCGAGGAAGGCAGCTTCCCGACTGGGAGAACAGAGTGCCATTCAGCTGTACCTGACTGAAGTGGAACCCGCCTACCGCAACGATCCCGAGCCCTTTCCCAAAGACTGGGCGTGGAGGAAGTTCGTGCTTTATACGCGGGCTAAGGGACTCTGCGAAGAGTGCCATAGGCCAGCGCGGTTTGATGAGGTGAACGCGCACCACAAAGACCGCACCCAAGGCCACGGGCTGGGCAACCTGGAGCTGCTGCATGAGTGGCCCTGCCACCGCAAGGTGAGGCACCCGGTGGAGAAGAAGGCGGCCTAAACATCAACCACAAAGGACACGAAGGCCTACAAAGGCCCTTCGGTTTGTTTTGATTGGCGCTCCTTCGTGATCCTTGTGGTGAGCGATTTTCAGCGTTTGGGCATTTCGATAACTTTGGCCATGGCAATGGGGGTGCGCCGCGGGCTGAGCCGGTTGAGGACGGAGGCGGCAACCGAGCGGATAGAAGTGACGGGCCGCTTGCGAAGGGCCTCCGCGTCGCTACTGCGCAGCCATTCATCCCAGAAGGCAATGCGCTGGGTAGGAGCTTCCTTGCGGATGCGCTGCACGAATCCTGTTCCCGAGTTGGCGTCCTTAGGCAGGCGGATAAGCACCAGATCGTAGAAATTGGGCAGCCACAGCCAGCGGGCTTCCATGGTGTCACGCGCCCAGAAGACGTCATAACCTTTATGCATGAGTTGCTCAGCTACCAGGCTGCCGCGGCTGGGGTCGTTGACCAACAGAACTCGGGGCCGTAGAGGTTGGGGCGTTACGGGCAGGCTGGTGTCCACTGATCTTTCTCCTGCGGGCATTTTGGCTTGAGAGACTGAGCCCAGGGCGCCAAAGCCCTTGAACCGGGGGTTGAACAAAGTCTGCTACCACGGGGGAGGATTGTCAAATCCATGGCCGATATGTCGCTTTGTTGACGCACGCAAGCGGCTTGCGGGAAGTCAGATGTATTCAAGCGCCGAAACGACAATGGAGTGCATTTTCTTATCGTGCTAGCCTGTCGTTTTCCATGAATTGCGGCACGCGGTTTCGATTGGTGCAAGCCATCCTGTCAGTAAGCCTGCTCTGCAGCGCGTTGGCGAATGCACAGGCAGGAGACCGCATCGTATCGTTCGACTCCAAGCTCACGATAGCCAGGGACCGCACATTATTCGTAGAGGAGAGATTCGAGATCGAAAACGAAAATGGGTATTTTGATTCCGGATTCCATCGCCGGCTTGGGGCAAGACCACAGGGGCCGCAGCGAGCGAAATCGGGGTCGGTTCTGAACGTCCGAGCAAGAGTTGATGGTTCTGATGTCCCGGCACGTACGACGCAAAACACGGACGACATCAACATTGCGGTGATTCCGGCTTCGGCCTGGTCCAGGGGCAAGCATGTTATTGAGCTAAGCTACACAGCCAAGCATCAGTTCCTGATCTATGACGACTTTGAAGACCTGAATGAGAATATTTCGGGCGAGTGGCCGATTCCAGTGGAGAGGGCCAACGTTGAATTGACCTTTCCGTCCGGGATGCCGGAGGGCAATAGCATATCGGCCGACACCGGCTCATCCTCCAACTTTCGCTTCGATTGTGTCCGCACAAATCTACCGTCAGGTGTAAGATTTGAAACCTCTCACCCGCTGGCCCCGAACGAACGGCTGTTTATTTCCGCCAGATTCTCTCCACGGGGCTACTTCTTTTCAGATTTCCATGAGGACGGATTCTGTGCGGTTCTAGAAAACCATCCCGTGCTATATCCGTGGATTGCATCTCTCATCGGAGTAGGAATGTCTACGGTTATCGGATTTGTGCTCGCCCCGCTGGCGCTGAAGGCTGTGGGCAGGGGGCCGGCAGCGCTCTCCCGCCATCAGATAGCCACCACGACCGCGAGCGTAGCGACGGTGTTTTCCACTGCTTTCGCTCTCCTTTTCCATCAAGTCTATGCGGCGATGCCAGGTTTCATGCTGGGAGCGATAGCCTCAATTCTGATTTCCGGCAATCCTCATGGTGGCGAACCGTTCTCTTTGATTGCCGTCGCACTGACCAGTAACTTTGCTCTGTACTATGTGATTGCGCGCGGCATTCGCCGGCTTAGGCCTTCAAGACAGATCCGGTCAGCGTGAGCTTGTGAAGCAGGGCACATGACGGACCAGTTGATCTAGGTGTTGCTTCTTCCAAGGGCATGGAGTAAGTAGCCGGCCGGAAACAGCATACACGCCAGGAGTGCGCCGAACAGGTCAATGTAGTGACCGGCGCTGTGTTCCAGCCCCCAACCCATCCAGGGCAGAACTTGCAGTCCTTCGCAAACGTGAACCAGGATGACGAGGAGCAAGCCGCCTGCGCCCAGCAGTTGGAGCCAGGAGCGCGGGCTTTTTGCCTTGACGAAGAGGAGCGCACCCGCGAACAACGCCGACGCGGGCAGCAGGGCGAACAGAGCCCTGAGCAAGGTTGGGTTCATAACGCCTCTCGACTAAGGATAAGGATACCGCGATGGGGGGGAATCACCGCCTGAGGTGACAAGTGTCACGGCGACCGGCGACCAAGCCTTCTAGTGTGGGTATCGGAGTAGGAAGGCTTTAGTGCGAGGAGGTTCCATGAATACGGCCTCTGTGATCCGGATGCCGGAACCCAGCGAAAGCGCAAAACTGGCAGAAAGCTACCAGGGCGCGTATCGGGCGGCGGAAGGCAGCATTTCCTTCGGCGAGTTCGTGAAAGCCGCGGGAGTAGTGGCGGCGGCTCTGATGCTGGTGGCTACTATCGGCTTTACCGAGCGCGCGCCGGAAGAACTTCTCCTGGGGGTGTTCCTGGCGACTTCCGCCGGGTTGGCGCTGTATTCGCTGGGAGCCATTCTTAGCGTGCAAGGCTACATGCTGCGGGCGAGCCTGGAGAGTGGAGCGAATTCTTCGCCGGCGGCGAACAGCACGGGTAATACCCGGGCCACGACCCCGGCTCGAAGCGCCTGAGCAGCGCTGGGGGAGGAGTGTCATGAACTTCTGCACCCTTGTACCTGCCCAGCTCAGCGAGTGGGGCTGGCTGTTCGGCTTCGCGCTGGTTTCGCTCGCCCTGGTGGCCCTGGCAGTGCTCGCGGATGCCGTTTACGAAGGGTATCGGGAACGGATCAGCCGGTCGCGGCACACAGCGGCGAAGGCAGATGCGGATGGCAGAGAGCAGCGGCTGCCCGGACAGGCGGATGAGGCCAACGTGGCTCGAAAAAAGGCAGCCTGAGACGCGGGAGCAGCGTGGCAGGAGAAGGTTTCCCGGCTTGTGACACACGTCACAGACTGGTGGGGAACACTGGCGTACAAAGTTTTCTGACGAGAAGACCCGGCCCTTTCAGCAAACCTAACACCCCACATTTGCCGTCTCCCGACGGCGGGGCCGGGTGCAATACGAAGGCCTGCCGGCGCCGCAAAGGAAATAGAAAGATCAGATTCAGGCGTGCACTACGGTTCATTCGGAAGAGTGCGGGTTGCGATAGCCACAACAAGAAAGCATAATGGGGCCGTCTGCGGGCAGGGCCAAGCGCCGCCTGCAGGTGAAATTACAGATGGCGGGTGTATGTAAGAGATGAGTGCCACTCCTAAATCGGCGCCAGGGAAGCGGGTAGATGAGTTCCGGGAATTCCGGCCCGTGGCGGTTTCCTCGCGCCGACAGCGGCATTCAACAACACCCAAGCTGCTTATCCTGAGCTTCCTTACCGTGGTTTTCTTCCTGAGCTGGATATTTTTCCGGCCTTCGATCAGCAAGACCGTAGCTGAAATCAAGAAGGTCATTTCTGAGCTGGGGCAGGCACCGGCCGCCGCGCCTACTTCGCGCGCAACTACTGCCGTACTGGCGCGAAAACCGCAGCACGTCCGCCTGGGGCGAGAAGAATCGCTGCCAGAAGCCGCCCGGGTTCCGGGTCCGTTTGAAGTTTATCTGCTCGATGGTGACCGCTTTATTCGCGTGGACGCGCGCAACCGGTCGGTATTGCTGAACATGAAGACCGGGGAAACCACTTGGACGGCTTCCGACGGAGTCGGCGAAGACCACAGATAGTTGGTCAGCAGATGAAAAAAGGGATCGTCTCAATGGCGATCCCTTTCGCAATTTACCGGCGGCAGATTTCGAAGTTACTGAACGATATCCACGCCGGCGTGAACGATGACGGTGGGCCGGCGAACGATGATGCGGTCATCATCGTCGCGATAATAGTAGTAACGGCGCCCCTCATGCACGTAGGACCAGCAGCCATACTTCCTGGCTTGTCCCGGAGGCAAGCCGCAATAACCCCAACCTACTTTGTGGCCGCGGACCCAGCCCGGGGGACGGCCATCGCGATCGTAACTGTGATACTCGTAGCGGCCACGACGGTCCCAGCGGTCATCATCGCGGTCGTGGCGGCGGTGATCATCGCGGTCGCCGCGGCGGCCGTGATCGTCGTCGCGGAAATGTTTTCCGTGGTGCTCTCCCTTGTCTTTATCCCAGCCATGATCGGCCAGGGCGCAGGGAGCGGCAACTCCTAAAGCAAGTAAGAGTGCCAGAACTGCCAGCCAGCTTTTGCTCATAAGTACACCTCGGGCGAGTAGAATGCGCCCAACAGAGCAAGGATAGCGTGGGCAGGAGGCCTTGGCACCGTTACGGAAGTGCCGTTCGCAGCTATGCACCGAAGCTTTAACTTGCGCGCCTAGGCGGCACGCGGCAGCCAGTCCTCCAAGACGTCATAAACATTCTTCAGACGGCGGTTTTTGAGTGCAGCGTAAATCGCCGCAGTCGCGCCTGCCACGCCCGCCAGGCCGAGCAGCAGGCGATGGGAATCGGCCCACCACTCCACGCTGTAGCCGCGAGCGCGTCGGTCGAAGCTGCCGTGGGCGCCGTGGTCGCCGGGGATCGGTTCCCAGAGGTTGTAGGGACGGTTGGGGTCTTCGCGCCCGTCGTATTGCTGCGCGTCGTAGCCGGTGCGAGCTAGATAATGGTCAAGCAGGCTGGGGGCGAGCTTGTTGCCCACAATGGCCTGCACGGTAGAGTGGCCAACGTAGTACTCACGCCGAGGGTGATGAGCGGCGTGGTAGATGGCACGTGCTGCAACTTCTGGTTGGAAGATGGGGGGCACGGGCCGCGCCTTGCGCGGCAGACGGCTCTTCACCCAGCCGAACTGCGGTGTGTTCAGCGCCGGCATCTGCACCATCGTGACGCGGACGTTGCTTTTATCGTGCAGCAGTTCGGTGCGCAGAGAAGCATGGAAGCCAAGCACCGCGTGCTTGGCTGCACAGTAGGCCGACTGCAAGGGAATGCTGCGGTAGGCCAGGGCTGAGCCTACCTGCACGATGGCGCCGCAGTCGCGAGGCAGCATGCGCTTGAGCGCTGAAAGGGTTCCGTAAACGTAACCGAGGTAGGTCACCTCGGTGACGCGCTTGAATTCTTCGGCCGTCATTTCCTTAACTGGGGAGAAGACCGAGGTCATAGCGTCGTTGACCCAGATGTCAATCGGGCCGAGCTTGTCTTCGACCCGTTCCGCGGCCTGTTCGACCTGCTTGTGATCGGCGACATCGGTGGGCAGGACAAGCGCCTTGCCGCCTTCGGCCTCGACCTCGCGACGCGCGCCTTCCAGGCCGTCCCGGCCGCGCGCGACCAGGCCGATCCAGGCGCCGCGCTTGGCGAACTCGCGGACGGTGGCGCGGCCTACGCCCGCAGATGCCCCGGTGATGACGACGACTTCGTGTTTGGACATATGTCCTCAGGGACTAAAGCCCGGTTGAATTCTGAGCGGAAAAACCCCGAGCTGAAGCCCGGGGCTTCCACAGTTGCGCCAGCTGGCTAGCTATCCGGCTCACTAGCTACCTAGCCGGCTAGCTGAGCCCCTACACCATCTCGCGAACCTTGTCCGAGGCCACCGTGAGAGCAATCTTCTTACGGTTGGGCTCGCCGCGGGCCAGCGACTCAGCGAAGTGCAGCGCCTGCTCGGCCTTAACCTTCCCGGGCATAGGCGGTTCCAGGGGATCCACGATGGCCTGCAAAATGGCCGGTCCGGGTGCGTTCAGGAACTGGTCAATAACGTCCCCGCATTCTTTGGGATCGTCCACGGTGAAGCCTACGCCGCCGCAAGCATGTGCGAATTCTGCAAAGTCGATGGGGTGGAGTTGCACACCGTATTCCGGGTTACCGAGGAACACCATTTGTTCCCACTTAATCTGGCCCAGGGTGTCATTTTTAATGATGACCACCTTGATGGGCAGCTTATATTTCACAGCGGTCACGAAGTCGGCCATGAGCATGGAGAAGCCGCCATCGCCCACGAAGGCGACGCATTGGCGGTTGGGATAAGCCACCTGCGCCGCCAGCGTGTAAGGCAGGCCAGGCGCCATGGTGGCGAGGGTGCCGGAGAGGCTGTGCATTTGGCCCTTGCGGGCGGGCACGTGCCGAGCCCACCAGGTGGCGATGGTCCCGCTATCGCAACTGACGATGGCGTCGTTCCGCAAACGCTTGCCGAGTTCCCAAGCCGGCACCTGCGGCTTCATGGGTTTATCCATGCGCGTGGCCTGCTTTTCCATGCGTTCCCACCAGTCTTTCATGCCGGCCTGCGCCATCTTGAGGAAGCCGCGGTCCTCCTTGCGTTGCAAAAGTAGAATCAGGTGCTGGAGGACGATTTTGCTGTCGCCCACCAGACCGACATCTACCGGGTAGCGCAGGGAGATGCGTTTTGGGTCAATGTCAATCTGCACGCCCTTGGCTTGACCGGGCTTGGGCATGAATTCGAGGTAAGGGAAGGACGTGCCGACCATGAGCAATGTGTCGCAATCCTCCAGGATTTCCTGGGATGGCGCGGTGCCCAGCAAGCCGACTGGGCCGGTAGTATAGGGACTGTCATCGGGAACTACGGACTTGCCCAGCAGCGGCTTGGCAATCGGCGCAGCGAGCAGTTCGGCAATTTGTTCCAGCAGGTCGCCAGCGCCGAGGGCTCCCCGCCCGGCCAGGATAGCTACCTTCTTGCCACGGTTCAGGATGTCAGCCGCACGGTGCAGTTCGCTTTCGGCGGGCACCTCGTAGCTGCGCGTGCGCACTGAGTTGGTGAAGTTGGCGAGGTTGCGCTTAGACCGCTGCGAATCATGCACCTTTTCTTCCTGGAAATCCACGGGAATGGTGACATGGGCCACGCCGTGATAAGCCAGGGCGGTGCGGCAGGCCAGGTCCATGATGTTCTGCACGTGGGTTGGCCCCATGATGCGTTCGTTGTAAACGCAAACATCCATGAATAGCTTGTCGGTCTCGACATCCTGCTGGGTCAAAGTGCCAATCAGGTCGTGATACTGCATGCCGGTGATGGCGAGCACAGGCTGGCCATCGAGGCGGGCGTCGTAAAGGCCGTTAAGCAGGTGAATGGCACCCGGGCCGGAGGTGGCCAGGCATACGCCCAGCCTGCCGGTGTACTTGGCGTAGCCGCAGGCCATGAAGGCGGCGGTTTCTTCGTGGCGCACCTGCAGAAAACGGATTCTGTCCTGGTGCGTGCGCAGGGCTTCCATTATGCCGTTGATACCGTCGCCCGGCAGCCCAAACACTACCTCAACTCCCCAGTCAATCAAGCACTCGACGAGCACATCTGACGCGGTCATGAGAAGAACTCCTTATTTTCTGAAGACGTATAACTGGGTGGCCTTGGCCACAGGTAAACCGTTTCGTACGATGCGCCGCTAACGGCTTGCTGTTTGCCGAAAAACACCAATAAGCAAAGCTGCGGCTGAAAGCGGCGTGGCGACACGCCCAGGCAGCCGGCGAGACGCCGATGCTACATATGCATCGTGCCACGACCAGATTGTGTGCTGCAGCAAGCTAACCCCCTTGCCTGGGAACAACATCTCTACGAGATAGACCGTTGGCCGAGCCAGCACTCTCGCCGCCGGCCAGCCCGCATGACCGCTTTCTCCGCCAGTCCGCCGGTTGAACGACTCGATGTATCCGTCTTTACGGTGCCCACCGACTCACCAGAATCCGACGGAACCCTGAAATGGGACAAGACAACCATGGTGCTGGTTGAAGTTCTTGCCGGCGGCCACAACGGGCTGGGTTACACCTACACTGACGCTTCCGCGGCCAACCTCATCCACAACGTGCTTTCCGCAGAGGTGAAGGGACGCGATCCCATGGCGGTGACCGCTGCCTACATGGCGATGTGGCGACGGATTCGTAACTTAGGGCGACCAGGAATCTGTTCCGCCGCCATTTCAGCCGTGGATTGCGCGCTGTGGGATTTGAAGGCGCGTCTTCTTGGGACCCCGCTGGCGACTTTGTTGGGCCAGGTTCGCGCAGGCGCGCAGGTTTACGGCAGCGGAGGATTCACATCGTATTCCGACAAACAACTGGCGGGGCACCTAGCGGGCTGGGTAGAGCAGGGAATTCCGGCGGTGAAAATGAAGATTGGCCGCGAGCCCAGGCGGGATA
>DATEGI010000284.1:0-9270 GCA_035280205.1 Terriglobales bacterium | reverse complement strand
GGCCGGCATTCCCGCCGGTATTCATCCTTCGCGAGCGACCCTGTACCGGGTCGCCGAGCAGATGGATGTGGATTATGTGATGCTGGGCAGCTACAGCTTCGACGGGCAGACGTTCAGCGCCAGCGCCCAGGTGCTGGAGATGAAGCAACGCCGCCTTTCCCCCGAGCTGAAAGAAAGCGGTCCTTTGCCGCAGTTGCTCCAGGTACAAGCCGCTCTGGCCTGGGACCTGTTGCGGGCTGTGCAGCCGAACTATGCGACCTCTAAGGACGCTTTTTTGGGGGCAGCTCCGCCCTTGCGCCTGGACGCGTTCGAGAATTACGTCCGAGGGTTGACCGCGCTCACCGAGGCTGACAAGTTGCAGCGACTGCGGACCGCCATCCGCCTGAATCCTTCCTACAGCGAGGCCATGCTGGAGCTGGGTAAGACGTATTTTGAAGCGCACGACTACGACGCGGCGGCGAACTGGCTGGCGCGCATTCCCGCCACGGACCCGCTGGCCCGCGAGGCCAGCTTTTTTCTCGGGCTGGCCACTTACTACCAGGGTAATTTTCCCCGATCCGAAGCTGCCTTTCGTTCCCTCCTGGAACAATTTCCCTTAATCGAGATTTACAACAACCTAGGGGTGGTCAGTGTCCGGCTGGGCAAGGCAGAAGCTCGGCAGTGGTTCCAGAAGGCCGTGGGCGCCGATCCCAGCGATCCGGACTACCGCTTCAACCTTGGCTTGACGCTATTGCGTGGTGGAGACCGGGAGGGAGCGGGGCGGCAGCTACGCGAGTGCCTGGCGCTACGTTCGGACGACAATGAGGCCAAATCCCTGCTCGCCACCATTGGCGGACAAGCGGCTTCACCAGCCGAGGTCAAACCGGCCGGCGCCCTAGGAGCTTCCCCGGCTGCTGCCAAGCTGCCGCAGGAGCGCATCAAGCGAAACTACGATGAAGCGGCGTTTCGCGAGCTGGCGGTGGAGATGCAGAACGGCTCCGAATCGCGGCTTACGAAATTGGATGCGCGCAGCCATGCCGCCTATCACATTCAGCACGGGCACGATCTGCTGGCCAAAGGCTTCTCCGCGGAAGCGGAAAAGGAGCTGCGCGAGGCGGTGGAACTCGATGCCGGCAATGCCCTGGCGCACGCGGAGCTGGCGGACACGCTGGACCTGAATCACGATGCCGCCGGCGCCAGCGCGGAGTCTGATGCGGCCTTGCGGCTTACCCCCTCCGCCGCGGTTTATGTGGTCCTCGCCCGCGTCAACTTGAGAGACAATAATAGGGAGGGCGCGACGGAGCTGGTGAACCGGGCATTGCAACTGGACCCCAGCAACGCCGAGGCGCTGGCACTGAAACAAAAAATGGAGAGCAAGGCGGACACCGCGCCGCAGAACGCGCCCAAACAATGAGCTGCTGCTGGTCAAAACGCATTCTTTTCGGCGCCGCTGCCCTGCTCCTGTGTTGCGCCTCCGCGGCTTCCGCGCAGGTGCTCAAAATTGTTCTGGACGATACCATTCAGCCCATCAGCGATGAGTTCATTGACCGCGCCCTGAAAAGAGCCGATCAGGAAAAGGACCAGGCGGTGCTGATCCAGCTGAGCACCCCGGGCGGCCTGGTAGATTCCACGCGCCACATTATCGAGAAGATTGTGGCTTCGCCGGTACCGGTGATCATCTATGTGGCGCCCAGCGGGAGCCGGGCCGCCTCCGCCGGCTTTTTCATACTGGAAGCGGCCGATGTCGCCGCCATGGCGCCGGGCACCAACACTGGCGCCGCCCATCCCGTCACGCTCATGGGACCCAAGATGGACGACATCATGAAGACCAAGGTGGAAAACGACGCCGCGGCGCTGATGCGTTCCATCGTGGCCAAGCGTGGCCGCAACGTGGAGGTGGCGGAAAGCGCCGTGCGGCAGTCGAAGAGCTGGACCGAGGGCGAGGCGCTCTCGCAGCACCTGATTGACTATGTGGCGTCCAGCCAGGACGACCTCTTCAAGCAACTCCAGGGCAAGCGCATCCGCCGCTTCAACGGACAAACTATTACCCTCGACCTGGTGGGCAA
This sequence comes from Terriglobales bacterium, assembly GCA_035280205.1. Taxonomy (GTDB): domain Bacteria; phylum Acidobacteriota; class Terriglobia; order Terriglobales; family Acidobacteriaceae; genus JAICWP01. Next base: position 7,225 of record DATEGI010000284.1, on the reverse strand, counting down.
GCCGGTGCGGCCGTTTGAGATGTCGCTCAAGCAGCGCATCCTCAACTACATCATGGACCCCAACATCGCCTTCATTCTGCTGGCGATTGGGGCACTGGCCCTGTACGCCGAGTTCAACCATCCAGGAGCGGTAATTCCGGGAGTGGTTGGGGTCATCTTCATCCTGCTGGCCGCCTTCGCCCTCAACCTGCTTCCCACACGCTATGCCGCGCTTGTCCTCATTCTGGCGGCCTTCGTGATGTTTGCCCTGGAGGCCAAGTTTGCCACCCATGGGGTGTTGGGCATCGGTGGCATTGCCCTGCTCACACTGGGTGCCCTGCTGCTGGTAGATGGGCCGATTCCGGAACTGCGAGTGAATTTGCTGACTGCGCTGGCAGTGAGCATTCCTCTCGGGCTGATAACGGTATTCCTGATGGACATTGCCTTACGCGCGCGCCGAGGCAAAGTCGTGACGGGCGCGCAGGGGTTGGTGGGCGAAGTAGGGACCGCGCGCACGCCGCTTAGTCCCGCGGGCAAGGTCTTCATCCACGGCGAACTCTGGGATGCGGTGGCCTCCGGCAACATTGACATCGGCCAAGCGGTGGTGGTGAAGCGGATTGATGGGTTGCGGCTAGAAGTGGAGCCGGTGGGGAGCGCGCAGCCATCGAAGACGGCAGCGTCAATCTAAGTCCAGACCTTGAGGTTTCAAAGTTTCACAGGTTTCAAGGTTTCGCCACGCGTACTCATACAAAAATGGCAGCGCCAGCGTGGGTTTGAAAAACCTTGAAACTCTGAAACCTCGAAACTTGAAACTTTCGCTCCCCCGCACCTTTCCAAGCAATGCCCCGAGCCCTTCGAGCACCGCGAAAGCAGTTCTGATTGCTGTAGAATCCGCCTAGTAGCTGCCCACCAACACAGCTCGGGCGTGGCCGAATGGAGGCCGGAACATGATTTCTTTCCCGGTGATCGCCATCATCATTGTGGCCCTGTACATGCTCAGTTCCATCAAAATCCTCACCGAATATGAGCGCGGCGTGATCTTCCGGCTGGGGCGCCTGCTGGAACGCGCCAAGGGGCCAGGAGTGATCCTGGTATTTGCGCCTATTGACCGCATGGTACGAATCTCGCTGCGGCAGGAAGCGCTGGAAGTGCCGCCGCAGGACATCATCACCCGCGACAACGTCACCCTGAAAGTGAACGCGGTCATCTTCCTGCGCGTGATTGATCCCCGCCGCGCGGTGGTGGAAGTTTCCAACTACGTTTACCAGACTTCGCAGTTTGCCCAGACTACGCTGCGCTCGGTGCTGGGTGAAGTGGAACTGGATGAACTGCTCGCTCACCGGGAGAAGATCAACCTGCGGCTGCAGACTATTCTCGATCAGCACACCGATCCCTGGGGCGTAAAGGTCGCCAACGTGGAAGTCAAACAGGTTGACTTGCCGGAGACGATGCTGCGGGCCATGGCGAAGCAGGCGGAAGCCGAACGCGAAAAACGCTCCAAGATCATCCATGCCGAGGGCGAGTTCTCGGCGGCTCAGCGCCTGGTGGATGCGGCGCGGCTCCTCGCGGAGGAGCCGGTCAGCGTGCAGTTGCGCTATCTGCAGACGCTGACTGAAATCGGCGTGGAGAAGAACACCACCGTGGTCTTCCCCGTTCCGGTGGACGTGTTCAGCGGCATGCATGAGGTGCTTGCCAAGGTAACTGGAGGAGGGGGTGGTGGCACAGCGAAAGCGGCTGCCACCAGCACACCGTGACGACTTATTGGCTGGACAAGAAGCAGGCGAGCGAGACAGGAGAACCACGTCGTATGGCGGCTTCGCAGGATACGGAAATTACCCTGGGTACGGGACGCATGCTGGTTTTGTTTTTCGGCCTGGTGGGAATCTGCGCATTATTTTTCGGTTTGGGGTACTCGCTGGGAAAGAGTTCCGGCAGCAAACCCGTTGCTGCTGCCGAGGGGCAACAGCCGGCCAAAGCGGAACCCAAGCCGGCCGGCAAGCCTAATGCCCCGGCTAAGCCCAGCGCCGGCGACCTGACTTTTTATCAGGCGGTGAAACAGAGCGACACCGACGCCCAGCCCGGCCGTGCTTCGTCGGCCGCGGATAATTCCGATTCTCCCGTGGCTGCCGCTACCTCCGCCGGAGTGGCGCCGCAGCCGCTGGTCGGCACCATTGATAGCGGCAGCTACGTGGTGCAAGTGGCCGCTGTCAGCAAGAAGGATGACGCCGAGGCTCTGCTTTCAGCACTGAAGAGAAAATCTTATGCCGTGTTTATAGCCAGCAACGAGCCGCATGACCGTCTCTACCATGTACAGGTGGGTCCGTTTGGCAACGTGAAGGATGCAGAAGCGGCCCGCGCCAAGCTGGTGGCTGACGGGTATAATCCAATTCTGAAGAAGTAGCCAGCTGTCCAGCGCCGGCCACAGAAGAGTTATCTCGCGATGGCGCCATAAGAGAGGCGGGCGCGGGAATTGATTTGCTTGCGCAGTTCCTCCCAGATGGTGGTTGACATTCCCAGAAACACCTTCACTACCTCGGGGTCAAACTGCCGTCCCGACCACGCCTCGATTTCCTTGCGTGCAGCCTCAATCGTCTGTGCAGCCCGATAAGGCCGATCGTTGATCATCGCATCCAGAGTATCCGCGACAGCGAATATACGCGCTCCCAGAGGTATTTCATTACCCTTCAAGCCGCGGGGGTAACCGGTGCCGTCATACTTCTCCTGGTGGGCATAAACAATTTCCGCCGGTTCCTGGAGGAAAGGGATTTTTTTTAAAATTTGGTAGCCGTGGAAACAGTGCTCCTGCATGGTCTGTATTTCCTGAGCCTCCAGCTTTGCCGGTTTGCGCAGAATTTTGTCGGGAATGGCCATTTTGCCGATATCGTGCAGGAACGCGCCGCGCGCGATGGTGCGCATCTCGTGGCTCTCGGACGGAATACCCATCTGCCGCGCAATCGCAATAGTGAAGGCGGTGACCCGGCGAGAGTGTCCCTCAGTCTCGGCATCTTTCAGGTCAAGTGCGTCACCGAGCGCCTCCAGTGTAATGTCGTACGACTTCTCCAGGTCCAGGTTGAGTCGCTTCAGGTCCTCGTTGGTTCGTTCCAGGGTTTGGTTTGCCTGCTCCAAGTGTCGGTTCGCCAGGTTTAGCTCTCGGGTACGGTCCTCGACCAGGCCTTCCAACCTGGTCTGATAGGCGCGGTTCTCCAGCTTGAGGCGGCGGTTCTCCAGGGCGCGCCGCGCTGCCGCCAGCAGTTGCTCACGCTCGAAAGGCTTCAGCAGGTAATCGTAGGCGCCGTCGCGAATGGCTTTTAGAGCCACGGATATGTCGTGCACTGCCGTGACCATCACTACCGGCATGTCGGGATATTTTTCTTTGGTGCGCTCCAGCAGGCCAATGCCATCCAACTCTGCCATCATCAGGTCAGAGAGGATGAGTTCGAACTGGCCGCCGGAATCGAGAATGGCCAGCGCTTCCTTGCCCGAGCTGGCCTGCTGGCACTTGTAGCCCGCTGAACCCAGCATTGAGGTCACCACCTCACGGATGGCCTCTTCGTCATCAACGACAAGAATGCGCTCGGCTGGCATAAGTCCAGTGTTAGGGGAAAGGCCATTGTAGCGCAGTTCCTCGGCATGACCAGACAATAACCGGTAGTAACCATGATTCCTTAGGTATTCCGTGCTATATGTGCGGTACCGTTCCCGAATTCGGAAGGGCATCAAGGGAGGTGCGCCTGCCGCAGGGCGCTCAGGTCGTAGGCACGACTCTGCCAGCCGAAGCCTTCGCCGTCCTGGCTTTGCTGGCTGCCAACCTACTTGTGTTCCGCACCTTCCGGGAGCGGTATTTCCTTACCTGGATCGTAGGCTGGCTTGCGTATGTTACTTACCGCGTGCCAGTTATCCTCAGCCTGGGGGGAGCTTCCCCGCCCCGGGCGCTAGCCGACGCCTCGTTTATCCTCGCCATCTTTCTCCTCTCCAGCGCCCTGCTGCTCTACTCCGAGGCGCCGCGCCTGGTGCTTCCCACGGCCGCCGTGGCAGCGCTCGCGGCCGTTACGGTGGTAATGAAAACCCTGTGGTGGCCTCATTCCACCCTGCTCTCGTGGATGGTTATCGTTCTTATTCATCTGATTACGGCGGTTGCTGCCCTGCAGTTACTGCGCTATACGTGGGCCCGGTGGACGGCTGGACCCTGGATCCTGGCGCTGACTCTGGTACTGCTTCAACCAAAAGGTACTGGGTTGGGCGGTCGTTTTCTTTCTGTGGCCGGTTTGCCCATTGACCTGTGGCTGGGCGTGAGCATGCTGATGATCGTCTTTGACGAGTCGCGGCTGCGCACCCTTCGCCTGGGCGTGGTCAACAATCTGGCCAGTGCGATTGCCCAGGCGCAAGACGCCAATGCCATGCTCCTCGTCGCCTTGCAGGAGCTGAAACATTTAATGCGGGTAAGGGCGGCATGGTTCCGGGTGCTCGAGGGCGAACAGATGGTCCTCACCCAGCACGTTGGGCTGTCTCTCGATTTCCTGAAGGCCTATCGCTCACGCCAGATGAATGAAACCCTCACCCACCTCCTGCACACTGGTGAGCCTTGTGTGCAGCGCGTGCGCGATACAAACGCGCCCACCCGCGAAACCCTGCGGCAACAAGGCTTCGAACATCTGCTGCTGATTCCCGTGCGGGGCAAGAAGTCGGTCATCGGCGTGCTGGCACTGGCGGGGGCCAAGCATCGGTCCTACAGCACCGATGATCTTGCGTTCCTCAAGGCCACCGCCAATCAGGTGGGTATTGCCGCGGAAAATCTGCGGCTGTTCGGGCAAATCCGGCGCTCGCAGCGGGAGTGGATCAGCACCTTCGACTCCATGGAAGATTTCATCCTGGTGCATGATTCGCAAAACCGCATCATGAAGGTTAACCGTGCGCTGCTGCGCCGCCTGGAACGCGCTCCCGCCGAAGTTATCAGCCGCAGCTGCGAGGAGGTGCTGCCTCGCGGGTCCTCAGCCTGGCAGGGCTGTCCCTACTGCGGCCGGGGGGCAGAGGACCTGGTTGAAGAGGCGGACCCCTGTTTTGGCGGGTTTTCGCTGGTCTCAACCTCCTCCTACGTGTGGACCTCGTCCTACCGCGAAGAAGCCCGCCGGCAACTGGGCACCGTTCACATCATCCGCGACACCACCGATCGGCGCACGGCGGAGGAAAAGTACCGCCAGCTTTTCGAGCAGGTGCAGGAAGGAGTGTTCGTCGCCGACGCAGAGGGCAAGCTGCTGGACTGCAACCATGCCTTGGTCGGCATGCTGGGCTATGAAAACCGCCAGGAGTTGCTGGCGCTCAGCGCCGATGCACTCTACGCCTCTCCGGAACAGAGAATCACCTTGTTGGAAACTATCCAGACGCGCAGCTACGTGCGCAGCTTCGAAGTCCAGCTGAGAAAGAAGGATGGGAACACGCTTTCCGCCTCGGAAACCAGCTTTGCCACCCGCGATGAGGCAGGCGAGATTGCGCGCTACCAGGGTTTCCTGCTCGACGTCACCGAAAAGAAGCGCGCCGAAGATGAGATTCGGCGCCGCAACCTGGAACTGCACGCTCTGAACGCGATTGCGGTGGTCGCCACCCAGTCTTTCGACCTGGACGAAATACTTAATCTGACGCTGCGTCAGCTGGTGACTCTATTTGCAGCCGAAACTGGTTCCGTCTACCTGAGTGACAACAGCTCCTCCACGTTGCGGCGGCGCGCGGCCTGGGGCCACCGCAGTAGCACCGCGATCCGCTCTGCCAGCACGGCTACCATGCCGGCCGAGTTCTGGCAAGGTCTGATCAGTTCGCGGCGAGAGCTGATTACCCAGAAGGACCTGCCCAGTTTGCCCGCGGTCGCCTCCGATTTCGTCAACGCCGAGGGCCTGCATTCCTGGATGTGGGTGATCCTATGGAGCCAGGACCAGCCCATCGGAGTGCTGGGCGTCAGCAGCCGGAAAGAGCATGAGTTTTCCCCAACCGATGAAAAACTGATGGTGGCGATTGGGCGGCAATTGGCCACCACGATCGACAAAATTCGTCTATACGAAGAAACCACGCGCGCTTACGACGACCTTCGCCGCACCCAGGAGCAATTGCTGCAGAGCGAGAAGATGTCGGCCATTGGACAACTCATTGCCGGGGTGGCCCACGAACTCAACAACCCGCTGACCGCCATCCTGGGATATGCCCAGCTGCTGGAGAGCGAGCCGATGGACGAGCGCTGCCTCGATTTTGTGCGCAAGCTGCTAAAGCAGGCGCAGCGCACGCATCGCCTGGTGCAGAACCTGCTTTCCTTCGCCCGGCAGCGCACGCCGCAGAAGATTCCGGTGGACATTCGCCGGGTGGTAGACGACAGCCTGGCCCTGCGAGACTACGACTTCAAGCGCGGCAACATCTTAGTGCAGCGCGAGATTGCCGAGGAGCTGCCCGCCGTTACCGCCGATCCCCACCAACTGGAGCAGGTTTTTTTGAACATCATCAACAATGCGGTAGACGCCATGCTGGAAATGGAGCGGGGCGGCGTACTCTCGGTGCGGGTGTATGCCGAGAATGGCGCAGTGTACGTGGAATTTCGCGACACCGGGCGAGGGATCGCCGATCCCAAGCGCATCTTTGATCCCTTCTACACTACCAAGCCGGTGGGCAAGGGCACCGGCCTGGGGCTCAGCATCTGCTACGGCATTTTGAAAGAGCACGGCGGAGAAATCGAGGCCCGCAATGTGCCCGAGGGCGGGGCGGCCCTGCTGGTGCGCCTGCCGGCGGCCGGAAAGCCGGAAACAGTGCGCGAGCCCTCGCCCCCTCCGGCGCGCGAGCTCGTTCTTTCGGGACGCCTGCTGTTGGTGGACGACGAAGAAGCGGTGCTCGAGTTTGAGCGCGAGGTACTGGCAGGTGCGGGAGCGGAAGTAGTAACCGCCTCCGAGCCCGAAAAGGCGCGCGATCTCCTGAACAGCGGCGGCTTTGACGCCGTTATACTCAACGGATCCATGCCCAACGGCTGGAACGCGGTGGAGATTCACGGCTGGCTCTGCCAGCACCATCCCCGCACCGTTGGGAGAGTGCTTTTTATTTTCTCCACGCTGGACGGAGAAACACAAACCTTTCTGGAGCAGAAGCGCATCTCCTATCTTGTCAAGCCATTCGATGTGGCCGACTTGATTGCAAGCAGCCGCAAGCTGCTGCAGAAAGCGGCGGCAGCAACAGCATCGTCATAACCCCGCAGCAGCACGCCGCTTCCAACTGTGGG
>DATEGI010000283.1:0-21437 GCA_035280205.1 Terriglobales bacterium | reverse complement strand
CAGTTCCGGGCGAATCAATTTCAGGGCGACGATACGGTCCAATTCCCGGTCATAAGCGCGGTACACCGCGCCCATTCCGCCCTCGCCCAGCAGGGCTTGCACCTCGTAGCGGGGGCCAAAATCCACCGGCTTGGCTGGGCTGATCGCGGAACCGGGAGAGGAAGTACCTGGGTTGGAAGGAGGCGGAGTCTGGGCAAAACCAACGGCGGTCGCGGCTTCTTGCGGGGAGGATTGCCTCTGTCCCCCGCCCGGGGTCTCATACCGGGCAGGCGGGGGCTCGGCGGGAGTAGCCGAAAGTGGCGACCCGCAGGCGGCGCAGCGGGACGCCCCCTTGGGATTCTGCGCCAAACACGAAGGACAAACCATGGACCGCCGCCACCCTCCAGCCAACCGAAATTATCGGCCAGTTGGGAGTGCTTCGGCAACAATAAGATAGGGCCGCCGCACCTTGTGCCACATACCCCGCTGGGTCGACAAGTCCGCCATGCCGTTGGCTATGAGCGACGGTAGGACGAGGCAAACCCTCGTCAGGCCTGGAAGATGTGCGTGAGATAATCGAATCAGTTAATTGGCGTGGCCCCGTAGCTCAGATGGATAGAGCAGCGGTTTCCTAAACCGTTGGTCGGGTGTTCGAATCACCCCGGGGCTACCAAGGCTTGCGGCCCTTGGCTGCGGTCTGGCGGTCTAAGATACGATGCCCGAGCGCCAGAGCCGTGGCAGCGCAGCGTTCTCTCCGCAACACCAGCCGAATGAAGTGCTAAATGACTGAAAAAGGGACCTTCGAGTTTACGCCGGGCGAGCAAAAGGCAGGCATCTCTGTCTCTCGCTCGCGGGAGTGGAACTCTGAGGTCTACCAGCGCGTCTCGCGGCCACAATTCAGCTGGGGCAAAAAGGTGCTGGACAGGGTGCACATGCAGGGCGACGAAACCGTGCTCGACGCCGGTTGCGGCACTGGCCGGCTTGCGGGCGAGTTGCTGGAACGCCTGCCGCGAGGGCGGCTCCTGGCGGTGGAGCTTTCCGACAACATGCTGCGTGCCGCGCGCCAGGAATTGGAACCGCGTTTTTCTGGCCAGGTGTGGTTCGTGGTGGCCGATCTGCAGCGGTTGCCATTTCATCAAGTAGCGCACGGAATTTTCAGCGCCGCCGTCTTCCACTGGATTAAGGATCACGAGCGCCTCTTTCGCAGCCTGCATGATGCGCTGCGTCCAGGCGGCTGGCTGGAAGCACAGTGCGGCGGCGGCCCTAACCTGGGTGCCCTGTTAGGCCGCGCGGAAGCGCTCATATCCGCGCCGCCTCTGGAGCAGTTCTTCTCCGGATGGCAGAGGCCATGGGAATACGCTTCGCCCGAAACTACGGCGGAGCGGCTGCGGCAGGCAGGGTTTATCGAAATCAACACCGGTCTGGAGTCCGCCCCCGTCCAGTTGTCCAGCGACAAGGAGTATCGCGAATATCTGGCAAACGTGATCTTTCACCGTCACCTGGAGCGCATTGACCAACCGGAGCTGCGGCAGCGATTGTTGGACGAACTTACCCACCAGTCAGCGCAGGATGATCCGCCGTTCGTGCTGGATTACTGGCGCTTGAACATGAGCGCGCGCAAGGCTTAGGGCGACTAACGGCCAGCTACCGACTGCTCAATCCATTCCAGGTACTCGGCGCTGCCGCCCTCGATGGACAACTCGATGCACTCCGGCAGTTCGTAGGAGTGCAGCTCACGAACTGCTTTGGCCACCGCATCAAACAGTGCAGCCGTCGTCTTGATGAGCAGCAGGTGCTCAGTCGCGCTTTCTACCTTGCCTTGCCAGCGATACACGGAATGAATCGGACTCACGATATTCACGCAGGCGGCCAGGCGGCGCTCGACCAGCGCGTGCGCAATCTTTTCCGCTTCTTCGCGCGAACCGGCGGTAGTGAGCACAATTTTTTTATCGCTCATAAGCTAGAATCTTTGTTCGGCGCCGAGTCAGGAGCGCCGTGCCTATTACACTAGCATTCTTGGCGAATAGGATGAGCACGCAGATCAAGTTCGGCACTTCCGGCTGGCGGGCAGTAATGGCGGAGGAATTCACCTTCGCCAATGTGCGCCGCGCCGTTACCGGTGTCGCCCGTTATGTGGCCGGGCAAAAGCCGCAAGGGGCGCGCATCCTGCTGGGCCGCGACCCGCGTTTCCTGGGGGAAGCCTTCTGCGACCTGGCGGCGCAGATCCTGAGCGAGCACGGAATCACGCCGCTGGTGATTACGCAGCCGTCGCCCACGCCGGCCATCGCTTTTGAAGTCATCCGCTTGCGCACGGATGGGGCCATCAACTTCACTGCCTCGCACAATCCGCCGGAATATAACGGCATCAAGTTCTCTACGCCTGACGGCGCGCCCGCCCTGCCCGAGGTGACCCGGCAGATTGAAGCCAACGTTCCCGCCGATGGAGCAGAACCGCCAAAGCCTGCGGCGGGAGTCGCCACGCCGGCGAAGGAAGCCATTGACGTGCGTCCCACGTACTTGACTCGTCTGCGCGAGATCGTAGATCTGGAGGCCATCCGCAAAGCGAATTTGAAGGTGGCGTTTGATCCTCTATGGGGCGCGGCGCGAAGCTATTCTGACCGCCTGCTGCGCGAGGCAGGCGTAACCGTGAGCACCGTGCACGATACGCGCGACGTTCTTTTTGGCGGCCACGCGCCCGAGCCTGACGATCACCTGCTCGAAGCTCTCCGGGAAAAGATGCGCGAAACCGGCGCCCACATCGGCATTTCAACCGATGGCGACGCCGACCGCTTTGGCATCCTCGACCAGGATGGCGCCTTCCTGCAGCCCAATTACGTGATCGCCCTGCTGTTCGATTACCTGGTGGAGAGCCGCGGCTGGAAAAATGGGGTGGCCAAATCCGTAGCCACCACCAACCTCATCAGCGCGCTGGCCGAGCGCCTGCAGGTCCCGCTCTATGAAACGCCGGTGGGCTTCAAGTACATAGGCGAGCTGATCAAGCAGGACAAGATTGTCATCGGGGGGGAAGAAAGCGCCGGGCTTTCCATCCGCCTTCACGTTCCCGAGAAGGACGGCATCCTCGCCGGCCTGCTGTGCTGCGAAATGGTGGCACGCCGCGGCAAGGGCCTGCAGGAACAATTGCGGGAGCTGTTTGGCAAAGTTGGTTCCTATTACCCACGCCGGGAAAACTTCCGCTTGACGGCGCAGGTGAAACAGAAGTTCACTGAGAAGTTGCAGGCGGAGCCGCGCGAATTTTTCGGCCGTAAAGTCTCCCAGGTGGTGCGCACCGACGGCCTCAAGCTGCTGCTCGACGACGGTTCCTGGGTCTGCTACCGGCTAAGCGGCACTGAGCCGGTGGTTCGGGTCTATGCCGAAGCGCGCAGCGCGGAAGGCCTGCAAAAGCTGATTGCCGCGGCGGAGAAATGGGTATTCGAGTAAAGCTCAACTGGGAAAATCCGGCCATTCGCAAAGCGGTTGTGGTTTTGCGCCACGTTTATGCCGCCCGCCGCAAGCTGGGCACGGCCACCGTGGGGGCGCTGGTGGTGTGGATGTTCGTCCACGTCATGTTTGGTCCCAACGGCATGGTGGTGTATCAGCAGAAGCGGTCTGAATACCACAACTTGCAGCAGGATATTCAGGTATTGCAGCAACAAAATCAGCGCTACAGCCAGCAGATCAAGGCGCTCAAATCCGACCCCAAGGCGATTGAAAAGGCGGCCCGGGAAGAACTGCGGTACGCCCGCCCCGGGGAGGTGGTTTACGTGGTGCCCTCACCCAACCGGGAACACCCCGCCACTAAAACTGCCGAAAAATAACGTAACCTTTTGCTTCTACTGAAACTCCGTAGTTCACCTCATCCCGGCGAGTGCATGCCTGGAGTTGCACTAGCGGGCGAAGCTGGGGTAAAAGGTAAGTCACTCGTCACGGGGTTTGAGAGCCAGTGTGCAGTCTGCATTCAGCATCAGCCTGCGGAGCCGATCGCGGGCGGAAAAATCTACGTTTCGCAAACAGATATTGTGAGAGGAGAAACTGTTATATGAAGAAGGTGACCCTGTTTTTGTTTCTGATGTTCTCGCTGCTGTTCTGCCTGGCGATCGTTTCCGCCGCCAAGGACAAAACTGCCAAAGCCTCGACCGTCAAGGGTTGGGTGACAGACGCCAAGTGCAACGTGAAAGGCGCGAACGCCAAAGGCGAAGAATGCACCAAGAAGTGCCTGGCCTCCGGCGAGAAGATGGTATTCGTAACCGATAAGGACCACAAAGTGCTCACCGTGGACAATCCGGATGTCCTGAAGGATCACGCCGGCCACCACGTGGCGGTGAAGGGCCAAGTGGACTCGTCCGCCGGCACCATCCACGTAGACAGCGCCAGCATGCTCTAGACCAACCGCAAGTATCTCTTGCAGTGGTAGAGGCAGCCTCATGAGGCTGCCTCTTTTGTTGCCTTTACAGAGGGCCAAAGCGCGATACTCAGCCTGGGCCGGCTGGTATATCATGGAGCCATGAACCTCGGCATTCCAGAGATGATCTTCATCTTTGTGCTGGCCCTGATCATCTTTGGCCCCAAGAAAATGCCGGAGATAGGCCGCCAGATTGGCCGGGCGCTGGCCGAATTCAAGCGCGCCAGCAACGAGTTCAAGGCGCAGATCGAGACCGAGATTCAGCAGATGGAAGTGGACACCCACGTGTCGTCCTACGTTTCTGAGCCTTCATCCCCGCCTGAGCACACCGTTGCCGTGGGTGGGGGTGAACCGACCCGGGAAACTGCCGCTGCCGAGCTTCCAACGCCTGAACTGATACCGCCTGACAAGGGGTCCGATGCCTGATCCTGCAGTGCAGCCGTCGCGCTTCGCCCGCGGCAATGGCAAAGACGTGATGGCCAGCATGAGCTTTCTCGAGCACCTCGAGGAGCTGCGCCGCCGCATCATCTACTCCATCGCCGGCGTGGGCATCGCCTTTTTCGCCTGCTTCTATTACGCCGACCGCATCTTCGGCCTCATGCAGCGCCCCATCATGGAAGCGCTGCAGCGCAATCACATGCCGGAGAAGCTGGTCTACCTGAACCCCACCGAGCCCTTCAATATGTACTTGAAGATTGGGCTGCTGGCAGGTCTTTTCGTTGCCTCTCCCTTCGTGCTTTACCAGCTGTGGATGTTTATCTCTCCCGGACTCTACCGTCATGAGAAGCGCTATGTGCTGCCCTTCATGGCTTCCACCATCTTTCTGTTTCTGGCCGGGGGCTTCTTCGGCTACAAAATCGTCTACCCGGAGGCCCTGGACTTTCTAATCGGATATGGGCGGCAGTTCCAGCCCATGATCACCATCGGCGAGTACACCGACCTGTTCCTGACCATCATCATCGGGTTGGGGGCTATCTTCGAGTTGCCCATTCTGGTTTTCTTTCTCTCGCTGATGGGCATCGTGAGCGCCGGGTTCATGTGGCGCAACCTGCGTTATTCCATCCTGATCATCTTCATCATCGCGGCCATTGTCACGCCCACCACCGACATTCTGAACATGTGCATCTTTGCCGCCCCCATGGTGGCGCTGTACGTGGTCAGCATCGCCGTGGCCTGGCTGGTGCATCCTAAGCGCAGGCGCGCCCGGCGCGAAGCGGCGGCTGCCAAGTCGTCACAATAATCCATGAGCACGTGGCTAGGAGGGCAGGGAACTGTGGCCAGGATTGCGCGCGGCTTCATGCTTTGCCTGATGGTTGCTGGTCTATGCGCCTGCTCGCAAAGCAGGCCGGCAGTTGCAAAAAAGGGGGCCGAGACTACAACTAGGCCGGCAGCCATGACCGAAGCCGCTCCCGCCGCCACGGAAGCGCTTCCGCCTGACACCACACCGCCGCCCCACATTGATGGCGCCAAGGCTATGGATTATGCGACGCAGGTAGTCAGCTTCGGCCCACGCTACCTCACCAGCCCGGGCCACAAGAAAACGGAGGATTTCCTGCGCGCGCGCCTGAAAGGCGACAGCCTGGAAGAAGATGCTTTCACGGCTTCCACCCCAGCGGGCAATCTGCCCATGGTGAACTTCATCGCAAAATTCACTGGAGTGCAGGATGGCATCGTCGTGCTCGCCGGACATTACGACACGCTTTACGGACGCAACGATTTTGTGGGCGCCAATGATGCTGCCTCCGATACCGGGCTGTTGCTGGCTATCGCCGACTATTTGCGCGCGCAGAAAAATCGCCCGGGCTACAGCATCTGGCTGGTGTGGCTGGACGGGGAAGAGGCAATTAAGAGCTGGAGCGATACCGACAGCGTCTACGGCGCGAAGCATCTGGCTGAGAAATGGCAGAAGGACGGCACCGCCAAAAACATCAAAGGCTTTCTGCTGGCCGACATGATCGGGGACAAGGACTTGGACATTGATCGCGACCAGAACTCCACTCCCTGGCTGGAAGATCTGGTCGGGCAGGCAGCCAAGCGGCTCGGCTACCAGTCGCATTTCTTTCAGCGCCTCAACGCTGTGGAAGACGACCATCTTCCTTTTGCCCGCATCGGCGTCCCCGTGGCCGACCTGATTGACTTCTCCTACGGTTACAACAACGTTTTTTGGCACAGCCCACAGGACACCATGGACAAGCTCAGCCCGCAGAGCCTGCAGGTTGTAGGCGACGTCATGCTGGAGACAGCGCGCCTTCTGCCAGCGCACAAATAACCCGCAGACAGCGCGGCGGGTTAGCCGGGGGTCAGGAAGCTATGGCCGCGCCCTTCCATTCCTTCGGCGAATTGAACAGCTTTAAGTGAGTGCTGACAACTTCTTTCACCGGCGCAAGGGCAAAGGGCAGAATTTTATAGGGGACAACTTCCTCTGGCTGCGTGGATAAGCCACGCTCCAACCCATGCCTCCACGCCACCCGCAGCTCAGTGTTGATGTGGACGATGTTGATCCCGGCAGCGATGGCGAGGCGCATATCTTCCTCATCCGTTCCCGAACCGCCATGAAGCGTGAGCGGCACCCGCGCCGCTTGCTTGATCTGAGCAATTCGCGCGATATCCAGGCGCTTTCTGGTCTCTTCCCGTACCATGCTCCGGAGCATGCCGTGCATGTTGCCGACCGCGGGAGCCAAAACATCAACTCCGGTGTACTCGACGAATTGTTTTGCCTGGTCGGGACTGGTGAGACCCTGCGACAGATCGGGCGCCGTGTCGTGAATTTCGGAACCACTGCCGATGTCGCCAATCTCCCCTTCGACGAGCAGGGAAGGGTTGATCGCCTTGAGTGTCCGAACTGCCTCGCTGGTCTGGCGCGCGTTCTCCTCAAAGGGAAGCGCGGAAAGGTCGAAAACGACGGCATCAAACCCTGCCTTGGCCGCCTCCATCGCTCCGGCAAGGGAATGGGTATGATCTGCATTTAGAAAGATGGGGAAATTGAATTCCTCGCGCAAACTTCGCACTAGCGCCACGATTTGGCGCACGCCCATAAACTCGCGCTCGCCCTCCGATGCGCCCACCAGGACAGGAACGTTCAGCTCCTGCGCCGCGGAGAATACGGCCTTCAATAAAACCAGGTCGGCAACGTTGAAGTGGCCGATCGCGATTCCTGTCTCATCAGCCCGCGCCAAAATCTCCCACAAGGTATTCATCACGTCAGCTCCTGCTGAGCACAGCTCCATCTAAGCGTCATATTTTAGTCCGGGAGGGGGATTTTGCCCGAACCTCCTGATACATTCTCCCTAGTGTCTCCCTCTGAGGAATACGCCCGCCGTTTGCAGGCGCGCGAGTTGAGCGCCGCGCAACTGGAGCGCCTGCACGTCCGCATCGGCTACGCGCGGCTGCTGCTGGGGATTGCGATTGCTGTCATGGCCTGGTGGGCCTTTGCCCGCCACGCTTTCTCGGGGTGGTGGCTGGTTGCGCCCATTACGGCCTTTGCCGTGGTAGCGGCGCGTCATGCCAGAATTCTGCAGGCGCGCATTCGTGCCCAGCGCGCCGCCGAACTTTACCGCCGCGGGATCGCCCGCATCGAAGACCGCTGGGCAGGCGTGGGACCGACCGGCGAGCGCTTTCAGGACATGCACCACATTTACGCTGCCGACCTCGACTTGTTCGGCAATGCCGGCCTCTTCCAGTTGCTTTCCACGGCGCGCACGCGCATGGGTGAAGAGACATTAGCCGGCTGGCTGCTAGCGCCCGCTGGTGTTGAGGAAATTCGTGAACGCCAGGCTGCCGTCGCTGACCTGCGCGACCGGCTGGATTTGCGCGAGGACGTGGGGGTGCTGGCTGAAAATGTCGGCATTCATCCCGATGCCCTGCTGCAGTGGGCGGAAGGTCCGGTGCAACTGCGGTGGGGATGGGTGCGGGTGGTGGCGCCCATTTTGGCTGCGGCGGCCATCGCCACGGCGGTGATCTGGGGCGTGTACGGGACGATGTTGCCGTTCTTCGCGGTGCTGGGCATCAACGTGGTTCTGGCTCGCCGCCTCAAGCACCCCCTGGAGCAGACGCTCTTCGGCACCGAGCACGCGTTCGAGGGCCTCGATTTGCTCTCCGCGGTACTTGCCCGACTGGAGGGAGAAGCATTTTCGGCGCCGCGGCTGCAGGAATTGAGGCAGCAGCTCGTCTCGCAGAGGCTGCCTCCCTCGCGCGCAATCGGCAAGCTGCGCACCATCATTGATTTCATCTACTCACGCGACAATATGTTCTTACGGGTACTCGACCTTGGCATCCTCTACACAGTGCAGGTGGGCTTCTGGGCGGAAGCCTGGCGCCGCCGACATGGCGCGGCGGTGCGCCGCTGGCTGGACGCCACCGGCCAGATCGAAGCGCTGATCTCGCTCGCCACCTATAGTTATGAGCATCCCGCCGATACATTCCCCGAGTTCGCAACCGGCGCCGCTGTTCTTGAGGCCGAAGAACTGGGTCATCCTCTGATTGCGGCGGACAAGAGCGTGCGCAACAGCGTCACTTTGGGGAACGGGGCGCGGGTGCTGCTGGTCAGCGGTTCCAACATGTCCGGCAAGAGCACGCTGCTGCGCGCAGTCGGCATCAACACCGTGCTGGCCATGGCCGGCGCAACCGTGCGCGCCAGCCACCTGCAACTGACTCCGCTGCAGCTCGGCGCCAGCATCCGCATCAACGATTCCCTGCAGGAGGGCAGCTCGCGTTTCTACGCGGAAATCACCCGCCTGCGCCATATCTTTGACCTGGCGGGAGGCGAACCGTCGCTCCTTTTCCTGCTCGACGAGCTTTTGCAGGGCACCAACTCCATGGACCGGCGCATTGGCGCGGAAGGCATTGTGCGCGCCCTGGTCGAGCGTGGGGCCATCGGCCTGGTCACCACTCACGACCTGGCGCTGGCAGAAATCAGCGGCCCGCTCGATGGCCGAATCCGCAACGTGCACTTTCAGGATGAGCTGGAGGACGGGCGCATTCGCTTCGATTACCGCTTGCGCCCGGGTGTGGTGGCTAAGAGCAACGGGCTGGAGCTGATGCGCTCCATTGGCCTGGACGTCTAGTGCTCCACTTCGGCACAATTCGCGCCAGCTAGGCCGCTTCCTTCTTCTCCGGAATGCGGTTAGGCGACACGAACACTTCCCCGCCGCGTACTTCCACAGGGTAGGTTTCGATATTGCTTCTCGCGGGGCCAGCCACTACGTGTCCGCTGCGAATGTCGAACTGCGAGCCATGCCAAGGACACTGCACCGTGCAGCCAACCAGCGCGCCGTCGGAGAGCGGCCCGCCTCTGTGCGTGCAGTGATCGCTGAAGGCAAACATTCCTTCCGGGCAGCGCCCCACGACTACTCGAAGTCCTTTCACTTCCGCCAGCACCATCTGCCCATCCGCCAGTTCACTCTGATTACAGACGGGCTGGTCCCATCCGGCCAGCGTGCGCTCGCGCCACTGGCCGGCGTTGGCGTAGCGATGATCAACACCAATCTGATTGCGATACACCAGGGTGCCACCCAGCCACCCGGAGCACAGGATCAGAATTACGCCAATAACAGAAAGCAATATGGAAAGACCATCGAGCATAGCGCCCGGTCCGCCACGGCGCGCAGCCACGATGATAAACAGGACCAGCGCGGCCACATTCAGCAGGGCATGGATGTAGCCGCGACTCCGGGCGCTGGAGCGCGAAGGCACAACGCCAAATAGGTCGGTGGCGCCGGCGATGGCCGCCAGCACCGCTCCGGCGCAGCCGCCGATCACCGCATAAAATCCAGCGGCAGCCAGGGAAGGATCGCCTTCCGCCAGGGCTGCTATGTCAAAAGCGAGGCTGCCAATCCACAAGCCAATGGGAAACGCCACCAGCATGGGATGGATGGGATGAGAGCGAAGCTGGGCGCGCGCACGCATGAAAACCTCCTGGCCGGTTGCTCCGGCCACCTGCACCGTAACTAGGATGCGCTCCAGCGGTTTGCTGCTTACTTTGCCCTTTTCGCCATCCTTTTTTTCATTTCTAATGCGCGGTGATGACCACACCAACCCTTCGGCCCTATGTGGCCTGTTTGCTTATGGTTCCGGTTGTCTGCCTGACGCTGAGCAGTGCCACCGGCGTCGCCGACCCAGCGCCGGCAGCGGCTGATGCCGCCGTGCAGCGCGTCATAGCTGAGGCGCTCAAGCCTTCTCCCCTGGAAAGCAACCTGCAGCACCTGACCGACGACATCGGCGGCCGAGTCCCCGGCACTCCCGCCATGGACGAAGCCGTCGAATGGGCGCAGGAGGCATTTCGTAATGCCGGCGGCGAGAACGTGCACGCGGAAAGGTTCACCATTCCGCGATCGTGGGCCGAGGGCGACACCCGCTTCGCGGTGGAGTCGCCGCTGGAGTTCAATTTGCATGCGGTTTCTGTCGGCTGGGCGCCGCCCCTGCGGCCGGTGCGCCATGTGCCCATCGTAGACGTTAACAACGGCGCGCCCGATGACTTCATGCACGCCGGAAATGTTGCTGGTTGCATTGTGCTGGTGCACGGGAAAGTCATCCGGACGTGGGAGGACCTGAATGAGGAGTACAACCGTGTGCCTCCGATTATTGAGCGCGCGCTGCGTGGACGTGCGGTGGCGATTGCCTGGGTCGCGGAGCGCGACCGCGACCTGCTCTACCGTCACACCGACACGCAGACGGGCGAACTGGAGCCCATTCCCCAGGTCATCGTGGCCCGCGAGGACGGCCTGCGTCTTGCCCGCCTGCTCGCTTCCGGCCGCCAGGTTTACGCTGACCTGGAAATTCCCAACCAAGTCGGCGGGCCACTGACCACCGCCAATGTGATTGCCGAAATTCGTGGCAGCGAGCACCCTGAGCAGTTTGTGGTGCTGGGCGCGCACCTGGATTCCTGGGAACTGGGCACGGGCGCGCTCGACAACGGCTGCAACGCGGCCATGGTGATTGACGCATTACGCGCCATCCACGCCTCCGGCGTGCAGCCCCGGCGCAGCATCCGCTTTGTGCTCTTCTCGGGCGAAGAAGAAGGCCTGCTGGGCTCGGAAGCCTACGCCCGCCAGCATCGCGACGAACTGGATAATGCGCTGGCTGCAGTCATCTTCGACTCCGGCAGCGGCCACGTGAGCGGTTTCACGCTCAGCGGCCGCACTGATCTAGCTGGAAGCGCCCGCCAGCTGATGGCTCCACTCAGTTCTATGGGCGTGACTGAGGTGACCCAGGATGCCGATATGGGCACCGACAACTTCGATTTTCTGCTGGAAGGCGTGCCCACGCTGGTAGCCAACCAGGATGCCGCCAATTATATGCAGAACTACCACGCCATGTCTGACACTTACGACAAAGTGGATCTGGGCAATCTGCGCAAGGAAGTGGCGGAAGCTACGGCCGTGGTGGTGGGCATTGCCAATGCTTCCCAGCGCTTCGGCAGCCGCCAAGACCGGACCCAAGTCGGGCAGCTTCTGCACGAAACCCGTCTGGAAGATACGATGAAGCTGGCGGGCGTGTGGCCGGCGTGGGAAAGCGGCCAGCGCGGGCGGACGCGCTGACCGGCCGGGCCGGCGACCGCAACGAGGACAAGCTTGCACCAATTGCTCTTCTGGATCGTCTTCAACCTGTTTGTACTGGTGATGCTGGCCCTCGATCTCGGGGTCTTTCACCGGCGCGCCCACGCCGTCAGGTTCCGCGAAGCCATGGGCTGGAGCGTCATGTGGATAGGCCTGGCCGCCGGCTTCGCAGTGTTGGTTTACTTCTGGCGCGGGCGCACCCCAGCGCTGGAATTCACCACCGGCTATCTCATCGAACTCTCGCTCAGCGTTGATAATCTGTTCGTCTTCCTGCTGATTTTTCGCTATTTCCGCCTCCCCGCGTGGCAGCAGCACAAGGTGCTTTTCTGGGGCATTCTGGGCGCACTCATCATGCGCGGTATTTTTATCGTCGTGGGCGTGGGGTTGATTCGCCGCTTTGACTGGATCATTTATCTGTTTGGCGCTTTCCTGGTTTATACCGGGGCCAAGCTTTTCCGCAGCAAGGAAATGGAGGTGCACCCTTCGGAGAACCGCGTGGTGCGCTTGTTTCGGCGCTGGATGCCGGTGACTCCCGACTTCGTGGGCAGCAAGTTCCTGGTGCGCGAGAACGGCCTCTACGCCACTCCCTTGCTGATCGTCCTGCTGGTGGTGGAAACCACCGACATCCTCTTTGCTGCCGATTCCATCCCCGCCATACTGGCCATCACCATTGACACGTTCATTGTCTATACCTCAAACGTCTTCGCCATCCTCGGCCTGCGCTCCATGTACTTCGCCCTGGCGGGCATGATGGAAGCCTTTCATTACCTGCACTATGGCCTGGCGCTCATCCTGATGTTCATTGGCGCGAAGATGCTGGTCTCGCATTACTACCGCATTCCCACCGAAGCCGCCCTGGCCGTGGTGGGCGCAGTGCTAGCCGTCTCCGTTCTGGCCTCCATCCTTCATCCCCAGAAGAAACCAGCATGAACCCAAACCAAAACCTCAGAGGACGCCAAAGGACACAGAGGAATCTGGTTTATGAAGCTGGTCTTTTGGGCCTAATTTCGCTTACGCTCGCAATCTTTAACTATGGGTGAAAGAATTTAAACAACCTCAGCGTCCTCTGCGGTTTTCATTTGATCTTCATTAAAAAACAAAACCCAGCACCTTGCCGAGGTGCTGGGTCATCAAGCTAGGAACCAGTTATTGTTTGGGAGCCGTAGGGGACGCACCTGACTTGTTGCTGCAGGTGGTGGACACCCGGTAAATGTTCTTCACAGTGATGCTGGGCTGCCCGGCTGCGGAGCCGCCACCCGACGCGCTCGAGCCGCCGTTGGAAGTAGTTCCTTCTACGCGAACCTCCTCCCCGACGTGCGGTTTCAGGGCGTTTCCATCTGCGCCCTGGGGAAGCTGGAGCATGTAGC
The DNA here is from genome assembly GCA_035280205.1 of Terriglobales bacterium. Taxonomy (GTDB): domain Bacteria; phylum Acidobacteriota; class Terriglobia; order Terriglobales; family Acidobacteriaceae; genus JAICWP01. The sequence continues at coordinate 8,139 of DATEGI010000283.1, read as the reverse complement.
TGGTGCCGCTCTTATCGGTGACGGTGTAGTTGGTGCCTGAGTTGCCGAGGCATCCTTGCACCATATTCTGGCCAGCGGCAGACTGCGCCCCCTGGCCGCTGCTAGGGGGACTCTGCGAGTTGGGGGCCTGGCTCGCCGTTCCCTGGCTCGTGCTCGGAGAACTCTGCGAGCTGGGAGCTTGCTGCGCGCACACCCATGCAGAAAGCGCCAGCAGGACCGTGGTTAACAACAATGTCTTCCGCATTCAGTGAAACCTCCATGGAGATTCGAACATGGCGCGTAGAGCACTTAGAGGTCCACTGCCAGCCGCGGTTTGCCTCCGGTTTGGGGAAATCTTCTCTGCCCAGCTCTGATAACCAGGAACTCTGTTTCCGCGGGCAAATACTTGATAAACGGGCCGATGTTAGCCCGCGATGTGCAAGCCATTCCGTGACATGGCGCCGCTTACGCTATCATTAGTACGTGGCAAAAGTAGCTGTCCCCATCTCGCCCCAGCCGTACGACGTTTTCATTGAAGCCGGCCTGCTGAACCGAGCCGGCTCAATCCTGCGCGAAATTTTGCCGCCCAGCGCGCGCTGTTTCGTAATCACCGTGCCTACGGTGCGCAAGGCGTGGGGGGAGCCGCTGATGAAGTCGTTGGCCGACTCCGGCCTGCAGGCGCAAGTGGTGGAGATGCCGGAAGGCGAAGCACACAAGACCTTCTCCACCGTGGAGCGCCTGGCGCGCAAGCTGGTGAGCCTGGGCGCTGACCGACAATCGGTCGTCCTGGCTTTTGGCGGGGGTGTGGTGGGTGACTTGGCCGGCTTTCTCGCCTCCATTTACATGCGGGGCATTGATTACGTGCAAATTCCTACCACCCTGCTGGCGCAGGTGGATGCTTCGGTGGGCGGCAAGACAGGCGTCAACCTGCGCGATGGCAAGAACCTGATCGGCCGTTTTCACCAGCCGCGGGCCGTGCTCACCGATCCCGCTGTGCTCAGCACTTTGCCGGAGCGCGAATTCCGTTCCGGCCTGTATGAGGCGCTGAAGTGCGGTGTGATCAGCAACGCGGAAATTTTCAGCCGTCTGGAAGAGGGCCGCGATCCCATCCTGCAGCGCGATATTCCCGCGCTGGAGTGGCTGATCACTGAAACCGTTAAGGTCAAGGCCGCCATTGTTACCCTGGACGAGAAGGAAGGGGACCTGCGTCGCGTGCTCAACTTCGGCCACACCATCGGACACGCGCTCGAGGCCGAAACCGGCTACAAGCACTTTCTGCATGGAGAAGCTGTGGCCTGGGGCATGGTAGCCTCCGCCATGATCGCAGCTGCCCTGCAGAAGACCGACTCTGATACCGCTCGCCGCATCATCTCCACCGTGCTGGCCCTGGCCACGCTGCCCCGCGTGGAGCCGCGCGGCAAACGCGTCTTCCGCCGCCTGAAGAATGATAAGAAGACCACCAACGGCGTGGTTCACTACGTCCTTCCTACACGCATCGGGGCGGCGGAAATTGTCAGCGAGGTGCCCGATGGCGCCGTGGTGCAGGCCATCGAAGAGTTGCGCTATCTCTCCCGCGCCTGAAGCAGCCTTGACCCCGACCACAAAACCCGCGGTCACGGGCGCAGCTCCGGAGGGGGCGCGCGATGCGCGTGCGGCGGCTGTGGCCGTGCGCGACATGTTCAGCTCCATCGCGCCCCGCTACGACCTGCTCAACCACCTGCTTTCCTTCAATGTGGATCGCCTGTGGTGGCGGCGCACGGCCCGCTACTTCGCGCACATTTTGTCGCGGAGTGATACCCGCGTGCTCGACCTGTGCTGCGGCACCGGCGACATGGCTTTTGCCTTGCGCCGACAGGCCGGCCGGGCCCGGCCGCTGATTTTGGGTGCGGATTTTTCCCATCCCATGCTGCAGTGTGCAGCTGAGAAATCAGCGGGAACGGCGCTGAAGTGGGTGGAAGCCGATGCCCTGCGCCTGCCCTTACCAGATGCCTCGCTGGATCTTGTTACCACGGCGTTCGGTTTTCGCAACTTGGCTGATTACGATGCCGGATTGCGGGAGATTGCCCGCGTACTCCGCCCGAACGGCGAGGCTGGGATTCTCGACTTTGGGGAGCCCCGCGGCGTGATCGGCTCTACCTACCGGCTCTACTTCCGCCACCTACTGCCGAAGATTGGAACCGTAATTTCCGGGGTGAAAGGCCCTTACCAGTATCTGCCGGCTTCGGTGGAGCGTTTTCCCGCGCCTGAGGAGATGCTGGAGCGCATGGGCGCCGCCGGCTTTGGCGAAACTTCCTGGACGCCCTACACCTTCGGCATCGCCGGGCTGTATCGCGCCAGGAAGTAGGGAAAACGTAGCGCCGGCGTCCTCGCCGGCTATCCTGAAGGCATCGTGCCCTCAGCTTCCGGAGTCTATGTTTGTGGCGCGGGGGCCTCTTCGGCAGGATCAGGGCAGGCCCTCACCCACGAAGCACTGTCCGTGGGAGGGCGTTATGCCGAGCGGGCCGGCGGCTTAACCGGCCTTGCCCCATGCAGTTCGGTTCGGAAACTGTCTTCCAGCGCCTGCTCGATGGTGAACTGTATCACCTGCTCATATTCGCCGCCCAAAAAAGAGCGCAGCTGGGAGGTGTCCATGGTGTAGCTGCCGGTCATGTACGGCACCACTTCCGGCGGAATTCCAGAAATATTCAGTCGCCATAGCGCGCGCAACACGGCGCCAAACAGCATACGGCTCGGCACCGGCAGGAAGCGGTTGCCCGACCGCCGTATGCATTCGCCCACCGCCAGCGGCTCGCCTCGGCCGGCCACATTCAGAATAGTGAGCTGCGGGTCGCGCGCGGTGCGCCGCAGGATGTGCGCGATCAGGCGGGCCACGTCGTCCACATGCACGAACTGAAACGGGTTCTCGCGGTAGCGCCGCCCCAGCGGCAGCATGCAGGGCAGGCGCCTGCCCTTCTCCCGCCAGCGCGCCGCACGCATACTGCTGCCGGTGGGCGTGCCCCGGAAGGCGCCCAGGAGATAGTTGTTCACGCTGGCGCCGGCGTAGATGTGCGGCCGCAGGATATAGGTGCGGCAATCGTAGAGTTCGCGCGCCCGCTGCTGCGCCACCAGGTCGGATTCCCGCTTGTGAATGGCATACGGCAAGGTGTGCCCGCCTAGGGGGAAGTCCTCCTTCACCTGCCCGGGCAGATCGGAGCCGTAAGCGGAAACACTGCTGAGGAAAATGAACCTGCGAACCTGATCGCGGTCGCGGTTGACCTCGCTGATGGCTTCCATCACCCGTGCCGTGCCGGCCACGTTGATCTGCCACATGCGCTCGACTTCCATAATGCCGGTGCGCACCGGGTCAATCACAAACGCCAGGTGAACCACCGCGCTGGCCTGAGTTTCGCGCAGCAATTCGATCAACTGCACGGTGCTGGCTTCTTTTCCCAGATCAACGGCTGCAAAGCGGGCCAGACCGTCGGCGGCAGGCGGCCTCATGTCCACGCCCGCAATTAAAAAATCCGGCAACTGGGGAAGCAAACGCATCCCCAGATTGCCGGCGATGCCCGTGATCAATACGGTGGGCCGTGCCTCAGCCATGGTTGGGCGCTACTTCTGAGGCGCTGCCTCCGGCTTTCCGGCCGGAGGTTTGCTGGCTGGCGGCAACTTGGGGGCTGCTGCTCCGCGGCGTGGTGCGCCCGGGCTCGCGAAATAAGCCTGGTTCAGGTCCGGTTTTACCGAGCCGATCATGGCTTCCATCTGCTGGCGAAACGTTTGCTGCTGCAGCAGGTTGCGGATTTCCCCTTTTGCCTGCTCCTGCGGCACCATCTGCTTGGAGACCACTTTGTAGATGTAATACCCGCCGGGATCGTCCAGCAACTCTGAAACCTGCCCCGCCTGCAGTTCGAACACTTTCTGATGGTTGGTGGGCAGCCCCTCACGCGTCAGTTTGCCCAGGGTGACGTTGGGCGACTGCGATTTGATGCCGGCAGCCTCGAACGCCTGCTGCTGTAGCTTCTGGAAGTCACCGCCCCCCGCGGCATCGCTGTAAATTTTTTCGGCCACGATCTTCATGGCCGCCTCGTCCGCCGCCGCATCGACCTTGGGCGGAGCGGCGGCGCCCGCTTCCGGGGCATGCTGTTTTGATTTTGGAATGAAAATCCGCAGCAGCTCAACCTGCTGAAAGCGGGTGGGGTTGTCCTGGTAGTACTTCGTGATTTGCGCGTCGGAAATGTTGCCCGCTTTTTTCTGCAGGCCGCGGGTCAGGTTCTGGGCCAGCAGTTGCAGGGTGGCAAAGCGCATCATCTCCTGGAATTGCGGTTCCTTGTCCAGCCCCATGGCGCGGGCCTTTTGGGCGAACAGAAGCAGGCGCGGATAAGCTTCCGCGAGTTGCCTTTTGGTGGGCAGCGGCATCTGCGGGTTAAGGGCATCGGCCAGCTTCTCAAACTGCGCCCGCGTGATCACCGTTTTGCAACCGGCCTGGCTGCCCGGCTTGGGTGCTGCCTTGGCGCCGCCAGCAGTCTTGCCTGCGGCAGCCGTACCCTGCGACGGGCACAGTCCCTGGATGGTAATCACGGCGGCCGTGGGCGGCACCTGGCTGGCCGGTACCTTGGGCGCGGGCGCTTCGTCCTCTTCCTGTCGCGGACCCTGTTGCGCGACGGTGGCCAGCTTTGCTCCCGTCCGCGCTGGGGACGTGGCCGGCGCCGCCTGGCCCAGCGCCAGCGGGGTCAACAACAGCAGGCTCAGCCAACGATAATGCTTCACTTGAAACCTCCGGTGGAATGTCGTTTGGAATCCTAGCATACAGGGTGGGTAGTCGCTGTGATGTGGCCGGCTGCGGGGCCTAACGCCCGGGCGGCAGCCACACCTCAGCGCCGCCGGACACCGGGGAACTCAGCACGTGCGGCGTGATGACCACCATCAACTCGTCGTCCTCAACCTGCTTGTTGTTGGAGCCCATCACCTGATTCACGCCCGGCAACTGGGCCAGGCCGGGGATACCGCTCAAGCTTCTCTGGTCGGTGGTGGAAACTGCGCCCACCACCACTCCTGGTTCGCCGTTCTCCAGCGTGATCATGCCCTTGTACTCGCGCTGGGCAATCACCGGCACTCCGTTAAAGCTCTGTCCCAGCAGGCTGCGCAACTGCAGTTCCATATCCAGGGTCACGCTGGAAGTGCCGTGAATGGCGGGCTTGGCCTTAATCGTCAATCCCAGGTCCTCGTAGGAGAAAGAGGGAAACGGGGTCTGGAAAGAGCCGTTGGCAATCACCTTCGAGAGCGCCGGGCTGTTCAGAATCGGGGCGAAGCTGGCGTTGAGGATGGGATAGCGCTCGCCAACGCGCAAGGTAGCGGGATCGGACTGCGAAGCGTGCAGCATCACGTGCTGCAGGGTACTCACCGAGGACTGGTTGTCGGAAAAAGCGGCGCTCACCTGCGGAATCGTCAGTCCCATCAGGGTCAGGCCGCCGCCGAAGGTGGCGAAAGGCTGGGAGAAGATCCCACCGGCCTGGTTCTGCAGTTGCGCCAGCAGTCCCTGCAGCGCCTGGCTGTTGGCCGCGTTGATGCCGCCGCTGGCGATGAACTGGTTGATGAGTTGCTGGATGTTCTGCCCGCCCAGCAGCGCGAGCGCGCCTGCCGGAATGTTGAACATCTTGAACTGCAGCGGGATATTCAAGCCCAGGGCGTGGGTCAGGGTGCTGCTCACCTGGTAGAGCTTGATGTCGAGCAGCACCTCCGGCCGCTGTTCATCCAGGCCCTCAAGCAGGCGGGTGGCGGCTTCGAGCACCTCCAGGGGAGCGCGCACGGTGATGGTGGAGGTGGCCGGCTGCTGCGAGACAAAACGTATCTCAAACAGCACCCGCAGCAGGTTCACCACATCGTTGAGCTGCTGCGGCGTTGAGGCATTGGGGATGTAAATGGTGCGCAGCGCCATGCGGTCGAACTGGCGATGGTTCTGCGGAGTGTCAGTCGCGATGATGACTTGTTTGTCGGAAAGCGGCGCCCAGAAAGTGTGGGTGACCGCGCCCGCGGCGTGCATGGCGGTCACAAAATTCACATTATCAATATCGAAACTCACGCGCCGCGAGGCCACCGAGTCGTCAAGGGTGACGGTTATGCCGTAGGCCGCCGCCACCTGCTCGAGCAGGGTGCGGGAATCGCCGCGGAAACGGAAATCGCGGCTGCCGCTCTGGGGCTTGAGTTCGATGGTGCCGGCCTGCGCCAGCACGCGCGCGTGCGCGGTGGCAGCCTGCGGCGCCCATTCGCTCAGCACGTCGCGCAGGCGTTGCTGGGCGAACTGGTTATCGGGATCGAGATTGAGCGCGCTGCGGAATTCGGCCAGCGCCTTGGTTTGCTTGCCCGCCAGCATCTCCTCATTGCCGCGCTGCAGGTTGTCGTAGACCATCTGCTGGCGCGCCACTTCGCGCGTGGTCATGTACTCGGGGCGCGAGGGATCGAGGCCGGCCGCTCGCTCGAAAAGCTCGTAGGCTTCCTGGGTCTTGCCCTCAGCGCGCAGTTTCACTCCGCGGGCAAACGCGCGCTCCGCTGCTTTCCGTTCCTTGGCGGTGACCGGGTGCGGCATTCCGCCCGGAACGGGAGGTGTATCGACGGCATAGGCCGCCAGGCAGCAGGCCAGGAGGATGCTGATCAGGATGCGCACGGTGTAGCCTAGATTTTACCTGCCCAGAACTGGTTTGGCTGCGCCGATCGCACCTTGAAGTTCAATAGCGACAGTGGCCATAGGTACAGTCCGCGGGCCGGCGTGCGCTTCAAATGGTGAATCGTAAATCCTCAATCGTCAATTGCTTCCACCAGTTCACTGCAGCAGCCGACGCAGGCATCGGGGTTATGGGTTAGAAGGTCCGTCATGGAAAAAATACCCGTGGCCACCGCCAGAATCGGGCTGCCTGCTTCGCGGGCGGCGTCAATATCGGACGGCGTATCGCCTATAAAGCACACCCTAGCGGCGGCCCCCAGCCGCTGCCGCGCCTCCTCTATGCCGTGGCGGAAAATATCGCGCCGCAGCTCCCGCTGGTTACTGAACGAGCCGAAAGCGAAAAATTGCTTGATCCCGGCAGCCTGAAGCTTCAGCCAGCCAATGAGCTCCAGATTGCCGGAAACCACCCCCAGCAACTTGCCCTCCCGGCGCAGTTTGTCCAGCAGTTCACGAATGGAGGGGCAGAGCTCAGGCGCCATGCCGCCGGCGTTGCGGGTTGCTGCAGCGCACATGCAGTCAATCGCCGCCGGAAGCTTGCTTTCAAATGCCGGATCGGAAAGCCCCGCCCGCCGCGCCACCGCCCGCAGAATGCCCAAGTCAGTGTTGCCGTGCACAGGCACGCCGTCAATTTTCGAATCTATGCCGTAGATTTCGCGCACGGCGGCATAGAAGGCGTTGTAGTGTACGCCATCGCGCGAGTTGAGCAGGGTGCCATCAATATCGAAAAGGTAGGCGTCGGCCGGCGGCAGCACGCTTCCGGCTTGGCGGGATGACTTCACAATCTCTGGGTGTGCGGGTTATTTGCCCACCTGGTCCACCATAAGGCGCTCGATGGCGGTGGCGCGCCCGCTCTGTTCGTCGCAGTCAATCAGCGCCGCGCACAGCTTCACATTGCCCGTGGCCGCCTCAAAGCGCATGGGCAGGTTCTTCAGAAAGCGGGTGATGATCTGCTCCTTTTGCACTCCGATGACGCTGTCGTAGGGGCCGGTCATGCCCACGTCGGTTAGATAGGCGGTGCCCTGCGGCAGGATGCGCTCATCGGCCGTGGGCACGTGGGTGTGGGTGCCGATCACCGCCGTGACCCGGCCGTCGAGATACCAGCCCATGGCGATTTTCTCCGACGTGGCCTCGGCGTGGAAGTCCACCACGACGACCTTAGCCGTAATCTTCTTCAGCAGTTGGTCGGCCCCGCGGAAGGGGTCGTCGTTGGGCGACATGAACACCCGTCCCTGCAGGTTGACCACCGCATAATGCACGCCCTCGTGGGTGCGGCCTTCGAAGAGGCCCGTTCCCGGCAGGCTGGCGGGGAAGTTGGCGGGACGCAGCACACGCCGCGCCGGGCCGCTGCCGTTGGCAGTCTCGAAGTACTCCATGATCTCGCGCTTGTCCCAGATGTGGTTGCCGGTCGTGACCACGTCTACGCCCAGCTCAAGCAGTTCCTCGGCCAGGGCGGGAGTGATGCC
>DATEGI010000282.1:0-17913 GCA_035280205.1 Terriglobales bacterium | reverse complement strand
TTGCTGTTGATGGCCTGGAATTTTTCCAGCAGCTGGTTGACTTACTTGTAGTGCTTGGCCACCTCGTCAATGCGGCCCACCATGTCCTTGAGGCGGTTGTCCAGGACTTCATCCGTGATCTCTTCCTCATCGAAGGTGACGATTTCCTTGATGGAGCGCACACCGCGGCGCAGGTCGTCGCCCAGGGCGAGAATTTCCCGGATCACGATGGGAGAACGGGAAAGCGCCTTGAGCACACGGTTTTGCCCGCGCTCAATGCGCTTGGCGATTTCCACTTCGCCTTCGCGGGTGAGCAGCGGGACGGTGCCCATTTCGCGCAGGTACATGCGCACCGGGTCGTTGGTCTTCTCCAGCGCGCCCGGGGTGAGGTCGAGCTCAACATCCTCGCCCACCTCCATGTCCTCGGCCTTGTCCAGGCCGGCGGAAGGCATTTTGGCCGGGCCTTCCAGCACATCAATGCCCTGCGTCCCGATGGTGGTCAGCAGGTCATCCAGATCTTCAGGCGAGTGGACGTCGTGAGGAATCAGGTCGTTTACCTCACTGTAGGTGAGGTATCCCTTTTCCTTGCCCACATCAATCAGCTTTTTGATATCGTCAAACTTGTCGTCAAGAGCCAAAACGGTCTACCCCTCTGTCGGCACCCGGAATGGGCGGCGAAGCTTCCTTTCGAGGTGGGATTTGTGCACTGCGGGTTTAGCGCCGGCAGAAACCTTCGAAGTTTAGCACAGCCCGCATATGTCTCACAATGACGGGCCGGCTACCTCCAACCTCGATTTTGGGGAAGCTAATAAAGTCAATACTTTAGATGACGCAAACCGCTGCTCGGTTTCTAAGCTGCCCTGCAAAAAGGCCCGTTTTTCCCGAATCAGGAACCCTCAATTCCGCAAGCGTTTAGCGGTCCTCTGTCTGCGAAACTTCACCCCTGTGAGCTTGAACCCTTGCCGCCACCCCCGCTAGGGTGCGGTCAAGCTCCAACTTCTCGCGCACAAGTTGGCCCAGCGCGGCTGAGTCTTGCCGACGCTCGGCTTCTGCAATCTGTACCTGAATTTGACGCTGGCGGCGCTGCAGATGTCGCCGCCTAAGCGCCTCGATGGCGCCTTCCAGGAGCTCAGGGGTTAGTTCCTCGTCCTCCTGCATCAGGGTGGCGGCGAGCAGGCGCTGGTCGGCCTCGGGCAAACTGAGGGAGAGAGGATCGGTCCCGCCTTCGGCCAGGTCAGCCTGCAACAGCGCGTCGAGCAGGCCTTCGGTCGCCAAGCTGTCGTGTAGACGCTCGCTGTTTAAAGCGAACTGGGCCTGGCGGGCGGGGTCAAATTCCTCATCTACCCCATCGCGGGCAGAAATACGGCTTTCCTCACCTTGTACCTGACTGGCTGACGCCAGGGCCCTGATCAGAATACGCTCTGCCTGAGTGACCTGGGCCTCCGCCGGAGCAGTGATCTGCGCCGCTGAGCGCTTGGTGGCGACGTGGCGGAGTTCCTGGCTGAGCACAGCGGAGTCTATGCTCAGCTTCTGGGCGATTTCGCGGGCCAGTTCATCACGCACAATGCGGCTGGGCACCCGCTGTACGTGCGGGAGGAGGAAGTTGACTGCCTTGACCTTGCCTTCCGGGCTGCGCACCGGAAACTGGGTGCGGGCGCGCTCGATGAGGTAGTCAAAGTATTTCTGGGTATTTCTTAGCGCCTGTTCGTAAGCCTCCTTACCCTTACGACGCACAAACAGGTCGGGATCGAAGCCCGGCTCCAGGGTCAGCACCTTGATCTGGAACTCCTCGGAAACCAGCAGGCCCAGGGTACGCTCGGTGGCGTTGGCTCCGGCGGTATCGGGGTCGAAGTTGACCACCACATTCTTGCTGAAGCGGCCCAGGAGCTTGGCATGGAGCTCCGTGAACGCGGTGCCGGAGCTGGCGACGACGTTGTTGAATCCGGCCGTAAATACGGAAATGCAGTCCATTTGGCCTTCTACCAGAATGGCGTAATCGAGCTTGCGAATGGCCTCCTTGGCCAGGTCCAAGTTGAAGAGAACGCGTGACTTGGAGTAAATAGCCGTCTCCGGCGAGTTCAGGTACTTGGGCCCGGCTTTTTCGTCGGCGGAGAGCGTGCGCCCGGTGAAAGCGATCACCCGCCCCGACTCATTGGCGATGGGAAACATGATGCGGTTGCGGAATTTGGAGTAAAGCGTGGGAGGTCGTCTCCCGGCGGCCGGGGGCTCTTCATAGTGTGTGGGGGCAGGCGCCGCCCCCGCCCGTCCAGCCGCGCTTTGCGCGGGTTCCTCCTTCCACGAGAACAGCCCGCTGGCCCGCATTGTCTCCTCATCGAATTGGCTCCCCAGAACGTCGCGCAAAATGAAGCCTCTTTCCGGGGCATAGCCAATGCGAAAGCGGGCAATCATTTCCTGGTTGAGGCCACGGCTGGCCAGGTACTCGCGGGCGTGCGCGGCTTCCGGGCGGCGCAACTGCTCACGAAAGTAGTCGGTAGCGCGCTCGTGCATTTCCAGCAGCACGCCGCGCAGCTTGGCTTCCTCGGCTTCAGCAGGGGTGCTGTACGACATCTTGGGCAGAGGAATGCCCACCTTCTGGGCCACCGCCCGCACCGCCTCGGGAAAGGTGATGTTCTCGATCTTCTGCACGAAGCTGAACACATCGCCGGAAACGCCGCAGCCGAAGCAGTGGTAATACTGGCGCGTCGCGTGGACGGAAAATGACGGCGTCTTTTCCTGGTGAAAGGGGCAGATGCCAGCGTAATTCTGCGCCCCGGCCTTCTTCAGCCGGACGTAGTCGCCCACAACGCGGACGATGTCTGCCTGCTGCTTGACCGTGTACGCGAAGTCGCCGGGGTTAGCCATGGGTCTGGAAAGGTTCGCCGAACCGGCGCAGCAGGTCAACGGCAGAATACAATCGCTCTCAACTCCTTTGTGGATAATCTGTTAGACGTGAGATTATCTTGTGGAGAGGAGCGGAAATCAACGCTTTATTCGCCAGTTTTTCGCCGGCTACCATCGTCAGCGCGAGCGGGGGCGCTCGCGCCACAAAGTTCATTGCGGGGCCGACGAGATGCTTGGGATCTGAACATTCTCGGCATGACGAGGAACGAAACCGGTCTCGTAGAGACCGGCTGAAAGTAGCCCGCCAGTTCACTGGGGGGGGAGAACTCCGCAATTGTAGCCAGAGTCCCACAGGGACGACTGAAAAACTCGGACAAGAGCGTTCATCCGTCCCTCCGGGACTTTGAAATTCTGCCCCCGTTTCCCGGCCACTGAAGTGGCGGGCTACTTTCATAGCCTCCCTTCGGACGCCCTCGAAATGACTTGCCCGCAGGTTAGTCTGGGGGAACGCGTACGCACGGAGCGTAATTCAGGCCTACAAGACCAAACCGACGAGACGCGGAGGACACCGAGAAAAACGATCAAGAAATAGACTTCTCTCTGATCTCGGCGTCTCGGCGGTGAAGGCTTTGCTCTTTGCCCTTAACGGTCGACCGACAGCCGTGGATTGCCTTATTGCTTTCGCCGAATTTTCGTCTTACACTCGCGGCCAGAGTGTCTTCCACCCAAAATCCAGAGGAGCTGAAGCAGCGGCTGGTGTCGGCTGCGGCGGTGGAGGACGACAGTTCCTTCGAGCTGAAGCTGCGGCCCAAGCGGTTGCCGGAGTTTATCGGCCAGACGAAGGTAAAGGAAAACCTGGCCGTGGCCATCGAAGCTGCCAAAAACCGCGGCGACGCTCTGGACCACGTGCTGCTCTACGGACCGCCGGGGTTGGGCAAGACCACTCTGGCCACCATCATCGCTAACGAACTGGGAGTGCCATTTCAGCAGACCTCCGGGCCGGCGCTGCAAATCAAAGGCGATCTGACCGCCATCCTCACCAACCTGCAGAATCGGCAGGTGCTGTTCATTGACGAAATTCACCGCCTGCAGGCACAGCTCGAAGAACTGCTCTACTCGGCCCTTGAAGATTACAAGCTGGATATCATCATCGGGCAAGGGCCCTCAGCGCGCACCCACACCATGGACGTAAGGCCCTTCACCTTCGTGGGAGCGACTACGCGGGCGGGGCTGCTGTCCTCGCCTTTGCGCTCGCGCTTTGGGATCGTGCTGCGGCTGGAGTTTTATACCGACGCGGAGCTGAAAATCATCGTGCAGCGCTCGGCGGAAATCCTGGGCGTGGAAATTGACGACACCGGCGCGAACGAAATCGCCAGCCGCGCCCGCGGTACTCCCCGCATCGCCAACCGCCTGCTGCGGCGGGTGCGCGACTTCGCCCAGGTGCGGGGCGGGGGTCGCATTGACCTCCCCACTGCACAAAAGGCGCTGCACATGCTGGAAGTGGACCAGCACGGCTTCGACGAAATTGACCGCAAGCTGCTGCTCACCATCATTGAGAAGTACCAGGGCGGGCCGGTGGGCGTGAACACCCTGGCTGCGGTGCTGGCCGAGGAACCGGACGCGATTGAGGAAATCTACGAGCCCTTCCTGATCCAAATCGGGTTCCTGAACCGCACACCACGGGGAAGGACGGTCACCAGGCTGGCGTATGAGCACTTTGGAATCTCGCCTACGCGACGGCAGAGCTCGCTGTTTTGAAGGAGTATTTGCTAGCTGGTAGTTAGTAGTTGGTGGCAGAGATCAACTATATCGACTGTTTACCAGCTACCTCGCACCGCCCGCCGCAAAAATCCGCGCTGCCCCGTTCTGGACTCAAGAATCTGGCTGACCACTTCAGCGGCTGGAGGGTCATGCTGGTACAATGCGACCGCACTTTGCTCGCAAACCTGAAGAACAACGCCAGTTGATCGTTTCCTGGCGCCATGCTGCCGCTGGTCTAAGCGAATACAGGGCCGGGCGCCGCAAACAGGAGAGTTCTGCTCCGCCGCTCACCAGTCCGCTGCGCAATAATTGCGTTGGGCCTGATGGCCTGCGTGCCCCCGGCGGCAGCACGCGACCAAAACCGCATGGCCGCCGCCCTGACGGAGCGAAGCCATCCCGTCATCACCATTCCTCGGCTGCCGCAGCCACCCACGCTGGAGGATTTTCTCAGCATGCAGCCGAGCGGGCCCATCGCTCTGCGTATGGCCAAAGTTTCCAGCTTCATCCAGCGAGACCCCCAGGACGGCGCCCGTTCCAGCCAGCGTACCGAAGTCTACCTGGGCTATGACAAGAAGAATATTTACTTCGTTTTTGTTTGCTTTGATAATCACCCGCAACTAACGCGGGCCCGGCTTTCGCGGCGCGAGGACATCTTCGACGACGACACCGTGGAAGTGATGCTCGACACCTTCCACGACGAGCGCCGCGCCTACGTTTTCCAGGCCAACGCCCTGGGCGTGCAGTGGGACGGCACTTACACCGAGCAGGCACAGGGAGACTTCGGCAACTTTGATTCTTCCTGGGACACAGTTTGGGATTCCAAGGGCAAACTCACTCCCCGCGGCTTTGTGGTATGGCTTGCTATTCCGTTCAAAAGTCTGCGCTTTTCTTCCGACCCCGAGCAGAGCTGGGGAATCATCCTGAACCGCACCATTCCGCGAACCAACGAGAACACGTTCTGGCCGGCAATTACGCGCCGCGTGGACGGGCGGCTGAACCAGGAGGCGACCATGCATGGCATGGAGGGCATTGCGCCTGGGCGCAACATGCAGTTTATCCCCTACGGAATTTTCCGCTCCTTTCGCGCCGTGGACACGCGGGATCCGCTGCCCTACTTCGAGGCCGCCAACCAGGGTCGTTTCGGGCTTGATTCCAAATTCATCCTGCACGACAGCCTGGTGCTCGACGTGACCGCCAACCCAGATTTCAGCCAGGTGGAATCGGACCAGCCGCAGATCACCACCAACCAGCGCTTCGAGGTCTTCTTCCCGGAAAAACGGCCGTTCTTTTTAGAGAACGCGGATTACTTTACAACTCCCATTGACCTGGTATTCACGCGCAGAATTGAGGATCCGCAATTTGGCACGCGGCTGACCGGGCGACTCGGACCATACTCCCTGGGCATGTTCGTGGTGAATGACCGCGGCCCCGGGTCCGAACTGGCCGACGGAGATCCCAATTTTCACAACGGCGCCTACTTCAGCATTGCCCGGATCAAACGCGATATTGCCAATCAGTCAACCGTGGGGGCGATCTTCACCGACCGCGAGTTCGCCGGCAGCTTCAACCGCGTAGGCGGACTGGACGCGCAGCTGAAGCTTGGCAAAAACTGGACGGTGCTCGGGCAGGGCGTGGCCAGCTCTACCCGCAACCTGGATGGCAGCTACCAGGCAGGGCCCGCTTATAAGGGAGACGTGCAATACAACGACCTGCACACCAATTACGAGCTGCAGTACAACGACACCAGCCCCAATTTTGTGAGTGAGCCAGGATATGTGCCGCGCGTGGACATGCGGGAAATTCGGCAATATGCCAAGTATCAATTTCGGCCCGAAGGGAGCTTCTTGCTCGCCTGGGGTCCGGCCTTGTTCTTTAATCGCATCTATGGCCATGACGGAACTTTTTTAGACGGATCTTACGAACCCCACCTCACCTTTCAGTTTAAGGGCCAGACCTACCTGAGCCTCATTCCCTACGCCAGCTACCCCGAACAATTGCGCCCGGTGGATTTCTCCACGCTGCCCGCGGTTGCCGCATATAACCAGCACCTCGCGGGCGGTTCTATTTCAACTCAATATTTTCGCTGGTTCGGGCTGGACTTGTGGTACGGGCGTGGGACAGGAGTCAACTATGATGCTCCGGCGAACCATGCGCCCACTCTCGACAACAACGACATAGTGCAGTTCCTGATGACGCTGCATCCCAGCAAGAACTTAAAAATTGACAACACCTACCTGCTCAACCGGCTGACCGACCGGCCCACGGGTATGAGCGCGTTCACCAACCATGTTGTCCGCTCGGAGTGGAACTACCAGATCACGCGTGCGCTCTCCCTGCGGCTGATTCCCCAGTACACTACGGTGCTGAGCAATCCGCGGTTTACCTCGCTGCCTCGCAGCAAGCAGTTCAACGCCGACTTTCTCATTACCTACCTGGTACATCCCAATACCGCGATTTATGTAGGCTATAACAGCGACCTGCAGAACCTGGCCTCGCCGCTGGGATATGACGTGAATGGGAATTTGCTGCGCACCCACGGCCGGTACCTGAATGACGGCCGGCAATTCTTCGTCAAGCTTTCCTATTTGTTCAGGTTCTAGAACGAACTACAGAGACATCGAGATACAGAAAAAAGCAATTGACCAGTCGAGCCGGTTGAACTCCCTCTATTATGGGAAAGATCTAAATCTTCCGACCAGAAGCAATCATCAATCGTAAATCTTCAATCGTTCTTGACTGTGTCTCTGTGTCACTGTGTTGAACCGGTTTTTAGGCCAGCTGCCACACAGTGTCGAGCACTGACCCGTCCACCCACTTGACGATGGCCACCGGACGTTCAGTAAAGCGCGGGCGGGCGGGCTTGCCGCCACAGATCTTCTCTACCTCCGCCTGGATGTCTTGGATGGGGCGAACGGGCAGGCGGGAACCCTTGACGGCGTCGAGCAGGTCCTGACGGCGCGGGTTGATAGCGATGCCGCGCTCGGTGGCCACCACGTCAACCATTTCGCCGGTGCCGACGACCGTGGTTACCTCGTCCACAATAACGGGGATGCGGTCGCGGAACGAAGGCACGGCCAGAACACTGCAGCCGGCGAACAGGCAGTTTTGCCAGCCGCCAATGCCGTGCAGCAGGCGGCCGTCCGAGTGGGTGACCACGTTGGCGTTGAAGTTGACGTCCACTTCCGTGGCGCCCAGAACCACTGCGTCCACCATGGAAGCGAAGTTGCCTTTGCCGTGGAAGTTGTAGGAAGTGAACGGAGAAGTAGCCACATGGCGCGGGTCGGCGGCAATGGAACGCACGCCATCGAGGTCGAAGGTCTGTCCGTCGAGAATGTAGTCGGTCAATCCGTCTTGCAGCATTTCAACCAGGTACCGCGTGGAGCCGCCGCGCACGAAGCGCGCCTTCACGCCTTCTTCCTTCATCATGCGGCGCAGGTAATCCACGAACGCCAGGGCTATGCCGCCGGCGCCAGCCTGGAAGGAAAAGCCGTTGCGCATGATGCCGGCGTCTCGCAGGAAGCGGGCCACGAACTCAGCAATGCGCAGGCGGTCGGGACTGCGGGTGATCTGGGTGGTGCCGGAAACAATTTTGGCGGGATCGCCGATAGAATCTACTTCCACTACGTAGTCCACCGTATTGCCCTGGATTTGCCAGGGAACACACGGGAAGGGCACAAGGCTATCGGTGACCACAATAACGTGGTCGGCGTACATGGAATCGGCCAGGGCAAAGCCGAGTGAACCGCAGGCGGATTTACCGTGGGAGCCGTCAGCGTTGCCGAAAGGATCGGCCGTGGGCGCAGCGATGAC
Organism: Terriglobales bacterium; assembly: GCA_035280205.1. Taxonomy (GTDB): domain Bacteria; phylum Acidobacteriota; class Terriglobia; order Terriglobales; family Acidobacteriaceae; genus JAICWP01. Next base: position 9,522 of record DATEGI010000282.1, on the reverse strand, counting down.
GGCAATGTCAATGTGAACTTCCCCGTCCTGGATGGCCTGCCAGCGCCCGCCGTGCGAGCGCAGCACGCCCACACCGCGCATCTTGCCCTGGCTGGTGTACTCACCCAGCGCGCCGTTCATGCTGCCCTCGATGTGGTGGACCACGCCGGCTTCCATCAGGTCCACAACTGCAACCTGCGAAGGAAATGAAGCGCTGGGAAACCACATCAGGTCTTTCGCGCCCAGCCGGGCGGCCGCCTGGAGTGCCATAACCGCCACCCTGTCGCCATCGCGCAGGTGATGATGGCTGGAGATGGTCATGCCGTTGTGCAGGCCGCATTTGCGCAGCGCGGTTTCCAGATCGGGAACGCGCTTGTCGCCGTTCTCGGGATACTGTGTGCAGGAGCGGATGGGAGGTGCTGCCCTGTATCCCCGCGCTTCGTCTTGCTCGGCGCCCTGGTAAGGCCGTTGGTCTTTGCCGTTGACGGAAATGGGCACAAGACGTCCGGCGGCATTGCGTGTAAGTTCAACGCGGGTGGCGGTGGTGGTCATAAGTCAGTCGTTGGTCGTTGGTGCCGGGAGAGCGGCGCTAAGAAATCAACCCCATATCTCTTGCTCGCTTGACCAATTTCAGCGCGCGCTGCACCACGGGCGGGTCAATCATCTTCGATCCCAGGCTGACCACGCCCAGGCCGCGCCGCTGTGCCTCCTCAAAAGCGGTCACAATCTTCCGCGCCTTTTCGATTTCCGCCAGAGTGGGCGCGAACGCCTGGTGCACCACCGCGATCTGCAGAGGGTGCACGCAGCCCATGCCTTCAAACCCCAGGGCGCGCGACTGCTGTCCCCAGCGCAGCAGGCCGTCCATATCGGCCACGTCGCCGTAGACCGAATCAATGGCCTGGACGCCGGCGGCGCGCGCAGCATTCACCAAGCGTGTACGAGCGTAAAGGGATTCCGCGCCTTCAGGCGTTTTGACTACGCCAAGATCAGCGGTGTAGTCCTCCAGGCCGATGGTAACCGCCGCCACAGTAGGACTGGCGCCAGCTACGGCAAACGCATTCTCAATGCCTAGCGCCGATTCCAGGATGGGCATCAGCCAGATGGGGCGCGAGAGGCGGTGCTGCTGCTTAAGCTCAGCGATCTTACGATCCACCTCAACCACCTGCTCGGCGTGCTCAGTCTTAGGTATGAGCACCATGTCCGGCTGTTCGGGGATCACCTCTTCCAGGTCGGCCAGCCCCGGCGGCAATTGGTTGATGCGCACCGTACGCTCGGCTTCGCCAAAATCCACCGCTCGCAGAGCGTTGCGGGCCAGAATGCGGGCGGCATCTTTCTCCGCCCGGTGGACAGAATCCTCCAAGTCGAGGATGACAGCATCAGGAGCGTGCAGGCCGGCATTGATGAAATATTTGGGCTCGCTTCCAGGCAGATAAAGGCGAGAGCGGCGCAGGCGGTCGCGGGCTACAGGCGGGGGGAGAGGAACCTGCTGGGGAAGCGCGCGGCGGCCCTGGCCCCGTCCGGCACGGCGCACCGCCGCTTCAACCCGGGCGGCAATCACGAAAGGCAGCGCGCCTTCGTCGTGAATCATAAGGTGAGCGTCGCGCACACCTAGATCACCCAGAACCTGGCGCGACTGGGAGAGGATGTTCTCACCGTAGTAAGCCGCAACTCGCGACTCAAGCGCAATTTCGATCCCACCTTCGCACCGCAGTTCCAAGTCAACATGCAGGTCGGAGCGCACCTCCTTGCCCCAGTGCCCGGCTTCGGCGCTGCGCCCAATTTCTGCTTTGGCTTGCCCGCTCATATCTGTTCTCGGATGGGCGTGGTGTCTAGAACCGCCAGCGCCTCCTGCGTGTATTCTTCGAGATCGGGATTGAGCCATTCCTCGTCCAGGCGCACCGTGTGGAAGCGCACATCACAGTGGTCGCCATCGAAATTGACGATCACGTGGAAGTGCTTGCCCTGCATCTCCTTGACCAGGCGGTCACGCAGCGACTGGGCGACCGCCATACCATAGCCCAGCATGGGGAGCGGCAGGAAGCCACCGTTTTCCGAGTAATCCTCAACATGAATGTGATTTACATAACATTCGTAGGCGGTGCGGTCCTGAAAATCAGCCAGCTTCACGGTAGTAACGCGCGCCCGTAGCTGAGCAAGAAACACACAGCCTTCCTCTTCCACAAAAGGGGAAGCCAGCAAATGCTGCAGCTTTTGGCTCAGCGTCTTGGGATCGTCAAGGTTATCCTGACGAACCTGCTGGTAGAGTGCCTCCATGCGCTGGTTGGTCTTCATGAAGAACCAGTTTCAGAGTGTCAAGGTTTCGAAGTTTCAGAATCCACAGTTCCCATAGGGCTAATCTGCTGCCCCTGCCGTTTCCCGGGCCCGCTCCAGCTTGGCCAGGATCGCATCCGTCATCTGCATGGTCGAGGCCGCTCCCTGCGAGATGGCCTTAGGCCCGCCGGAAATGCGCATCATATCGTAAGTGCGTACTTTACCTTCGCGCACCACCTCCGCAATCGCCGCTCGCACCCGGGAGGCCTTCTCCCGCTCGCCGATATGGTCGAGCATCATGGCGGCGGAGAGAATCATGGCGATGGGATTAACGATGGGCGGATTCAGCTCCGCGTACTTGGGCGCCGAGCCGTGCGTGGGCTCAAACACCGCCACCTCTTGGCCGATGTTCCCGGAGGCGGCAAAGCCCAGCCCCCCGACCAGCCCGGCAAACGCGTCGGAGATCACGTCGCCGAACAAATTGCTGGCAATAATGCAGCCGTACTCCTCGGGATTCTTGGTCAGCCACATTGTCTGTGCGTCAATGTTGGTGGACCACAGCGGAATGCCAGGGTAATCCCGCGCTACCTGCTTGGCTACTTCTTCCATCATGCCGCTGGTTTCGCGCAGCACGTTGGGTTTTTCGCAGATGGTTACATTCTTGTAGCCGAATTTCTTGGCATAGTCGAAGGCGGCCCGGCAAATGCGCTCCGCTGCCGGGCGGGTGATGATGCGCAACGAAACTGCCAAGTCCTCGCCTTTTATGTTCTGGAACGGCTTGAACTTGGGGTGGGTGGCGAAAGCGGCCCGCACCTGCTCCGGCGGGTTGGTCCACTCCACGCCGGCGTAGAGGCCCTCGGTATTCTGGCGGAAGACCACAACATTAACCTGCGGCTCTTCGTAGCCGCCGCCCGGCTTTTTGCGCACGAAGTTCAACGGGTTGCCGGGAAAGCCGATGCAGGGGCGCAGGCACAGGTCGAGGCCGAAGCGCTGCCGCATGGTCACGATCGGGCTGTAGTAAGTGTAGCCCTTGCCGCGCAGCGCGGGTTTGAGTTCAGCATCCGCCTCCTTCTTGGGCTTGGAGGTGATGGCGCCGAACAGACCGAGCTTGTACTTGGCCAGCAATTCAACTGTGCGCTCGGGCAAGGCGTTACCTTCGACGATCCAGCACTCCCAGCCGATATCGGCGTGAATATATTCCGCCTGAAAGCCGACGGCGTTAAGCACGCGAATAGCTTCCGGCAAAACCTGGTTGCCAATGCCGTCGCCAGGCATGGTTACGATGGTCGGTTTAGACATGAGGGCAGTCTCCGGTGGTGCAGGTTTCAAGGTTTCACAAGTTTCAAAGTTTCGAGTTTCAAGTTTCGAAACCAACCCTCTGCCTTTGAAACTTGAAACTGGAAACTTGAAACTGCTGCCTTTCAATCGTCAATCGTAAATCTTCAATCGTCAATTCTTAAGCCCCAGCTTCCTGGCTACCAGATTCTCCACGCCCTTCGCTGCCACCAACGATTGTGGCACGCTGCCCAGGGGCGGGAAGTGGAACTTGTCACCACGGTATGTGATAACGCCCAAAGTGAAGTCCACCTCTACTTCATCGCCCGGCATGATGGTTTTGTCCTCGGCTTTGAGCTGGGCCGCGAACTGCCCGCGCAGTCGCCCGACTAACTGCGGCGCTTCAATGCACAGGAATCCATTGTTGAAGGCGTTGCGCAGGTAGGTCTGCGAGAAACTGGCCGCGATGACCATGGGAATGCCCCTGGCCTGCAGCGACGTAACCGCCTGCTCGCGGCTGGAGCCGGTGCCGAAGTTATAGCCGCCCACAAAGACATCGCCGGCCCGGGCTTGCCCCGCCAACTGCGGGTCATAGTTCTCCATGATGACCTTGGCCATCATCTCCGGCGTCATGTCGTCGCGGTAGGTGTAGTCCTTGCCGTAGATGGCGTCGGTGTTGATGTTGTCCGCGCCCAGGAAAATCAGCCGCCCGCGCACGCGTTCGGGAAAACCGGGAAGGATCTCCACCCTTTCATAGCCGCGGTCCGCGACGGCAAATTCGCGGTAATCGCGTGTGATTGTGTGGGATCCCATGCTCGTGTGGGACCGCGGCTCTGCCCCGGTCAGACGGGGCGAAGCCCCGTCTCTACACACACCTTCCACGCTGCTGATGTAGCCCGCCACAGCGGATGCAGCCACCACCTCCGGGCTGGCCAGATAACAGCGGGCATCGCGCGAACCCATGCGGCCCTTGAAATTGCGATTGGTGGCGGAAATCCCGACTTCTCCCGGCTCCAGCAGGCCCACGCCCAAGCCAATGCACGGGCCGCAACCGGCGGGCAAAGGAATAGCTCCGGCATCCAGCAGCGCCTGCCATGCCCCGCGGCGCTCGGCTTCTTCTTGCACCGAGCGACTGGCCGCGCCGAGATAAAACTTCACGCCCGCTGCGACCTTCCTGCCTTTCACCACTCGGGCGGCAGCTTCCAGGTCCTCCAGGCGCGAGTTCACGCAGGAGAGCAAGTAGGCCTTTTGAATTGCCACTTTCTTCTGTTCCATTTCCGCAAGTGAGGCCATTACCTGCACCGTGTCCGGACCGGAAACATGAGGTGTGACCTCATCCAGGTTGAGCGTGATGCGCGCGGCATAGGCCGCATCGGGATCCGGCTGCGGCGGATTCTTTCGCCAGCGCTCCAGGTCCTGCGTGGTAAAGCGCTCAATTCCCTGGCCAGCAACCCCGTCATGAACACCCTGCAGATATGCGAGCGTGACCTGATCGCACGGAAACCAGCCCACCAGCGGCCCCCACTCGGTGCTCATGTTAGAGATAGTGAAGCGTGCGTCCATAGAGAGGCTGGCCACGCCGGGGCCGCTGAACTCCACCGCCGCATTGAGCACTTCGTCGTGGTTATAAAGGCCGCACAACGCGATAATCACGTCCTTGCCGGTGGAGCTGGCCGGCAACCTGCCTTCCAGCACCACTTGGATGCTGCGCGGAATCTGCCACCAGAACTCGCCCGTCGCCCAAACGGCGGCGGCATCGGTGCGCACCACCGGCGTGCCCACCGCCGCCAGAGCACCATACATATTGGAGTGCGAGTCGCTGGCTACCACGAATGATCCCGGCACGACATACCCCTTTTCCACCATGATCTGGTGGCCAATGCCGGAGCCGGCGGGATAGAAGTCCACCCCGTGCTGCTGGGCAAATGCCTCGATGGCGCGGTACTTCTTCTGGTTATCTTCGCTCTGGTTCTGGATGTCATGGTCGAGGGCGAAGGCGAGCTGGCGCGGGTCGCGGATTTTTTTGGCGCCGATGCCCAGGAACTTCTTCATGACCGCGGAGGTGTTGTCGTGGGTCATGATGTGATGCGGCCGAATGGAAACAAAGTCGCCCGCCTGCAACGGACGATTGGGCCCTTCTGCGAGGTGCGTCTGCGCGATTTTTTCAACTACCGTTTGCGGCATAACTAATTCTCATTTCCGCAACAAACTGTTCGCCTGTCATCCTGAGCGAGCTGACCGATTTGCTTGCAAATCGGTCAACGAAGTCGAAGGACCTTGCGTTTTCCTGAACCGTTACTGACGAATCGTGGCACAAGGTCTTTTGGCCCGGGCGCGGATTTGTGGACCCTCGCTCAGGGTGACATACAGCTGAAATCGTCCGCTGTGACGAGCAACACATCAGCGACGCCGCCGTGCCAAGCCTCTGCTCCCCCGCTTTGCCGCTGGCCGCACATCCGCTTTCAGTAGCCGCATCAACTCGCTCACCGACCGCAGCTTCTCCACCTTCCACACCGCATCCTTCACCTTCTGCTGCACCGCTTTGGACAGCACGCCCTCGGCCAGAGCCGCGAACTTCTCTTCGATCTCGCGATCGGAAAGCGAGTTGCGCGGGTCGCCCTTGGGAAAATCGAGCTGCTTGCTGAATTCCTCACCCCCGCTGGTGCGAATGCTCACAATCACCCGCTGCAGCGCCGGAAATACCTTCTCAATCTCCGGGTCAGCCACCACTTCCACTTTGCGCAACTGCGCGCGAATCGCTGGATCCATGATCTTTTCCGGCGTGAACTGGAGAGGCGTGACCTGGCGGTCCACCAGTGCGGCGGCAATTACGTACGGCAGCGAGTGGTCTGCGGTCTCTTTGCTGCGCGGATCGTATTTGCTGGGATCGGAAAGAATATCGGCCGCGCGGGCCAGTGAACGAATGCGAATCTTCTCTACCTGCTCCGGCTTCAGATCGTGCTCGCGCACCAAGTCGAGCACGGCGGAAATCGGCGTATGGGTGAGCGCCTCGGTGGGAAACGCCTTCATGCCGCATTGCGTGATGCGCCAGGAATCGCCCAGACCGTCAGTGAGCACGCTCAGCTTCCATTGCGGGCCAAAGCACTGGGCCAAGCCTTCCTTGCCGTCCACCACGTGCTCGGGGCCGGTGTAGCCCTTCTCCGCCAGCAGCGCAGCCAGAACGCCGCTCTGCGTAGCCAGGGGATCCACGGTGTTCTTCATCATAGTCAGCTTGCCGGCAGTAACCGCGCCCAAGGTGGCGTGGCAGCTGGCGGAAATGCCGATGGCGTGCTGAATCTGCTCCCAGTCCAAGTGCAGGGCACGTCCGGCCACGATGGGCGAAACGAAGGCCGTCAACGTGGCGTGGTGCCAGCCGCGCTCGCGAATGCCGGGCACGGCTGCTTCGCAGAAACGGCACTCGAATTCATGCCCCAGCACCAGGCCCACGATCAGTTCCCGGCCATCGGATTTAGCGCGCTCGCAGCAGGCCAGCGCCGCCGGGAAAATGTCCGAGGGATGCGACGGGTCCTGCTTCCAGTAGATGTCGTTGTAGTCCATGCAGCGGATCATGAGTGCGTTGGCGAGGGAGGCGGAGACCACATCCACCTTCTTGCCCGTGCCGATGACACCGGCATGGCCGACGCCCGCGGTTTCATCCAGTACCTGGAGCGCGATCTTGACGTCGTGCTGCTGGTACCCGCCGAGGGCGCAGCCTAGCGAATCCAGCAGGAAGCGCTTGGCCTGATAGACGGCATCTTTCGAAAGCTGAGCGAATTTCAGCTCCGCCGCCCAGCGCGACATTTCGGCGGTGACGGTTGTTTTCGACGCAGTTTGAGCGGTGGCCATAATCAGTTGTCAGTTGTCAGTTTGTCGTCATCTGGTCACGGGCTAAATGCCAAGTGCTAACGGCTAATGGCTACTTCTTCAAATTCTTGAACGGCAAATACGCCATGAAATCGGCGTGGTGCACGATATAGGCCTCCGTGGTGCGATTGACCAGGTCGCCTTCGGCGGCATGTGCTGCGATGATGTGGCACACGCGGTCGGGCACGCCACACTCGAAGGCCAGCGCTACGCCGGTAAAAGGATGACGCAGAAATTCACCGCGCTCGCTCTGCCTGGTTACTGGCTTGCCGGCAGGGCCGTCCACATTTTCATACTCCAGCAACTTGCCCACATCCGCCAGAATGGCGCCGGCGATCACTGTATCCATGTCAATGGGGAGGGCGCGCCCCATGAAATCCTTCATGGATTCCGCCGCGCGGCGCGCAATGTGGACCACGCAACGCTTATGTTCCATGAAGCTAACCGGGCAATTGGGGATCAGAAGGGTAAAAGGAATGCGCTCCAGGTCTTCCGGCTTCAGCGGGCTTAACTCGAAAGCCCGCACCCAGGTTTGTGCCACCTGGTCGCGCAGCTTGGCATCCTGAATCCAGTCAAGTTCCGGCCACAGTCGCCGGACCGCGTCCCGCATGACCCTTCCTCCCTGCTGGCGGAGCCACCTAGCTTACCTTGCCGCTGCAAAGCTAGTCGAGTCAGCAGAGCAGCCGGGCAGCACAGGATGGAGCATCATAGCGCTGGCGCACATGAATCTAACTTCCGCAGGGAGAAGAGGCCATGATTCGCTATGAATGCGATTTCTGCCACCGGTTGAAGGGGAACGATGAAGCTTGGATTCTGGGATTTGCGGCCGAGAACATAGGAGTGACGGCAGCGCGGCGCGAGGTAACGATTCTTCCGCACTGGAATGAGGCCCGGGCGGCGGCCTACCTGGCAGTGCACTTCTGCTGCGAGCAATGCCGTCAGAATTACATGTCAACTCTTTTCGGCGAGGAACCGGCGGAACCCGAAGTTGTGAAAGAAGTAGCGGTGATTCCGCGCCGGCGCGTGGTGCGTGAATACCCGGGCGCGGCGGTGGAAACGCGGGTTGTCCGCAGCCAGGCGAGCACGCGCAAGTCCAAACCCAGGCGTAGCCGCAAGGCCGCCTGAGACGACGTCAAATCAAACGGCAGCGACCTCGCGCAGGCGTGCGGCCGCGGCCTCCGGGGTGATGTCACGCTGGGGCGTCGCCAGCAGCTCGTATCCCACCATGAATTTGCGTACCGTGGCCGAACGAAGCAGCGGCGGATAGAAGTGCGCGTGCAGGTGCCACTCCTCGTGGGGCGCGCCATCCGTGGGCCGCTGGTGGAAACCCATCGAATAGGGAAAAGATGTGCTGAACAGCCTGTCGTATGCCTGAGTGAGCTGATGCAGGACATGGGCAAGAGCGCCGCGCTCTGGGGGCGTTAGCTGATCCAAACCTGTCAGGTGGCGTCTGGGCAGCACCATGGTTTCGAACGGCCACACTGCCCAGAAGGGTACCAAGGCGACGACTTCCCTAGTTTCCAGCACCACGCGGGCCTTTTGGCCGCCCTCCAACTGCAGGTAGTCGCAAAGCAGGCAGGAACGGTGGTTACTCAGATACGCCTGCTGCAGTTGTTGTTCCTTTGCAGGAACATTCGGCATGCTTGAGTTGGCCCAAACCTGGCAGTGGGGGTGGGGGTTACTGGCGCCCATCGTGGCCCCGCGATTCTCGAAAATTTGCACGTAGTTGATGGCGGGCAACTCGCCCAGTTCGGTGTACTGCTCCACCCACATGTTCACGACATTCCTCGCAGCGGCGGAGTCCAGCGTGGCCAGCCTGAGATCATGACGCGGCGAGTAGCAGATTACGCGGCAGATGCCAGGCTCTCCGCGTGCAACCATCAGACCACGCTGCTCGCCGTCGAACGCCATATCGGAGGTTTGCGGCAGAAGCGCAGGAAAGTCGTTTTCAAAAATAAAGGATGATTCGTAGCGGGGATTGCTCGTCCCATTGGCGCGGGTATTGCCCGGGCACATGTAGCAGGCCGGATCATAGGCTGGGATCTCGGTAGGCGCAACCGGCTCCACCTGGCCCCGCCAGGGTCGCTCGCTGCGGTGTGGCGAAACCAGCACCCATTCGCCGGTCAGCGGATT
>DATEGI010000281.1:0-3110 GCA_035280205.1 Terriglobales bacterium | reverse complement strand
CGGCTGTAGATCTCATCGGAGAGCACCATGATGTCGCGGTCGCCAATGACTTCTGCAATGTGGCGAATGTCGCGCGAATTGAGCACGCCGCCAGTCGGGTTCTGCGGCGAGTTGAGGATGATGAGTTTAGTGCGGTCGGTAATCAGGTCGGCCAGTTCATTCACGTCCAGACAGAAATCCAGCTCCTCGCGCAGGCGAATGGGCACCGGCTTGCCGCCGATAAAACGAATCATTGATTCGTAAATGGGGAAACCGGGATTGGGGTAAATTACCTCATCTTCCTCCTCCACTAGTGCCATTATGAGGAAGAAAATAATAGGCTTGCCGCCGGGCACAACCACCACTTCGTCGGTGGCGACAGGTATGCCCCGGCTGCGGCTGACCTCGTCCGCGATGGCTTGGCGCAGGTCGGGGAGGCCGGCGGAGGGGCCGTAGTGGGTCCAACCCTTGTGCAGGGCTTCCACGGCGGCATCAACGATGTTGGAAGGGGTGGCGAAATCAGGCTCCCCGATCTCAAGGTGCACCACGTGCTTGCCCTGCTTTTCCAAAGCACGCGCCTTGACCAGCACTTCAAACGCAGTTTCCGTGCCCAGCCGCGACATGCGGCGAGCCAAACGCAAAGCAGGAATGGTTCTGCTCATAGTTGCCATCGCATAAACAGGGCATTATACGACCCAGCAAGTCGCCGGCCAGACCTGCCCCGCCTCCATAAACGGGCTGCTGCGGCCCGTAAGGCATTCATTCTTCGCCTTTCCCCGGGGCCTTGCAGCCACGCGGGTCACACTCTATTGTGATGCGGCGAACCCGTTCACCGCAGAGGACCCAGAGGGTTTTGTTTGGAACGAGGGAGACCACAACGGCGGTGTCGCCGTCGGGAGCAACGAAAGGAGTGAGACGAGACTACTTGAACACGTTATTTTCAGGAACGCCGAAATGCGCTGCTTTCGGCGCGCATGTGTCGATCTTTGTTAAAACGATGTTGGCGGGCTCGCCCACGGCCTGTCCCGAAATCACGTAGGGACGGTATTGCTCCTTGGGCGTGTGATTGTTTAGGAATCTCGTGATGAAGGGGGAGCAGTTGATCGCAAACGCGGATTTCTCATCCGTCCACCACACCGCTCTGAATCTGAACGGCTTTCCCGATTCTGCTACGCCCGAAATCACGGAGTAGGACCCATCTTTGCTGGTCGCAATAGACCTGAACTCCTCAACCTTGAACACGAGCCAGCGGCCCTTCTGATCTGGAGCGAGGAACTTGCAGGCTTCCGCTTCACAAGTCCGCTTAATCCGGTAAATGTTGATGATGACAGATTGGCGGGATACGTTCTTATATCCGACCGATATTTTGCCGGAAACGGGCTTGTATTTCATTGAAGCGCCCAGGGCGGTCGCAATCGAGTAGTGGATGCCGCTGGTCAAATCCGTAGCCTCAACACAATTCGTCGTGCAGCGCTGGGCCTGTACGGCCAGCCACCCGATTTCGACCGGTTCGTTGGCCTGAAGAGTAATCGTCTGCGCCTCTCCGGGTTTCAGAACAACTCCCGATTTGATCGGAATATGCGTAACTGCCGCGTGGGACACGCCACCCCAGAAGATAAGAAACAGCAGCAGCGGACGGCTCATGCTGGCCATAAATGGGGTTGGGCAAAAAGACGCTGAGCGCCCTCGGATGCGAGCCAGGGACCGCGGCGATATGGCAGGGATGCTCATTGGCGGTCGTGAGTTACCGGATGCCAGCGTCCATCATTGGAGCTGTACCAGTTCCGCCAGGCAGCGGCATCGTGCGGAAGATTCTGCCCGGTGATGTCGCGCAGCGCCTGGAAGACCCACAGGCGGGTTTGCCCATCCAGCGCCGGATCATCGGCAAAGTCAAGCAGTTTAGGCACCGCTGTGCGGCGCTGCTTTTCGCTCAACATGCCTGACTGCGCCAGCGCGCAAGCCGCCCGCTCGCGGATCATGGGCGAGGGATCATCGTGCAACACGCCCAGGAGCGGCGCGATGGTTTCATCGGTGCCCAGATAAGAAAGTCCCTCTACCACCCAATAGCGAATGTTCACATTGGCATCGTGAATGGAAGCCAACAGAATCTGTGCCGCTCGCTGCGGCTCGATGCCGCGGCCGCCCAGCAGCCCGATATCCCACAGCGCATTAGCGCGAGGCCCCTGCTCTCCCGTATAAGCGTCCGGCTCCAGTCGGTCCAGCGTGGCCGAAGTCTTCTTCAGATTGCGCGCCGCCAGGTCCACCTCGATGGCCGCCGCCCGCACCCGCAGGTCATCGGAGTTGAGCGCGGTGACGAACAGGTTATTCAGGCGCCCATCCATCTTCAGCTTGCCTTGCCACTGCTGCACGCGCGCGGCGATCTGATCGTTGGCGCCCTTGTAATGATTGATGGAGCGCTCCAGCAAGAGCATGGCTTGCGCTTGCGGGCTCATGCGGTCCAGTTGCTCAATCTCATGTTCGGAAAGAACGTTGGCGGAGGCCGGGACCGGCTTGCCTAGCAGACTAAGGAACTGCGCCACCTGCTGCCAGGCCGCGTGCGCGGTAGGCGTGGCTAAGGCTAGCGCCAGGAGCGCTGCCACCGCCACCAGCCACACCGTTCGCCCAGATGACTTCCCCGGCTCGATAGGTCCCGGGGACGACATATTCAGGTTTATCCCTGCCGGGCCCGCGTTCGACGGTGTGTCCATGGCACAAGTCTAGACCTCCACCCAGCCTTCCCATACATCACTGCCGTAACTCTCCGGCTGCCCGGCATAACAAATGTTGAGGAGCATGCGCGTTTTGCGTTTCTGCTGCTTCCACCCCCTTGTCACAGCCAGCCTTGACCCAGGCCACAACAGGTCGGTGATGCCGGTCACAGACAGGGGGTGACGTCCTGCTGCATAACATCACACCAAGCCGTGACTAATCTGGGCCTGCGCATGTCCAGGCGGTACCGCTGTCGCCGGACACGCCGAAAGGAGGCCGCGTCATGCTCCGGCGCACAGATGTCATTGGGTTTGCGGGCCTCGGCATGCTGGTAGCGGGAGCCGTGCTGTTTCTGACCGGCTCGGAAGGCGAATTGACCTGGGTTTACTGGATGACTGGAACCTGCGTCTGGTTTGCGGGTT
>DATEGI010000280.1:0-8979 GCA_035280205.1 Terriglobales bacterium | reverse complement strand
TTACAGCGGTTTGACGTTCTCTGCCTGCCAGCCTTTGGGTCCCTTTACGACGTCGAACTGGACCTGTTGCCCTTCCTGCAAGCTGCGGAAGCCGCTGGATTGGATAGCCGAGAAGTGGACGAAAACATCTTCGCCATTCTGGCGGCTGATAAAACCATAGCCCTTCGCGTCGTTGAACCACTTTACGGTTCCTGTTTCCATTGTGTTGCCAATTCCTTTTCTTGGTGATTTGTTGCGAGATCAAACGCAGGACAATGCAGGCAGGTGCTGTTTAGCGTTACTGCTCACAAACCGCTTTCGATCAAACGCAAGAATATTTTACCTCACGGACACGATATTTCTGCAAGTATTTGTGGACACAAGGGATAGGTGAGCGCCTTGTATTCCCTTGCAAGTAGATGAACAGGCAAGACTTACCTTAAGCGTACCAAGGTAATCCCAGATCGGGAGGACAGAGCAGCATTTAGCAGTCAGCAGTCAACATTCAGCCATTGAAGGGCTATTGTCGGGCTGAATGCTAAATGCAACGTGACCGTTAGTGGGTCGCGCTTCTCGATTTGGCGGCGAGTTGACGGAGCACATACTGCAGAATGCCGCCATGCTTGTAGTAGAGCGCTTCCTGTGGCGTATCGATGCGGACCTGAGCCTGGAAGCTGATGTCCTTACCATCAGCCCGGCGAGCGTGCACTTGCACTACGCGCTGGGGTGGGAATTTCTCGATAATCGGAGCCAAACCGGCGATTTCATAAACCTCCTCGCCGGTGAGCCCAAGTTTTTCTGAGTCCTGACCGTTGGTGAATTCCAAGGGCAGAACGCCCATGCCAACGAGATTGGAACGGTGGATGCGCTCGTAACTTTCGGCAATCACCGCGCGCACACCCAGCAGGCGCGGGCCCTTTGCCGCCCAGTCGCGCGAGGAGCCCGAGCCGTACTCTTTGCCGGCAAGGATGATGAGCGGCACGCCGTCAGCCAGATACTTTTCTGATGCCTCGAAAATCGTCATCTCTTTGCCATCGGGCAGGTGGCGGGTAAAGCCGCCCTCCAGGCTGGGCACCATCTTGTTGCGCAGGCGCACGTTGGCAAAGGTGCCGCGCACCATGACCTCGTGATTGCCGCGGCGCGAGCCGTAGGAGTTGAAGTCTTTCACCTGCACGCCATGGGCGACCAGATACTTGCCGGCCGGGCTGTCGGCTTTGATAGAACCGGCGGGCGAGATGTGGTCGGTGGTAACACTGTGCCCCAGGCTGGCGAGCACGCGTGCGCCGCGGATATCTTCCACAGCAGGCGGATTGGCCGGCATGTCGTCGAAATACGGCGCCTGCTTGATGTAGGTGGAGGCACCATCCCAGGCGTAGGTCTGCCCTTTGGGAATGTTCAGCGAGCGCCAGCGGTCGTCGCCGGCAAAGACTTCGCCGTAGCTTTTGCGGAACATACCGGCCTCGACTGCGCTGCGGATGGTTTCGTCCACCTCGCGCTGTAAGGGCCAGATCTCAGAGAGAAACACGGGTTTGCCCTGGCGGTCGCGGCCCAGGGGCTCGTTCTGCAGGTCAATATCAATGCGGCCGGCCAGGGCAAAGGCCACCACCAGCGGCGGCGACATCAGGTAGTTGGCGCGAACTTCGGAGTTGATGCGGCCTTCGAAGTTGCGGTTCCCGGAGAGCACGGAGGCGACAACCAAGTTGTTTTCGTCAATGGCCTCGGAGACTTCCGCCGGCAGCGGCCCGGAGTTACCGATGCAGGTAGTGCAGCCGTAGCCCACCAGGTTGAAGCGCAGCTTGTCGAGGAATGGCGTGAGGCCGGCGCGGTCGAGATAGTCGCGCACTACCTTGGAGCCTGGCGCCAGTGAGGACTTGACCCAGGGGGGCACGCTAAGCCCACGTTCGACCGCTTTTTTGGCCAGCAGGCCGGCAGCCAGCATCACCGAAGGATTGGAGGTGTTGGTGCAACTGGTAATGGCGGCAATGACGACGCTGCCGTGATGCAGATTCTTCTTCACGTCCACCAGGACCGGCTTCTCGGCAGCGGGAGCTTCGGCATCTTCTACGCCCACAGCGGTGGGACTGCCGCCTTCGCCCTCCCAGCGGCCGATAACGCGCAGGGCGTTGTTGGCGGCGGGGGTCGTGGTTTTGGCGGCGGCAGCGGCGACCGCTTTGGGCGGCTTAATCAACGAAGGCAAAGCCTGCTGGAAGGATTCGCCTGCGCGAGAAAGAGGCACGCGGTCCTGAGGGCGCTTGGGGCCGGCCAGGCTGGGCTCGACTTTAGCCAAATCAAGCTCGAGAAGTTCGGAGTACTCCGCTTCCGGTGTCTTCTCATTGTGGAACAGGCCCTGTTCGCGGCAGTAGGCCTCAACCAGGGCGATCTGCTCCTCACTGCGTCCGCTGAGCCGGAGATAGCGCAGGGTTTCCGCATCAATGGGAAAAATGCCGCAGGTGGCGCCGTACTCCGGCGACATGTTGCCTATGGTGGCGCGATCGGCCAGCGGCAGTGAGGCCAGGCCGGGCCCGAAGTACTCCACAAATTTGCCGACCACACCGTGCTTGCGCAGCATTTCCGTTATGGTGAGGACCAGGTCAGTGGCGGTGGAGCCCTCGCGCAGTTTACCTTTCAGGCGGACGCCCACAACTTGCGGAATGAGCATGGAAACCGGCTGGCCAAGCATGGCGGCCTCGGCTTCAATACCGCCTACGCCCCAGCCCAGCACGCCCAGGCCATTGATCATGGTGGTGTGGGAGTCGGTGCCAACCAGCGTATCGGGGTAGGCCTGCGGGCGCGAGCCGTTAGGCTGCACAAAGACCACACGCGCGAGGTACTCCAGATTGACCTGGTGCACGATACCGGTGTCGGGCGGCACGATGGCGAGATTGCGGAATGCGGTCTGGCCCCAGCGCAGGAACGCATAGCGCTCCTTGTTGCGCTGGAATTCCATGTCGGCGTTCACCTGGAACGCCCAGGTGGTACCGAACTCGTCCACCTGCACGGAGTGGTCAATCACAAGTTCGGCGGGCTGGATGGGATTGATTTTGCCGGGGTCGCCGCCCAACTGGCGCATGGCGTCGCGCATGGCGGCCAGGTCCACCACAGCGGGGACGCCGGTGAAGTCCTGCATGAGCACGCGGCTGGGGCTGAAGGCGATTTCGCGCGAGGGCACAGTGTTCTTGTTCCAGGAGGCGAGGGCGCGGATGTCCTCCGCCTTCACCGTCTGTCCGTCTTCGGTGCGGAGCAGGTTCTCCAGCAGAATGCGCAACGAAAACGGCAGGTGGCGGGTGGAAATGCCCTGCTTGTCGAGCGCGTCCAAGCGGTAGATTTCGTATTCCTTCTCGCCCACGCGCAGGCTGGAACGGCTGCCAAAACTATTTGCCGACATGAGTGCCCCTTTTCAGATGCTCAAACTTCTAGTGTAAAACCTTCGGCGGAGGATGTGGTAGTGCGCACAAAACTAACTGCCGTCATCCTGAGCGGACCAAGTTGATGCTTGCGAAGATGAAGGACCTTTGCCGCAACGTGCTCCACCGCATTCGCACAACAGAATCTTTCAGTGGGACGATATTGATGTGACCTGGAAACTCCATTAAGCAGGATCAGCGGATTGGAGCCGCCCAGGGGTGTTTCGACTCGGGCGTGCGCCCTCGCTCAACATGACAGCCTAGGCGGTCTACGGCTGCGACGATCAGAATTTTCCGCCCAGGGCCTGGAACAGCAGCAGCGCATTTAGAGCGAGAATCACGCCGGTAGTGACGTAGGCCAGCCAGTTGGTGCGATGAGCGTTGCGCAGGTGGCCCATGACGTCCTGGCGGCGGGTGAGGATGATCAGCGGGATAAGAGCGAAAGGGAGGGCGAAGCTGAGCACCACCTGGGAGAGCACCAGGATTTTGAGCGGGTCGAGGCCGATCGCTATCACCACAATTGCCGGAATCATGGTGATGAGGCGGCGCAGGAAAATGGGGAACTTGATTTCCAGAAAGCCTTCGATAATCACCTGCCCGGCCATGGTGCCCACGGTTGACGAGGCCAGGCCGGAAAGCAGCAGCGCCAAGCCGAAGGCCATAGCCGAGAAGCGGCCCAACAGTGGGCGCAAGGTTTCATGCGCCTGCTCGATGGACATCACGTTGCGTCCAGCATGGGCGAAGACCGCGGCGGCCATGATGATCATGGCGGAATTGATGAGCCAAGCACCGTTCATGGCGGCAAGCACGTCCCACAACTCATAGCGCACATGGCGCACGCGGTGTACGGCGCCGTTGGGCGAACGCTCTTCCTCCTCGCGAATCCGGTGCTGCACCAGCGCGGAATGCAGGTAAACCACGTGCGGCATGACGGTGGCCCCGAGCATTGCTACTGCGATGTAGACACTGGCCGAGGTCAGATGTGGCACCACGACGTAATGCGCCACAGCGCGCCAATCAGGATGAGCGAGGAAGATTTCCACCGCGTAGCAGGTGGCGATGCCGAAGACAAAGGCCATGATCACCTGCTCCAAGCGGCGGAAACCGTAAAGCTCGGTGGTCAGGATGAGGAAGACGCACACACCAGTGAGCAGGGCGGCGAGCAGCAAGTTGATGTTCAGCAACAGATAAAAGCCCAGGGCGGCGCCCAGAAATTCAGCCAAGTCAGTAGCCAGCGCAGCCAACTCGGCGGCTGCCCAGAGGCCCAAATTCGTAGTACGCGAAAAATGCTGGCGGCAGTTTTGGGGCAGTGTTTTGCCGGTGGCGATGCCCAGCTTGGCGGCCAGGAACTGAATCAGGATGGCCATGGCATTCGACCACAGGAGCACCCAAAGCAGCGTGTAGCCGAATTCAGTTCCGCCCTGGATGTTAGCGGCGAAGTTGCCAGGGTCAATGTAGGCAATGCTGGCGACAAAAGCTGGTCCGAAGTAGGACCAGATTTCAGAACGCCGGAAGTAAGGCAGCCATTTGGAACGCGGGCGCGCCCTGTCGGTCTGGCTTGAGGAGCTCTCCTCCATGGGTAGTCACAGTTTACATAAGGCGGGGGGAGAGGCAACGGGCTCGCGGCCGGGCAGGGTCGGCGTCCAGCTCTTGATTTGAGAAGGCGAGCTGCGCTCGACCTGCAGGGGGCGGAGCCCCGTGCCCACACAGGCGTCGCTGGTTTGACAGCAACTTCAGTTGCACCCTAACCTGAAATGTTCCGGACAGCGGCGATGAAAATCCTGGTCATCGGCAGCGGCGGTCGCGAGCATGCGCTGGTGTGGAAGCTGCGGCAGTCGCCGCGTGTTTCCAGGGTGTACTGCGCGCCCGGCAACGGCGGCATCTGCCGGGAAGCAGAGTGCGTGGCGGCAGACGTGAAGTCGCTGGAGTCACTGGTGCAGGCGGCGCAGCGGGTGCAGCCCGATCTCACAATAGTGGGGCCCGAACTGCCCCTGAGCCTGGGCGTGGTGGACGAATTCACGGAGCGTGGGTGGCGAACCTTCGGCCCGACCCGGGCAGCGGCGCAACTGGAGGCGAGCAAAACCTTCGCCAAGGAATTTATGCAGCGGCACCGTATCCCGACAGCCCACTACGCCGTGTGCAGCTCACCAGGAGAGATCAAGGACGCGCTCGTCCACTTTCATTTGCCGGTAGTAGTGAAGGCTGACGGGCTGGCAGCAGGTAAGGGTGTGGTTATCGCCAAGACCAAGGAAGAAGCTTCGGCGGTGGCCGTGGATATGCTTTCCGGCAAGATGCTGGGCGAAGCCGGCAGCCGGGTAGTGCTGGAAGAGTGTCTGAAAGGCGAGGAGCTCTCCTTTTTGGTAATAAGCGATGGCGAGCGAGTGGCGCCGCTGGTGGCAGCGCAGGACTACAAGCGGGTGGGCGACGGCGATACCGGCCCCAATACCGGCGGCATGGGCGCGTATTCAACCGACGACATCATTGACGCCAAGATGAGGGACTGGCTGGTGGCGCACATCGCGCGGCCAGTGGTCGAAGGAATGAAGTCGGAAGGCACGGAGTATCGCGGCGTGCTCTATTGTGGGCTGATGATGACCGCCACCGGGCCCATGGTGCTGGAGTTCAACTGCCGCTTTGGCGATCCCGAAACGCAGCCCATTCTCATGCGGCTGGAGAGCGACCTGGTTTCAGCCATGGAGGCAGCCATCGAGGGCCGGGTAAGCGACGCAGAATTCAAGTGGTCGCCGCAGCCGGCCGTGTGCGTGGTGGTGGCTTCGGGAGGCTACCCCGGAACCTTTGCCGCGGGAAAAAAGATTGTCGGGCTGGAGCAGGCCAGCCAGCGACCGGGTGTGAAGGTGTTCCACGCCGGTACGAGCTATCAGGACGGCACCTACTACACCACGGGGGGGCGAGTGCTGGGCGTGACCGCCAGGGCAGACACGCTGGGAGAGGCAGTGGAGGGGGCCTACGCGGCGATTTCCGGCATCGGATTTGACGGCATGCACTACCGCAAGGACATTGCGGCGCGGGCGGTAAAAAGTTGACTTGCTGTCTAGCTAACTAGCTGCTTACCTTTCTTAGCCAGCCAGCTAGTAAGCTTAAAGGAGAAGAGAGTTGGCGGGAAAAACACTGGTATCTATCGTGATGGGCAGCGACTCCGATCTGGAGGTCATGCGCGAGGCGGCCAAGGCGCTGGAGGAGTTTGGCATCGGCCATGAAATAGACGTGACCTCGGCGCACCGCTCGCCAGCACGCACAGCCGAATACGCGGCCAAGGCAGCGGAACGCGGCATTCGCGTGATTATTGCCGGGGCGGGGGGAGCCGCTCACCTCGCGGGCGTGATCGCCGCCCATACTACGCTGCCGGTGATCGGCGTGCCCATTCCCTCCACTTCGCTGCAGGGCATGGATTCGCTGCTGGCCACGGTGCAGATGCCGGCGGGAATTCCGGTGGCCACGGTGGCCATCGGCAAACCGGGGGCGACAAATGCGGGCATTCTGGCGGCACAGATTTTAGGAGTCAGCGATGCCGGAATCGCCACCAAGCTGATTGCCCACAAGCTGAAGCTGGCCCAGGGAGTCGAGGCCAAATCGCGCAAGCTGCAGGAAGCGCTGAAAAGCTAATCCTGTGAACTAAGGGGGGCAGCCGCTCCTTCGGCAAGCTAAGTCCAGGCTATTGATACCAGTGCATCCATACTACGTTTCTTGAGTTTCTGTCATCTTGAGCGAAGGCACATGCCCGAGTCGAAAGACCCCTCCAACGATAGCAGGTACCGAGATGAAGGAGGCAGTTTCTAAAGAGAACTCCCCGGGGCAGGTGTATTGAGCGCAAACAAACGCAGAGGTCCTTCGACTCCACCGCTCAGGATGACATTCAAAACAATTTTGGCAACGCAAGCCACCTGACTACTGACTCCTGACTCCTTTTTTAATCATCTCCCACGCCGCGTGCACGTCATTCCAGGTGGTGCCAAGGTTGCCGACGGCCAGGCGCAGCACGTAGCGTCCCCCGAGCTGAGTGTGGGAGATTAAGAACTTCCCGGAGGCATTTACCTTTTCGAAGATGCGGCGGTTGTCGTCATCCGAGCCTTTGTGGCGGAAGCAGACCACCGAGAATGGCACGGGCGCAACCACTTCGAAGCCGGAATCGGCCTGAATTTCATGGGCGATGCGCTGTGCCCAGTCCATGTGTGAGCGCAGAATCTGCTGCAGGCGCTCGCGCCCGAAGTAGCGCAGGATAAACCACAGCTTGAGCGCGCGGAAGCGGTGACCTAGGGGCACGCCGTAGTCCATCAGGTGGATGGCACGCGGGTCTTCGGAGGCGCGCAGATACTCGGGCGTAAGGGAAAACGCACGCCGCAGGATGTCAGGCCGGCGGGTGTAGAAGGCGCTCAGGTCAATGTTGGTGAGCAGCCATTTGTGCGGGTTTACGACCAGCGACTGAGCGCGCTCGATGCCGGAAAGGATGTGGCGGCATTCGGGGAGGATGGCGGCGGCTCCGGCATAGGCGGCATCCACGTGCAGCCACAGGCCATGTTTCTCCGCGATGTCAGCGATCGGGGCCACAGGATCCACGCTGGTGGTAGAAGTGGTGCCCACGGTGGCCACCACGCAGAACGGCTTCTTGCCGGCGGCAAGGTCGTGCTCGATGGCCCCGGCCAGCGCATCAGGCTTCATCCGGAATTCAGCGTCCACCGGAATCTTGCGCACGTTGCGCTGGCCGACGCCGGCGGCGATGGCGCCCTTCTCAATGGAAGAATGAGACTGCTCGGAGGTGTAGAGCAGCAGGTTGCCGCTGGCGCCGTTCAGCCGGGTATCGGGGTCGGCCATCTCACGGGCGGCGCAGATGGCATGGAAGCTGGAGGTGGAAGCGGTGTCGTAGATGATGCCGAACCACTCCTTGGGCACGCCCATCCAGTCGCGCAGCCAGCCCAGCGCCACCTGCTCCAGTTCGACCAAAGCCGGGGAAGTGTCCCAGTGCAAGCCGTTGGTGTTGAGCGCTGTCGCCAACATCTCCGCAATGATGGCTGGCGTGGAACCCGTGCAGGCGAAATAAGCGAGAAAGCCGGGATGGTTCCAGTGGGTGACTGCGGGGATGATTTTTGTGTCGAAGTCGCGCAGAATCGCGGCAAAGCTCTCGCCGTGATCGGGGCCGGAGCGCGGGAGTGCGTCCACCAGTTTGCCGGGTTTCATGTCTGGGGCAACGGGGTAGCGGCGGGTATCGCGCAGGTACTCCGTTACCCAGTCCACCGCCTGATGAGCGGCATTCTGGAAATCAGAAACATAGTGGTTCCAGTTCAGAGCTTGTTCCACAGGAAGGGAGGGCTTTTCCGAGGCAGCCATGGGGAGATTGTAGCGTGTAGGGACGGGGCTTGGCCCCGTCCAGGCGGGCAGAGCCCCGCCACAACACGGCTGTATTTTGACTGAGAGCGTAGGCCCGAGTTGAAAGACCGCTGCAACGGTAGGAAGCAGCGAGATGAAGGTGGGAGTTTTTACTAGAGAACTCCCTAGGCAAATGTACTTGGCGCAAGTAACGCAGGGGTCCTTCGACTCCGCGCTCAGGATGACATTCAGGAAAATATTGCTCCGCAAGAAA
>DATEGI010000279.1:0-33572 GCA_035280205.1 Terriglobales bacterium | reverse complement strand
CTGACCCTGGTCAGCACCCTGAGCCCGTGCGTGATGTGTACCGGCACCACGCTGCTGTTCAAGATTCCCCGCGTCGTCATCGGAGAGAACACAAATTTTCGAGGCGCTGAGGACTTATTTCGTACTTCCGGCGTAGCGCTCAGCATCCTGAATGACCCGGAGTGCATCGCGCTGATGCGTCAGTTTATCGCTGCCCATCCTGATTTGTGGAATGAAGACATTGGCGATTGAGCCGGCCGCAAACAGGTCATGGAGTTTCAGCCAGCCACTGGCGCAGTTGCTCCTTCGCCACATTGCCGCCAGTGATTGGCGTACACACCAGGCCGCGCGCCAATGAGGAATGGCTGAGCAAAGCGGCCACACCAGCTACACCGGCCGGCTCGGAGATCAAGTTCAAATGCCGGTGAACGAGCCTTAGCGCTTGCTTAATGGCATCATCGCTGACCAGGACAATGTCATCAACCACGTTCTCCAGGTCGCCCAGCGCTTCCGGAACCGGCACGCGCACCGCAATACCGTCGGCGATAGTGTCAACACTGCTCGTGCTCTGCGGGGCGTGAGAACGCCAGGAGAGCGCCATGGCGGGTGCGCCCTCGGCGCAGACTCCGATAACGCGCGTCCGCGGTGAACGCGAGCGAAGCCAGCAGCCAATGCCAGCCAGCAAGGCTCCGTTGCCCAGGGGCACCACCATCGTGTCAATCTGGTCCGCGGAACCTGTCAGCTCCATTCCGATGGTTCCAGCGCCGGCGGTAATGGCGGGCTCGCGCCCATCCTCGACAAACATGGCCTGGATGTGCTTCGCGGCGGCGCGAGCGTGGTCTTTGGCTTCATCGAAATCCCGACCTGCCAGCTTCAGCTTTGCGCCTGCCGAGCGGAGGCGGTCGAGTTTCATAGGGCTGGCGGTCTCAGCAGCGTACACGGTGACGGTGATATCGCGGCGTTTTGCCGCGTAAGCCAGCGCCAGCCCGAAGTTGCCTGCTGAAGCCGTCACCAGTGACTTCACCTCCGGCCTGAGGGAGCCGATAAATGAGTCAGTGCCACGCCCCTTAAAAGAGCCGACCACATTCCCGGTTTCGTCCTTGCATAGCAGGCGAGTGCCCACCACCCGAGAGAGCTCGTCATTCTCGAGCTGCGGCGAATCGAGAAACTCGGCACGGATTCGCAGCCGGGCTTCGTGGATCGCTGCGGGAGAGATACGGGGGATGTTGCAGCTGTGCGACATGGACAGTTAAGCTTCGCACTCCAATGTATACAATCACGGGGATCAAATTGCAGCAGCCGTCATTCGAGAGGAATCATGGAACCGATCAGCTGGACGGATTTCGAAAGAGTTGAGCTGCGCGCCGGAACCATCATTGAGGTGGAAGATTTTCCTGAGGCCCGCAAGCCGACTTACAAGCTCAAAATTGACTTTGGCGAACTGGGGATAAAGCGCTCAAGCGCCCAGATCAAACACTTGTACAGCAAGGAATATCTGCTGGGAAAGCAGATATTAGGGGTGGTCAATTTCCCTCCCAAACAGGTGGCGGCATTCTTTTCCGAGGTGCTGACGACGGGCTTCTATCTTCCCAGCGGAGAAGTGGTCCTTTTGCACCCGGAGAGGAGGGTGCCCAACGGAGCGAAGCTGGGGTAAAGCGTTTTACAGCAAATTCATTCCGTTGTAATTACCCATTAACATTCGCGGGCTATCTTCGCTGTAGTTCTCCACGAATCCAGCATCGAGGTCTTGTCATGGCGCTGCCCGCTGAAGTAGGTCCTGAAGGGGCCCCAGCCGAACATGCTTACCTGGTTGGGCTCACCCTGCGCGCCTGCCAACTGGCGAAGGAGGCGGCGGCGCATGTGGCGGATGCCCTGGGCTCGGCTGTGCCCAACCTCTACACTAAGGTGGACGAATGCGAGCGGGAACTGGACCGGCTGGACCGCGAGCTTGATCAGCGGCTGAGTGCCGCCCTGGCCGGGGCCAGCGAACCGGAACGCCGCGAATTGCTGGCCTGCATGAAGTGCATGACCGATCTGGAGCGCATCGGCGACCTGGTGGCCAGCTTCGCCTCGACTGGGCGTGCTGTCGGGCCACGCCTGGAGAGCCGCGATGTGCAGGACCTTATCCGCATGGCTTCGGTTCTGGAAAAGATGCTGGCGGATGCCTATCAGGCGTTCGCCGGGCACGATCTGAACCGCGCCATCAATGTGCTGCGCAGCGATGGAGAGCTCGATCGTCTGCGCAACCTGGCTTTCGTGCGCCACATTGAGAATCCCGAAGCTGAGCCTTGCCGGGAGAGCATTCAGGTGCTGCTGATGGCGCAGGCGCTGGAGCGGGCCGGCGACCACGTCAAGAACGTGGCCGAAGAAGTTTGCCACTTTGTGAGCGGCAACACCCTACGCCATGTCTTGCGCAGCGCCGATCGCTCCGAGGAGCAGATGTTCCTGGAGTGGCTTAAGCAAGGCCGGCCACCGCGTCCATAGGTGTAAAGCAGACGTTTAGATCCCGAGGACGCGATCAGTTATGGGCGCTAAGCAGGTGCTCCCCGCTCGGTCGCGTCACTTTGGAATTGTCCTCAGCCGTCACAAACAAATTGAAATTATTGGTGTGCACAGTGGTGAAGTAAATCGCTTCCAGCTTGTCGTTTACCTGCAGCACTCCGTGATTCTGCGATGGCTGACCCGGGGGCTGAACCCACACCACGTAAGCAGTCTTGGCGGGATGCAGCTGATCAGGCCGGGCGAGGTGCTTCGCCTGGATGTTGATGTAGATAGTGCCGCTGGTGTCGTGAGAAATACCCATCGTGCCACTGGCCCCTGGCAGCGCAGGGCTGACTGTCAGCTGGCGGATTTGCTGTCCCCATAAAGCCAGGGCAAAGAGCAGCACACAAGCAATGAAACCGAAGTGGCGTCGCATAGCGTCTCCTGTGTGCCTTTGATGATGGACGTGCATCTGTTGTTGTGCGTCCTTGTGAATGGGCCGGAAGCCATGCTGCTGCAGGCCGGAGCCGCACCGCTGGAAGTGGCATGGCTAACTCAAATGCGGGCTCCTGCTTCTAAGCAAGCGCGGGGCAGAAAAAGCTCGGGGAGAAGCCCGGCAAAGAGGGGATTTATGAAAAAGTTGATAGGGTTCGCAGTAATTGTGTTGCTGGCGGGAGCGGCGTTCGCCGACACGCCCAGCGACCGCATGCAGAAGGCCGGCCAGGTGCTGCAGCAGATCATGGCCACGCCTGATAAAGGCATTCCCAACGAGGTGTTCGACAAAGCCAAGTGCGTGGCTGTGGTGCCGCACATGCTGAAGGGCGGGTTTGTGTTTGGCGCCAAGCATGGCAAGGGCCTGGCCATTTGCCGCACGCCCGACGGCTGGAGCGCGCCTGAGTTCTTCACCATCGGCGGCGGGAGCTGGGGAGCGCAGATCGGAGTTGAGGGGGTTGACCTCGTGATGATGATCATGAACCAGCAGGGCATGGACCAGTTGCTGAAGAACCGCTTCCAAGTTGGCGGTTCGGCTTCGGCCTCGGCGGGTCCGGTGGGCCGCCATGCCTCCGCCGGCGTGGACTGGAAGATGAACGCTCCGATTCTCACTTACTCGCGCAGCAAGGGCGTGTTTGCCGGGGTGGACCTGGAAGGCGCCGTCATCGAGCCCGATGAAGACGCCATGCGCGAAGTTTACGGCCACCTGATACCAGCCAACGAGGTGCTGACCGGAAAGACCAAAGTGCCCAAGGACGCGCAACCCTTCATCGCTGCCGTTACCCAGGCCAACATGCAAGCTAAAGCCAGCAAGTAAGGCGCTCTGGTTGTCAAACCAAAGGACCTTGAGGGGTGTACCGCCCCGTGAGGTCCTTTTTTTCTTCTGACGTCCAAGCACCCCGGCCGGATTTCAATGTCCTGCCTACCCCCGGTATAATCCCGGTTTCTTCTTTAATTCAGCCTGGTGTGGAGGGTTGATGGCAGACGACAACCGCGGTGGTTGGGTGAGGCGCGATTTTTTGCGGACTATGGCAGGGTCCGTGCTGGTGACCGCCAGCTCTCGCTTGTTTGGGCGCACGCGCATGCTTAGAGTTTCCGCCGCCGTTCCGCCGCCGCAACACGATCGCCTGGAGCCGGACTGGTACCGCCGCAAAATTGCGCAGGTGCAAGCGGAACTGGACAAGCGCGGGCTCGACGCCCTGCTGCTGATGCACGCCATCAACGTCATCTACACGACGGGGTACTTTCATCTCTCCACCGAGCGTCCGCTGGCTGCCTTCATCCCAAAAACCGGTGACCCGGCGCTGTTCATCCCGGAACTGGAATCGGACCAGGTCAAATTATGGTGGGTGAAGGACTACGAATCGTACTTCGACTTTCCCGGGCCGGTGAACCGGGTACGCTGGATAGCGGAGCGCATCGCTCGCCGCGGTTTCGATCGCGCCCGCATTGGGATTGAAGAGCCGACACAAGGCCGGCTCAACCAACTGTGCCAGGGCGCTCCCAACGCCAGTTTCGTGACTGCCGACGACATTGTGGAGCACCTGCGCTGGGTGAAGGATGAAGATGAACTGCGCATCATGCGCCGCGCCATGGCCTTTGCCGACTTCACGGTGCAGGCCGGACGCGACTTTGTGGCCCACCATGGGGCGGTGACCGAAGACCAGATATTGAAGGCCAGTGCTGACGCGGTGGCCGACAAAATGTCGCACGAACTGCACGACGTGGTGGGCGTGGGCATTGATGCGCCCTTTGGCGGCCTGGTGCCGTTTGGCCGCCGTTCCGCATTTCCGCATGCCGTGCCCAGCAAGGATGTGCTCAAGCGCGGCGACCCGCTCATCCTGAGTTTCGGGGCGCAAGTGGGCGGCTACAACGTGGAATGCGAGCGCTCCTTCTGCGTAGGCAAGCCCAGCGACTATGCTAAGCGCCTCTACGACGCGATGCTGGCGGCGCACGATGCCGCGGCCTCAGCCATGAAGGAAGGCGCCATCGCGCAGGATGTGGACAAACTGGGGCTGGACCAGATTCGCAACGCCGGTTTTACTTCCTTTATCCGTCACCGCTGCGGACATGGCATTGGGCTGGAAGCCCATGAATCGCCCTGGATCGCGGAAGGCGACAAGACCGTGCTCAAATCGGGCATGACCTTCAGTTGTGAGCCCGGCGTTTACGATCCTAATTTTGGCGGCTTCCGCCACTCCGATACTGTCGTGGTCACCAGAACCGGCGGCGAAATCATCAACAAATACCCCACGCGCTTGCAGCAGATGATTATCGAAATCTGAGCGGGTAGTAGCACTGGCGTTTTTGCTGGAGCCGCGCTACCTTGGATAGAGCATGCGCGGGACGCTCACCAAGACGCTGTGGCTGCTGTTAGCCGTGGATCTTGTGGTGGTAGCCAATTGCCCGCTTGCCCCGGCTACCTTGCTGCCTCCGTCGCCTAACGGACAGTGCCAGCATGAGCGCGTTCCCGCCAGCAGCCCGCATTCCTGTTGCGTGAGCGTGCATCATCAGCCGGCGCTCGTACGTCCGATGCTGGAAAATTTCTGCGCTCTTCCGGCGCCGGTATCCGCCTTGACCCTGATCGTGCAGGCCGTGCAAGTCTCTGCAATTGGTACGACTGCTCTCACCCCCAGCCCACCACTGATATCTTCTGTTTGGCGCATCTAGCCTCCTTTCATCTTCTGCCGCCTAACGAAACAGGCGCTCTGAGTTGTTGTCAGAGCGCTGCGGAGGTTTATTTGCGAGCATTCTGGCTTTATTTTGTTCTGCTGCTTTGCCCACTAGCTCCAGCCGGTTGGGGCGCGCCCGTCCCGGTATGCGCCAGTCAGCAAATGCACAGTATGCAGCAGACCGCTGAGCAGCACCGGCAGCATTGCTCCATGACACAAATGACCCACGCCAAACCGGGCACTGGTCCTCTGATCACCGCCATTCTCCAGCACACTGATTCGGGCACCAGCCTGGAACCGGTCTCCACGCCTGTCCCCATGCTGATGACCACAGCGGGAAAGTGGCGCCTGATGTTTCATGGGCAGGCCTTCATCAATGAACTGCAGCAGAGCGGGCCGCGCGGCGCGGACAAGTTCTTCTCCACCAACTGGTTTATGCCCATGGTGCAGCGCGACCTCGGTCCCGGCCAGTTGACGTTGCGGACCATGATTAGCCTCGAACCCGCCACCGTCAGCCAGCGCCGCTACCCGGAGTTGTTTCAGCAAGGGGAAACCGCGTTTGGCCGGCCCATTGTGGACGGCCAACACCCGCATGATCTGTTTATGGAACTATCCGCGTTTTACGATCTCAAGCTCAGCGAGCACGCACTGCTGTCTTTCTACGGCGCGCCGGTGGGCGACCCCGCCATGGGGCCCGCCGCCTATCCGCACCGTGCTTCCGCGGTGGAGAATCCCGTGGCTCCGCTCGGACACCACCTGGAAGATTCCACCCACATTGCGGACGATGTGGTCACCGTGGGCTTGGCATACCGCATGGTGCGTTTCGAAGCCTCGGGCTTTCATGGGCGCGAGCCCGATGAGGACCGATGGGACCTGGATGCCGGCAAGATTGATTCCTGGTCCACCCGGGTGACCGTCAGTCCGGCGCAGAAGTGGAGCATGCAGTATTCGCTCGCCCACCTCACCAGCCCCGAGGCAATCCATCCTGACGAGGATGTGCGCCGCATGACAGCTTCCGTCATGTATAACCGCCCGATGGCGGGCGGTAACTGGGCCACGACCCTGCTCTGGGGCCGCAACAGCGACCTGAACGGGCATCAAGTGTTCAATGGGTACATGGCGGAATCAACCCTGCATTTCCTTGATCGGAACAACATCTGGGGAAGAGTAGAGAATGTAGACCGCACTAGCGATCTGCTCCTGGGCGGGCCTCCCGTGGCGTCGAATGCGGTGGAGGGATTCCTGGGACGCGTTCAGGCCTACACCGCAGGCTACGATCGCGAATTTTCCTGGGTACGGTACGTCTCCACCGCGCTTGGAGGGCAGGTGACCTTCTACAGCAAGCCGGAGTTTCTGAATACCATCTATGGCGCGCACCCGGTTGGGGTCTTGCTGTTCGTGCGGTTCCGCCCTGTCAATCCCATGCACTGAGCTGTGGTAGAGACGTAACTCGCTACGTCTCATTTGTGCGCTGGCCATGCTCCGGCTGCAACTCCACCACGACGCCGTCACCCCAGCCGTATTTCTCCCTGGATAGCTGCCGCACAGCGCCGTGCAGTTCGGGCTCAGCCTCTGGACTAATGACCCGGGCCGTGGCAGCAAACCGATTTTTGCCCAGCCGCACCCTGACTTGAGCATTGGCCGTGACGTTCTGTACCCAATGGCTGGTGGAGTATTCAGCGATCAAGTAATAACACCCGTTTGTGCGCGTGAACCAGATCTCAATTTCCCGCGGCAGGCCGCTGCGCCGGCCGATGGTAGTCAGGTAGAGGTACGCGGGTTCTGTGTTGTTGGGCATGGCCACCGGTAGAAATGCAACTTGTTGCGTCTGTCCTTTAGTCGCAGCCAGCGGACGTTACAGGCAACATTCCTATCGCTCGTTTTGATTCTTTCCCGGCTACCCAGGAAACATAATCCGTCGCTTGCAGGCCTCACGAGGCCCGCCTCCTGGCGGCAACAGGGCACATTCTGCTCACATCTCAGTTAAGCGGTAGTTCGGTTTGCCGGTGAAACAGTGAAGCTTACTATTTTCGGTCTCACGCTCTCATCTTCCTGGGGCAATGGACACGCTACACCCTACCGTGCGCTGCTGCGCGGCCTCTATCGTCTGGGACACCGATGCGTGTTCTACGAAAAGGATGTGGAGTACTACTACTGGCGGCGTGATTTTACCTCCTGTCACTACTGCGAGCTGGTGCTCTATCCGGAATGGCAGGCGGTGCGCGTCCGCGCCCTCGCCGACGCTGCCGACTCCGACGTCGTTATCATCGGGAGCTATTGTCCCGAGGGCGCCCGCATCGGAGAGGAACTGCTGAGCGTGCCAGGTCCGCTGCACGTTTTTTACGATCTGGATACACCGGTCACGCTGGGAAATCTTCAGGACCGAGAGCTGGAGTACCTGGCCGCTGCCCAAGTTCCCGCCTACGACCTCTACCTTTCTTTTACCGGCGGCGACATTTTGCGCGAACTGGAAAGTGCCTGGGGTGCCAGGCGGGCACGAGCGCTCTATGGGTGCGTGGACTCGGAAGTTTATGCGCGGGTGCCGCCACGGCCGGAATATCAGTGCCGGCTAAGCTACATGGGGACGTACTCCCCTGACCGTCAGCACAAGCTGGAGCGGTTGTTTCTGGAGCCGGCGCGGCAGTTGCCGGAGGAGCGCTTCCTGCTTGCCGGCTCGCTCTATCCCCGTGAATGGAGTTCGCCG
Source organism: Terriglobales bacterium (assembly GCA_035280205.1). Lineage (GTDB taxonomy): Bacteria > Acidobacteriota > Terriglobia > Terriglobales > Acidobacteriaceae > JAICWP01. Next base: position 25,244 of record DATEGI010000279.1, on the reverse strand, counting down.
CCGAACGTGGGGCGCTTTGACCATGTAGCGCCGGCCGACCATCCGGCTCTCTATTCCTCCTCGCGGGCCACGCTGAACATCACCCGCGATGGCATGGCGCGCGCCGGCTATTGTCCTTCGGGGCGTTTCTTCGAGGCGGCTGCATGCGGCACTCCCATCCTTTCTGATTGGTGGCAGGGCTTGGACGAGTTTTTTGCTCCGGAGGAGATCGTGGTGGTTCGCGACGAAAATGACGTAATCACCGCCCTGAGCCGGGATGACGCTGAACTTGCCTGCATGGCCGGGCGGGCGCGCCAGCGCACCCTCGAGGAGCACAGCGGCGACCGCCGCGCGCGCCAGTTGATTGACTATTTGGAGGAAACGGCCGCCACCCGCCACTCTCGCAGCTCTGTGGGGGTGGCTTCATGATGGGGATCATTCCCGCCGCTGGCGCGGGGCAGCGCATTCAGCCGCTAGGCTGTTCCAAGGAGCTTTTGCCCGTCGGCTCGCGCTCGGTGGATGGCGTGCAACGGCCCAAGGCGGTCGCCGAGTACCTGGTGGAGCGCATGATCGCCGCCGGCGCCGGCCAGATCTGCATGGTAATTTCCGCCGACAAGACCGACATCATCAAGTATTTTGCCGAACGCGAATATGCGGCGCAGATCTTCTACGTAGTGCAGCAGCAGCCCCGGGGATTGTGCGATGCGCTTTTTCGTGCCGAGCCCTTTGCTCGGCACCATGAGCAGGTGCTCATCGGACTGCCCGATACCATTTGGTTCCCGGAAAACGCCTATCGCAGCGCCTTCGACGCCCATCCGGAAGCCGCCGTGAACCTGGTGCTGTTTCCGGTGCTGGAGCCGGCGGCGTTTGATGCGGTGGTTTGCGACCAGCTCAACTATGTGCAGCGGGTCGAAGTCAAGAAGGCGGATGCTCACTCGCACTGGATCTGGGGTGCGGTTACGGCTACCGGCCACGCTTTCCACACGCTGAAGCTGCTATGGGAGGCACGTCACCGCGAAGATGTCTATCTCGGAGGCCTGCTCAACGCCTACATTTCAGCCGGTAACGTGGTGCGCGCCACGCACGCGGGCGAGCACTACATGGATGTGGGAACCCTGGAAGGCTACCGCGCGGCGCAGGACTTTCTGCGCGCCACTGCCGAACCTCCGCTGCGGGAGGCGGCCTGAGTAGGGCGCACCCAGTCAGCTCTGGGAGCGCAGGATTTCGCGAATTTCGCGGTTGATGCGGGCTGCGTCGCGGGTGGCGTTGTCAATCAACTCCACCCACTTCTTATTGGTGTCGTCGAGCTTGGCCTGGGCGAGCAGATAAGAAGCCTGCATGACCGTCTCTATAGAATTGCTCAAATCGTGAGCCAGGGTGCGCAGCCGCATAACCACTTCGGGCGCTATTTTTGCCGGTGGTGAGGTGGGTGGAGTCATCAATTCCTCGTGCCGTTCATGATTGTTTTATGATGCCGGAAGCGGGTGGCCTGGAGGTTTACGCTTTCCAGCCTTGAAGTTGGACAGCAGATTGGGCCTGAAATGTTGCTGCCTCCCGTGATTTTTTTGCGCATTTGGCCCGCCAGCTTGGGTGCAAGGCCCAAAGTTGCGTCTGTTTGACACCCTGCAGAGTGCCTGTAACAATATTAACGTAATTCTTCCTCAGCACAGCCGTATTGGCTGTCTTGGTTCGTCACGCGCCGAAGTGGCGGAATTGGCAGACGCGCATGGTTCAGGTCCATGTACCCGCAAGGGTGTGGGGGTTCGAGTCCCTTCTTCGGCACCATAATAATTATTCCGATCAGGTCCAATAGCTTCTCTCTCACGACTTCCCGTAGCGCGGTCGTAGCGCGGTAATCCGAGCTAAAATTCGCGAACTTTGCCCGTTCTGAGTATTAGCGCGACGGGAGAACACAGGCCATGGGAAATCCCAAAATCGCTCTGTTGCGCTAAGGGGCCCGCCATGGTACAGATTCCGGAACACTTCTATAAGAACGAGTGCGCATTCACCTGATCACTGCCGAGTCGCCGGAGTCACGACGCCTGCGCCGTCGGCGCCTGATTCAATTCCCTCAGCTGACGATGCCGCTGATCGCGGCTCTAACACCGCGCGAGCATAGCGTCACTCACACCGACGAGATCGTGGAACCGGTGCGCTTCGACGAACCGGCAGACCTGGTGGGGATTACGGCGCCAACGCCGTCCGCTCTTCACGCGTATGGCCTGGCGCGCGAATTCCGTCGTCGAGGAGTGCCCGTGGTGATCGGCGGACCGCACGCGACAGCACTTCCCGAGGAAGCCTCGTGCCATGCAGATGCAGTCGTTGCCGGCGAGGCCGAAGACACGTGGCCGCGCGTGCTCGATGATGCTGGCCGCGGCAAGCTGCAACATGTCTACGTTTCCACCCGGCAGGGGTCACTCACCGGCATGCCCGCACCACGCTGGGACTTGATCAGGGGACGCCGTTACGGGAAGTCCGTCACCATGGCAACGCGCGGATGCCCTCATCGATGTGATTACTGCACGATCCCACTCCTCTATGGTCCTGGCACGGTCCGGTATCGTCCTGTTGATGAGGTTGTGCGTGAAGTCGCGACGAGTCCGACACGCGCGGTAGTGTTCTGGGACGATAACATCGGCGCTAATCCGCGTTACGCGAAGGAACTCTTCCGGGCTCTTACTCCGCTGGGGAAATGGTGGACGAGCCAATGCACGGCGAATGCCGCGCGTGACGAAGAGTTTGTGGAACTGGCGGCGCGGAGCGGGTGCAAGGCGCTCTTCCTGGGTTTCGAGTCGATCTCGCAGGAGAGTCTTCAGGCCACGAACAAGGCACACAACCGCGTGGGAGACTATCGCCGGCTCATCGCGACCCTGCATCGTAACCGGGTCGCCGTCCACCTTGGCATCATGTTCGGCTTCGACCAGGACGACGTCGGGATTTTCCGGCGCACCGCCGATTTTCTCGATGAGTCTGCCGTCGATGTTGCCACGATAAGCATGGTCGTGCCCATGCCCGGCACTCCGACGTTCCATCGGATGAATTCCGATGGAAGAATCCTCACCACCGACTGGTCGAAGTACGACGGGAAAAAGCACTGCGTTTTCCAGCCTGCGCGGATGTCACCGGAAACGCTCGAGGCCGGAACCGAGTGGGTGGCGCGACGCTTCTACTCCCTTCGCTCGGTCACCCGCCGGCTATCAAAGTCGGGCGCCGGAATCTGGTGGAATCTCCCCAGGAATCTGGGCTACATGCTCGCGAACCTTGCGAACGCTGGGCCGTCGTGGGATCCGAGTCAACAACCGTAGGCACTGCAGATGGGAACGACTACCTCAATCGTCTGCATCAATGATTTCCGAGGTTCGCATCAAGCCAGCACGTGTTGTTGGGATTCTTTGGCCCGCGCCGCCTCCCCCCTTCGGCACCAGGATTCTTCCAGAAAAGGCCGCCGATGGTGTGCTTCCCTGGGAGCAGTTGATACAATTCTGCCGCTGATTGGTCCAGCTGATTTATGCGGCGGCGATCCTTCTTCCTGAATTTCAGCTTTAGTGTCTTCCTGCTAGCCATCGCGCTTGCGCCGGCGATGGCACAAAACCAGGCGCCGCCTCCCCCGCCCATACTGCTGGGCACGGCGTGGTATCCGGAACAGTGGCCGGAGTCGCGCTGGGAGGCCGACCTCGCGCTCATGCAGCAGGCCGGCATTCACATGGTGCGGGTGGGAGAGTTTGCCTGGAGCCGCATGGAGCCCAGCGAAGGCCAGTACGATTTCGACTGGCTGGAGCACGCCATCGCAGCAGCGGCGAAGCATGGCATCTACACCGTGCTGGGCACGCCCACGGCTGCACCTCCCGCCTGGCTGACACAAAAATATCCTGAGACCCTGCGCGTGGACGAGCAGGGCCACCGCGCCGAGCACGGCAACCGCCAGCAGTTCAACTTTGCCAACGCCAAGTACCGCGAGTTTGCCCGCAACATTGCCGAGCACATGGCCAGGCGCTTTGGCCACAATCCTTACGTCATCGGCTGGCAGATTGATAACGAGTACAGCGATGTCTCCTTCGATCCCGATACCAGGGCGCAATTTCAGCAATGGCTGAAGGCACGCTACGGCACGCTCGACAATCTGAACGCCCGCTGGACCACCGCTTACTGGAGCCAGACATATTCCGACTGGAGCCAGATTCCCATCGAGACCACCTACGGCAATCCTGGCCTGCTGCTGAGCTGGATGCGTTTTGTCAGCGATACCTGGCGCAGCTACCAGAAGAACCAGATGGACGCCATCCGCGCCAACGCCGATCGCCGCCAGTTCATCACCACCAATACCATGGGCTGGTTCGACGGCTTTGATCATTACACCGTCACGCAGGACCTGGACCTCGCCGCCTGGGACGACTATGTGGGCGAGGGGCACCTGAATCCCACGTCCAATGGCGCGGCCCACGACCTAACACGCGGCTTTCTGCGCAAGAACTTCTGGGTCATCGAAACCCAGCCCGGCTCCGTCAACTGGGCGCCCATCAACAACTCGCTCGACAAAGGCGAGGTGCGCGCCATGGCCTGGCACGACGTCGGCCACGGAGCGGACACGGTGAGCTACTGGCAGTGGCGCAGCGCCCTGAATGGGCAGGAAGAATACCATGGAACGCTGGTGGGACCGGATGGCTCGCCCGTTCCACTGTATTCAGAGGTGGAACAGGTTGGGCGCGAGTTTGCCAAGGCCGGTCCTGCGCTGGCCGGGACCACGCCCAAATCAGAAGTAGCAATTCTGCACTCTTATGACAGCCGCTGGGCCATCAACTGGCAGCGCCACAACAAGAATTTCGACCCGGTGAAGGAGCTCCTCAGCTACTACGCGCCCCTGCGCGCCATCAGCCAGTCCATTGACATCATTCCTCCCACCGCGCCGCTCAGCCAATACAAGCTGGTAGTCGCGCCGGGGCTGAATGTGCTCTCGGATGCAGCGGCACAAAATCTCATCGCTTACGTGCGCCAGGGTGGGCACCTGGTGCTGGGCCAGCGCTCGGGCATGAAGAATGATGACAACGGCCTGCAAACCGAGCGCCAGCCCGGGCCTCTGGTTCCGCTGCTGGGCGGGCGCGTTGAGCAGTACTACGCGCTCCTCAATCCCGTGCCGGTTGACGGCAGCTGGGGGTCAGGGGAGGGTCAGCTCTGGGCCGAATTGCTCAGCGCCAAAAGCCCCGACGTGCAAGTGCTCGAACGCTACGGCAAGAGCAATGGATGGCTCGACGGCCAGCCCGCCGCTATTACTCGCAAAGTAGGAAAGGGACGGATCACATATGTCGGAATCTGGCCCGACGACCACTTCATGACCTCAGTGGCCAGGTGGATGGCCGATGTCAGCGATGTAAAGCCGGCGCTGGGCCCGGTGCCGGAGGGAGTCGAGGTTGATCCACGCTATGGCGCTCAGGGCGTGGTCTACATCCTGGTGAACTTCTCCAAATCCGCGCAGACGGTAACTCTGCCTGCCGCCATGCAGGATGTTCTAAACGGCGGCAGCAAGAGCTCGGTCACATTGCCGGTGTATGGAGTGGCAGTGCTTTTGAAGGAGCACCAGAGGTAAGAAGTGCTTTTTGGCGCCAAAGGATGGGTAAATCCGAAAACAGCGTGCCCTTCCAGGCTGATTTCAGGACTGCGCGTCGTGGCTGCTTCCAGAACTGAAAGCCTTCTCGTATGCCTGCTGGTAGATTCGGTGGTCACGCTCGGAGAAGGTCACGATCTCGACCGTTTCCAGCGCGTCCGGGTATTCGCGGATGAACTCACGAATAGTTTTCAGCGAAATACGGCTTGCTTCCTCCAGCGGGTAGCCGTATGCGCCTGTTGAAATGGAAGGGAAGGCGACGCTCTTGCACCCGTGTTGCCTGGCAAGCGCCAGAGATTCGCGGTAACAGCTAGCCAGGAGTTCTGCTTCTCGCCCCTGTTCCTCGCCGTACACTGGGCCCACGGTGTGGATCACGTGTTTGGCCGGGAGGCGGTGGCCGCGTGTGATCTTTGCTTCTCCGGTGCGACAACCTCGCAGTTTTCTGCACTCCTCCAGCAGTTCTGGCCCGGCGGCGCGATGGATGGCGCCGTCCACTCCGCCTCCGCCCAGAAGCGTCGTATTGGCGGCATTCACGATGGCATCCACCCGCCGCCGCGTAATGTCATCGCGGACTATTTTTATTTCTGTCATCACTTCACCGCCGTCCGGCCACCGCCGGCTTCCCGTCCAATGCCTGCGCGGCCATATCCACTACCGCGCGTCCAATGGGAAGAGAAGCAGTCGCTGCCGGCGATGGCACATTGCACACATGCAGCATGTTCTCGTCCTGCACAAAGTAAAAGTCATCCAGCAGGCTGCCATCGCGGCGCACGGCTTGGGCGCGCACGCCCGCCCCGCCCGTTTTCAGGTCTTCGCTTCTAATTTCCGGCAGTAACTTCTGCAGAGCGCGGGTGAAAGCCTCCTTGCTCAGCGAGCGATAGAACTCGTCTACGCCCGTGCGCCATTGTTTCATTCCCATGCGCCAGAACCCGGGGAAGGTGAGCATGGTCAGGACATCGCCAGTATCGGCGTCGCTGCGGCGGTAGCCTTCGCGACTGAAGGCCAGCACGGCGTTGGGGCCGGCTTCCACGCCGCCGTGCACGTGGCGCGTGAAGTGCACGCCCAGGAAGGGCAGCGCCGGATCCGGTACGGGGTAAATCAGGCTGCGCACCAGGCTTTCGCGCTCGGGCGCCAGTTCGTAATACTCGCCGCGAAAGGGAATGATCATGACCTCGGGCCGCTGGCCCGCCATGCGCACAATGCGGTCGCTATGCAGGCCGGCGCAGTTGATGATGTAGTTTGCGGCGAAGGCCCCCCGTGCGGTTTCCAACACCGTTTCACGGCCGCGGCGAACAATTCCACTGACGTCAGTCCCGGTGAACAGTTGTCCGCCATTGCCGATTACGATCTCAGCATATTTGCGGCAGACCGCTGGATAGTCTGTGATGCCGGTGCTGGGCACGTGCAGCGCGCGGATGCCGGCGCTGTAGGGCTCCAGTTCGCGCAGTTGCTCCTGCCCCAACTCCCGCACGCCTTGCAGGCCATTCGCTACCCCCCGGCGGCGCAACTCTTCCAGGCGTGGCAGTTCCGGCTCGCTGGTGGCCACAATCACCTTGCCGCAGATTTCGTGTGCTATCTCATGGTGGCGGCAGAACTCCACCATGGCCGCCGCTCCTTCCACGCACAAGCGTGCCTTAAGCGAGCCCGGCTTATAGTAAATGCCGGAATGGATCACGCCGCTGTTGTGCCCGCTCTGGTGCTGCGCCGGCTCTTTTTCCTTTTCCAGCACCGCCGGGCGGAGATGGGGAAAGCGCCGCGTCACTTCCATAGCCGCCGACAGGCCTACGATTCCCGCGCCAATCACCAGAATGTCGAAATTGTGTTCAGGCATAGACCGAATGAATGATTATCGCAGCCCGAGCGCTCGCGGCAAACCGCGGCCCGGCCTATTGCACGATAAGCGTCAGGTCTGTGGAGTGGCTCACTGCGCCGGAAGTGGCCGTCACGGTGAGCGTGTAGGTACCGGTGGGCGTGGCCGTATCGGGCGGCGGTACGATGGGCGGAGAACTGCCACCATTTCCGCCTCCACAGGAGACTAGCAGCGCCAGGGTGAACCCTGTTGCCAGCGTCAAGCTGAGCAGGATGCGCTGTCTTCTTCGGGTGCCCTTGCCGGCAAATATGAACCCGCCAATTATCGGCAGGAACATCGCTGTCCACCACAGGGCCCCGCTGCGCCGCCCAGGAATGGCCGCCACTACCGTGCTGGTCACGACTTTCAGCGTCACCGTGGTGGTTCCTGAACCCGGAACTACCACGGCGGGAGTAAAAGACGAGCTCGTGTTGCGCGGCAGGCCGGTGCAGGCAAAGGTAATGGGCGCGGTAAATCCGCCGCCCAAAGAGGAAACCTGCAGGGTGTAGGTTGCGGTTCCCCCCTGATTTACGGTCACGGTTGCCTGTGGCAGGTTGACCACAAAGTCAGGCAACACGGCCAGACCGATGTATGCCGTGTGCGCCGGGCTGCCGTTCTGGTCATGCGTATCCACATTTAAGGTGTAGTTGCCGGCGGTGGCTGTTGCTGGAACTTTCACAGTCAGTGTTACGTCATTGCTGCTCACGTTGGTCAAAAACACGGCGTTGGAACTCAGTCTGCATTCCGCACCCGGCAACTGGCTCGTGCCGCAGTTCACGACCACCACGCCTTTATACGTATTAAGAGCTGTCAGCGTCAGCCGGGCGTTAACCGTGTCTCCCGGATGAGCGCTCAGCATCTCCGGCGTAAATTGCACGCCATAATCCGGCTCATTTTTCACGGTAAGGCTTACAGACTTCGTTTTTGCTGCCGGAGCTCCCGCGGTTGTCGCGGAGATGGTCACTGGAAGCGCCGTGGTTTTCGGCGTGGTTGTCAGCGTCGAAATGGTCATGGTGACAGCGCTTGTGCCGGAGGAGATGAACGTTACCGCGTTCGAAGGATAGAAATTGCACTTGGCGCCGCTGGGCAAGGCGCTGCAGCCGAGGTTGACCACGCCGTTGAATGACCCTTCGGCTTGGACCTCGAGCGCCACCGGTTGCGTGCTGGAGCCATTGTTGGCTATTAGCACCACTGGGCTTGGCGTTCCCGAGGCGAAGTCCAGATCGAAGTCCACTACGTGCAGACTTCCTGCCGCGCGGTGAACGATCGTGTTCGGGTCTGTACCTGTGGCCAGGATGTTCAAATTGAAGTCGCGCACATGGGCATGGCGCGCCGTTATGGTGTAGGAGGTGCCTCCCCGAGTGGGCGTGACCGTCTCACCCGAGCACACATCGGGCAGCGCGCTGGCCTCGCAGGAAAGCGTTACCGGGCTGCTGTAACCGTATAGCCCGGTCAGTTCGCCAGTGAAGCTGCTCGCCTGGCCGGGAAACAGCATGAGCACCGGGTTGCTCAGCGAAATGGAGTAGTCCGGTCCTGGCGAGGCGAGCACCAACTCCCAGGCTCCGCGGCCGTAAGTGGCGGCGCGCAGAAGTTTCAGCGTGGCTGATTTGAACATGCCTAGCTGAGTCACGGGAACATTGGGTAACATGTGATCGCCTGCTGAGCCTACCTCTTGCCAGTTCACGGCACTTCCTCCCAAAAGGTCGGCGGAGAACACTCCCACGTCGGTGCCGGCATAAATCAGGTAGCGGTTATCAGGATCAATCAGAAGCGAATCGGCGGGCGCGTCCGGCAGGTTGCCGGTCACATCTGTCCAGCTCAAACCGGCATCGGTTGTCTTCCAAACATGAGGAACACCGAAGCCCATCACGGTGGCATAGGCCGTCTTGCCTGTATTGTCGGCGAAATCAAGCACCAGGCTGGAAATGGGGTACCCCGTTTCAGAGGGTGTCGCCTCGTACCAGCTTTCAGGCCCGGCGGCGGCATTGGTGGTTACAAAAATTCTGCCCGCTGTGGTGCCGGCGTAAATGACCGGTGAGCCCTGGGCGCCCACCGGCGTTCCCCCAGTGGCTAGCGACGAAATGATGTTGTCCTCGGCGCCGCTGCAGGCGGTGTCCGATCCGGTGTCGAAGTTGTAGCTGAGCGCGGCAAAGCCGTTGCCGTCATTGTTGCCGCGCCACACCCGGCATGTGCCCACCGCCATTCGCCCGCTGGCCTGCGGATCAAGCAGGTAAGGAGTAGCAAATCCGCCTGCGTCGCCGCCCAGGGTGCTGCCGCTCACCACCACCTGAAAATCCTGCGCCGTGCAATCAATTCCCCGGCTGCAGCTTTGCACGGTCACCCCTGCGCCGGCTGTGAACCACTGGCTGGCGCTGCTGCGATTGATAGCTGTGTGCTCGCCTTCGCCGCTGTTGACCGCGATCCAGGTGGTGCCGTTGCTGCCCGAGTGGCTGAGGTCGGTGGCGGCGGAACCGTTCGTTTGTGCCCCGGCCAGCAACGTGCCCGGTTCCGTCGGGTGCTGCGCCAGCGACGCCAGGGAAGTGAGAGACCCCAGCGTTGCGTTCAGGCTTTGAAAAGCATTCGACGTTCCGCCGCAGGCGCCGGAAATCAGTTCGAAGCCGTTCAGGGCGCGGTACACGCCGCCATCGTTGCCGAAATACATGACCGCATTCCCGCTATTGGTTAGCGCGAAGCCGATAGCGTGCTGGCTGGGATAAACGTGGGCCAGCGAACCGGACGGCACGCAGCCGTAAGCGTGCGTCAGATTAATGAAGGGACGGCTGGCGCACGCGGAGTTTGTGCTGCTGATGCTGCACTTATAGATATTGGTTGAACCGGCGTAAAGATCCGTCACGCTGGCTCCATTGGGCACCGCCGTCAATTCCAGGCTGTACCAGCCCTGCTCGGCCGCGCCACAGCCCTCAAAGTCGCCGCAATTCTCGATTCCGCTTTCAGAAATTGCAGTCCAGGTGCCTCCGCCGTCCGTGCTTTTCCAGATGCCCTGGTCGGCGAAATTGCCAAGGCTCGGATCGCCGGATATGTACCAGGCGTACATCTCATTTTTCGTGGGGTGAACGGCGATCTCCCCGCGCAGAATGGGGCAGGTGGAAATTCCGCTGGCCGGGCACGCGGCAGCGCTGAGCGAGCTGCCCCCGGGCTGGCTGGGCAGGCGCGTCCAGTTCACCGCATCAGTTGAACTGTAGATGCCATGCCAGGCCATGGCAGCAAAGAATCTGCTGCGGCGGAGTTGTAGGCCACGTCCGTGATGCTGCGCTGGCTTGTGCTGGCAGCGCCATCTTTGACTGCGGCGGCATGCCAACTCGTACCGTAATCGGTGGAGTAATACAGGCCCTGCCCGGAGTTGCCGCTGCCTGGATAGAAGGTGAAGTTGCTGGCCCCGGCCACAACCAGGTTGGGATGGTCGGTGGAGAAAACAATTCTGCTGAAGCCCAGGCCGGCAAACGGTGCGTGGCCGCCATCCGCGGCAGTGATCAGGTTCCAGTGAGCGCCGCTGTCGCTGGAACGCAGGATACCCAAGCCATAGTAGGAATCCAGGGCCAGGTTTGCTTCCCCTGTGCCCACCAGGATTACCTGCGGCTTTCCCGGTTGTACCGCGATGGCGCCGGTCGCCAGGCTGGCCTGCTGGTCGGTGAGCGGGGTCCAGGTGACTACCGTGGCATCGCTTGCGGCCGCGTTAGTGGACTTCCAAACCCCGCCGTTGGCTCCCCCGATGTAAACCGTGTTCCCGGTGGCGTCGTTAGGGTCCACAGCGATGGCCGTCACTCGTCCGCTCACCGGGCCATAGTCCTGCTCATCCATGCCGCCACTGGCGTTGGAGAGCAGGGGCGCGGGACCCAGAGATGTCCAGGAACTGCCGGTTGGGGATGATGATGAGGACGAGGCCGCATATGCAGTCACCGCCTTGTGCCGCAGACTGAGCTTTTGCTGGTAGGCGCGCTCCAGGAGCGCTGCGGCTGCGTTTCGTGCGGTGGCGCCCCTGGGAAGGCGTCCCTGTCGAAACGACATTTCCTGCCGCAGGCGTTCTTGGGTGCCGCGCCGGCTTGGTTGCGCAGGCAATGATTGCGGATTGGCTGAAGCGCCGAATCCTCCCAGCAAAAGGAGGAGGAATACCACTTGGCGCACGAAGCAAAGAACCACCGGGGCACACCGACGCATAAGCGCTCCTCGGGGTCCCGGTTTGCCCTTGGTGCTACTAAAAGTATGTTGATGACGGCATTGGCCAGTCAATTAAATAGCGCCTCAATTTGCCTCCCTCTTTCCCATTACGGATACAATCACAAGGCACTGTGATTACCGCTCGGAAAGCCGCGCCCCTGGCCATCTTGCTTTGTTGGCTGTGCCTGGGCTCAAATGCCGCCTCGGCAGGGGAACTCACTGTGGCCGCCGCCGCCGACCTCAGCCCGGTCCTGCAGCCCATTGCCAGCAATTTTCAGCGCGAGACCGGCAACACCGTTCGCCTCTCCTTCGGCTCCTCGGGCGATTTTTTCAACCAGATTCAGAATGGCGCGCCCTATGACGTTTTTCTCTCCGCGGACCGTGGCTACCCGGAAAATCTGGTGAAGGAGGGATTGGCCAAGTCTGACTCCCTGCGCACCTATGCCGTGGGCCGCCTGGTGCTGTGGGTGCCAAATAATTCCCACCTCGACCTGGACCATCAGGGAATGCAGGCGCTGCTCGATCGGTCAGTGCGGAAAATTGCCATTGCTAATCCGCAGCACGCGCCCTATGGCCGCGCCGCCCTCGCCGCCATTCGTTATTACAGACTGTATGATCAAATTGCAGGCCGCCTGGTGTTGGGCGAAAACGTCGGCCAAGCCGCCCAGTTTGCTGAATCCGGCAACGCCCAGGTGGGCATCATCGCGCTGGCCCACGCTTTAGCGCCCAGTGTGCGCCCGCTGGGCCGCTACTGGATAGTTCCAACGGATTCTTATCCTGCCCTGGAGCAGGGAGCAGTCATTGTCTCCAAATCCACAAATAAGGCGCTGGCTGCGCAGTTCCTGAAATACCTTACCGGTTCCGAGTCTCAGGCCATCTTCCGCCAGTTCGGTTTCGCAGTTCCCGGGGAGGCGCACTAATGGACTGGCAAGCCTTCCTTCTGACCGTGAAGTTGGCGGTGCTGGTCACCGCGATTCTGCTGGCGCTGGGTTTGCCTATCGCCTACTGGCTTACCTATTCGCGGCGGCGCTGGAAATTTCTCGTCGAAGCCGTAGTGGGCATGCCGCTGGTGCTGCCGCCTACCGTGCTCGGCTTCTATATTCTGCTGGCGCTGGGCTCCAAGAGCCCCATCGGGCGCTGGTGGGAATCGCTCACCGGCCACACCCTGGCCTTCACTTTTGAAGCGCTGGTTATCGGCTCCGTGGTTTACAGCCTGCCCTTTACCGTGCAACCGCTCGCTGCCGCCTTCTCCACCGTCGATCGCAAATTCGTTGCCGCCTCCGCCACCCTGGGCGCCTCCCGCCTGCGCACCTTCTTTCGAATCATTTTGCCGCTTTCGGTTTCCGGCCTGCTCACGGCAATTGCCCTGACTTTCGCCCACACCATGGGCGAGTTCGGCGTGGTGCTCATGGTGGGCGGCAATATTCCCGGTGTGACGCGCACCGTCTCTATTGATATTTATGATCAGGTGCAGGCCACGAATTATGCCTCCGCCAACCAAACCGCGCTGGTGTTGTTGGCCATTTCTTTCGTGGCCCTTTCCCTGGTGTACGCTTTGAATCGAAGGGTGTGGGCGATATGGCCGTGGAGGTAGTCAAACCCGGCGAGCGGGCAGGCGCTTCTTGCGCGCCAGCCGGCGCTGTGCCCGCGGGCCTGAGCGCGCGCATTCAGAAGCGCCTGCGCGCCAACCGCAGCCGCGAGTTCCTGCTCGACGTTCAGCTTGAGGTGCCGCCCGGTATTACTATTCTTTTTGGCGCTTCCGGAGCCGGCAAGACCACGCTGCTCGACTGCCTGGCTGGACTGCTTGAGCCTGATGCTGGCCGGATCGCGTTGCGCGGCCACGTGCTGTTTGACAAGACCGGAGGCGTGTGCCTGCCCACTCGCAGGCGTTCGTTGGGGTATGTCTTCCAAGACTTAGCCTTATTTCCTCACTTAACGGTTGAAGCCAACATCCGCTACGGGCTGGCGAAAATTCCGGGCGAGGAGCAATCCCGGAGAACAGCTGCCATTCTCGAATCACTGCGAGCCTCGCACCTGCGTGCTCGCTATCCCGGCGAAATTTCGGGAGGCGAACGCCAGCGCGTGGCCCTCGCCCGGGCCCTGGTTACCGACCCCGAACTACTGTTGCTGGATGAACCTTTGGGTGGCCTGGACGCGCCCACCAAGTCGGCCATTGTGGATGACCTGCGTGCCTGGAACCGGGCGCACCAGATTCCGATTCTTTATGTGACCCACGATCGCGGCGAGGTTTTTGCGCTCGGCGAGCGCGCAGTTGTGCTCGAAGCCGGCAGGCTGATCGCCCAGGGCACGCCGCATGAAGTGCTGAATGCGCCGCGGCAGGAAGCAGTGGCGCAGCTCGCCGGCTTTGAAAACATTTTCGATGCCACCGTGGAGTCCGTCCACGAAGCCCAGGGCACCATGACCTGTCGCTTGGCTGGAACCGCCGTGACGCTCGAGGTGCCGCTCAGCCGCGTGGCTCCCGGCGGCGCGGTGCGGGTGGCAGTGCGTGCGGGCGACATTCTGCTGGCTACGAGCCGTCCCCACGACATCAGCGCCCGCAACATTATTCCGGGCGTCGTGCTCTCCCTGGAGCAGCGCGACTTCATGATCACAGCGCAGGTGGATTGCGGTATCCGCTTCGAAGTCCACCTCACTCCCGGGGCCCGCGACTCCCTGCAGCTTCACGCCGGGCGCGAAGTGTGGCTGGTGCTGAAGACGCACTCCTGCCAGCTGGTCGTTCCCGGTACCTAGAAGCTGTTTCATAAATCGGTTTCGAAAGGGCGTGGCTTTAGCCACGCCGCCACAGCCGCATAGCACTGGGCTTTAGCCCCTGAGGGAATTTGCAGTTTGCGCGTTTGGTTCCTTACGAGATAGCTTCCTAGCGCCAGTACCTAGGCAAAGCCTGTTCTCTGCCCGACCTTCGTCTCTAAGCAATGGCGCGTTTAGCAAGTAGATTGGCGCGTTGCGCTAGTGCGCTCTGCGGGTGCTGACATCTAAAGTTGTGAACGAGCGAACGTAACAAGGAGATCGAATTATGCAAGGAACTATGCTCTATAGCCCGCGCGATATACGTTTCGAGGATCGGCCGGAGCCCAAAGTGACAAAGCCGACGGACGCCGTTATCAGGATCTCATCGGCCTGTGTGTGCGGATCTGATTTGTGGCCGTATCGCGGCATTCAGCCCGTCGAGCAGCCAACACCGATGGGGCACGAGTACTGCGGGATTGTCGAGGAGGTCGGCAAGGCGGTGAAAGGAGTTAAGCCGGGACAGTTCGTCATCGGCTCGTTCTTCGCATCCGACAATACCTGTCCGACTTGCCAGATTGGTTACCAGTCCTCCTGTCAGCACCGGGAACTGGTCGCTGGAGCCCAGGCGCCGTTCTTGCGCGTGCCGCTTGCTGACGGCACGCTGGTCGCTACGTCCGACGTCCCTTCAGAAGGCCTTATCCCGAGCCTGCTCGCGCTCTCGGATGTGATGGGGACGGGGTGGTTCGCCGCCGATGCAGCAAACGTGAAACCAGGTTCGACCGTTGCCGTCGTCGGCGACGGCGCGGTCGGATTGCTGGGCGTGCTCTCCGCAAAACAAATGGGTGCGGAGCGAATCATTGCCATGAGCCGTCATGCGTCTCGCCAGAAGCTCGCACGCGAATTCGGCGCCACCGACATTGTGACGGAGCGAGGCGAAGAGGGTGTTGCGCGCATCAAGGAACTGACCAACGGAATTGGCGCCGATTCGGTACTGGAGTGTGTCGGAACCCAGGAGTCGATGATGCAAGCGATCAATTCCACGCGGCCCGGTGGCTACATCGGTTACGTCGGCGTACCCCACGGTGTTGCGCTCGACGGAGAGCAATTGTTCTTCTCGCACGTCCATCTGCACGGTGGACCGGCTCCGGTCCGCCGCTACCTGCCTAAACTCATCAAGCTGGTGTTGGACGAGAAGATCAACCCCGGCAAGGTTTTTGATTTGACTCTGCCTCTCGGTCAGGTGGCAGAGGGATATCGCGCAATGGATGAGCGGCGTGCGATCAAGACGCTGCTGCGGCCTTAGCAACAAAGGTATTCGGACGACGGTGGCGAAAACAGACGAGTAATTGAGAGGAATTGCATTATGGCAATCCATTGGACTTCACCGGCAAGGTGGCACTCGTCACCGGAGCCGCAGCAGGCATGGGACTAGCCACGGCAAAGGCTTTCGCGCAGGCGGGGGCGGGGCCAGCGATAGGGTCAGCGCCCCACTAGCTTTTGCAATTCCTCGGGATACCGAGCCCCCTGTACCGGAATTTTCGCGGCTGCCGTACTTAATTCACGGAGGTCGCCGGCCGAGAGTTCCACCTCGGCCGCTCCGAGATTTTCTTCCAGCCTGTGCATCTTTGTCGTACCAGGAATAGGCACAATCCACGGTTTTTGCGCGAGCAGCCAGGCGAGTGCAATTTGAGCAGGCGTCACGTTCTTCTGCCGGGCGAACTTGCTGATCATCTCCACCAAAGCTTGATTCGCCTTCCGGTTCTCGGGTGTAAAGCGCGGAACAACATTGCGGAAATCACTCTTGTCGAACTCTGTATCTTCGCTGATCTTCCCCGTCAGGAAACCTTTGCCGAGAGGGCTGAACGGAACGAACCCGATACCAAGTTCCTCAAGCGTGGGGATGACCTCAGCTTCAGGTTCTCTCCACCATAGCGAATACTCACTCTGCAGCGCGGTGACTGGCTCAATCTGATGGGCGCGGCGGATAGTTCGCACGCCCGCCTCAGACAGGCCGAAGTGCCTAACCTTACCCTGGTGAATTAAATCCTTCACCGCTCCTGCGACATCCTCGATAGGTACGTTTGGGTCAACGCGATGCTGATAAAAAAGGTCAATCACATCGGTCTTGAGTCGTTTGAGTGAAGAGTCGGCGACTTCCTTAATGTGCTGAGGACGACTATCCAGGCCAGCCTGCTTTCCGTTTTCGATCTTGAACCCGAATTTGGTGGCGATTACGACCTTATCGCGGAAGGGAGCCAGGGCTTCACCCACGAGTTCCTCGTTAACAAAAGGCCCGTAAACCTCGGCGGTGTCAAAGAACGTGACCCCACGCTCGACGGCTGCACGAATCAGCGAAATCCCCTGCTTCTTATCAACTGCCGGCCCTAACCCAAAGCTCAGCCCCATGCAGCCGAGTCCGATCGTGGATACTCGCAGATTACTTTTTCCTAGTTTGCGTGTGTGCATGGTTTCTCCTGAATGCGTGCTCAAATGTATCGTCGCCAAGTATAGTCCGGTTTGTGCGGGTCAGAGTGTGGCTGAGGTTTGCAGCGGGCAGTTCGCGAGACATCGCCATCTCGCTTCTTATTCCTCGCTGTAGCCCAACAAGTTAAGCTCTGTCCCTTGACACGCCGCGCCCATCCGCGTCAGAGTTGCTAAACCAAATTCAATCAGTTCCCAGCCACTTCTGACGTGCATCCGTTGTCCAACGCCCTTCGAGCCCGTTCACGCGAGGAGATCATGCGCCGCTGCATGCTCATGACCATCGCTATGCTTTGCCTTTTATGGGCAGAGGCAGCGCTGGCACAACCCACATGCACGCTGAACGTGAGCCCCGCCTCGGGCACCGCTCCTCTGAGCGTTACCGCTTCCGGGCTGTGCACTTCGCCCGACAACAGCATCACCCAGGTATTCATAAACTGGGGCGACGGAACGCCTATCACGTTTGTGGACCCCGGCTTCACGGTCTCCCATAAATTCGGCTCCAGCGGAACCTTCACGGTGGTCCTGACGGCGTTCGACGCCTTTGGACAGGGCTCCGCCAGCCAGACCGTCCACGTTTCACCTCCGCTTCAATGCTTGCCGCAGGCGTCTCCTGCCAGCGGTAAGGCGCCTCTGACTGTGACTGTAACCGCGAACTGTACCGATCCTGACGGCGCTCCTAGTGTGGTAGTCCAGTTCGGCGACGGCTACTACCAGGGCGGTCCTACCGTAAGCCATACTTACGTTTCTGGTGGCACCTTTAAAGCAGTGGTTACAGCCAAGGACACCTCCGGCAACGGCTACGTGGGAACAGCAACTGTGAACGTGAACGACACGCCCTCATTGTTCATCGGAATCAATAACGGCCAGGTGAAGCAGTTCGGCAAGGATGGCTCGCCTCTGGCAACGCTCAGCACCAACATGGGCGGCTCAACCACCGGGATAGCGTTTGATGCTCTTTCTAATTTGTACGTGACCGATTTCACCGCCAACGCGGTCAGCAAGTTTCCCGGGTTAGGCCGGGCGACGGGTTTCGGCTCCGGCTACAACTGCAAGCCGGAATCCATCGTGTTTGATAACGGCGGAAACGCTTACGTCGGCGAAACCGGCTGCAGCCATGCCATCGTCAAGCTGGATCCCTACGGCACCATCACCGCCGTCTACCAGCCGGCAGTGGAGCAGCAGGGCACGGATTGGATTGATCTTTCATCCGATCAGTGCACCATTTACTACACCTCTCAAGGGCCCTCGGTGCTGCGCTTCAACGTCTGCAACCGGCAGCAGATGCCGCCGCTGACTTCGCAGCTGACGGAAGCACTGGCCTTGCGGATTCTGCCGGATGACGGTGTGGTAGTGGCCAATTTGAAGAACATCAAGCGTTTCGACGCCAGTGGCAAGTTGCTGCAGAGTTATGACGCGCCCGGCGAGGACTGCTGGTCGGCGCTGGCCCTGGACAGCGACGGCGCCTCGTTCTGGGCCACCGACTACTGCACCTCCGATGTGGTTCGCTTTGAACTGGACAATGGCACACTGATTTCCAAGTTCAATGCCGGCGCGCCGCCCAACAGCGTGTTCGGCATCCAGACCTTTGCGCCGCCCCAGACCTCGGCGGCAGGCGCGCTGGTGGCTTCGCCGGCCACGGCCAGCGTTGCTCCCGGCCAGGCTGCCTCCTATTCGCTGACCTTCAACCCTGTCGGCGCGGCAGTGGGCCAGGACTTCTCGTTTTCGTGTGGAAATTTGCCGGCTGGCGCGAGCTGCACGTTTTCCCCCGCCACCGCTACCGCCCAGGCTGGCGGGGTCACCACGACGGTGACGGTCAACACGAGCACCGGAACCGTCGCGCTTCTTCACCAGCGCAAGCACGGATCCCTCCGGTTTGCCTTGCTGCTTCCCATTTTCCCGCTCTTGTTGATTCCGGGTCGGGGCCGAAGGTGGCGGCTAGTGGCGATCCTCCTTGCACTTCTAACCTGCGCCACAATGGTCAGTTGCAGCGGAGGCGGAGCGGCCAGTTCCCAAAACTCACCGCCTCCGGTGAATACAACCCCGCCTACTCCCAGCAACGGAGCTACGCCTAGCGGAACCTATACCGTGCTGGTGCATGCTATCTCTGGCTCGCAGCAAAGTTCGACCACGGTGCAGCTCACCGTGCAGTAAAGCTGTGGAAGATGTCAGGGTAGGCGATCGCGATCGCGCTTTTTGCGTCCCAAGGCTACGTCAGCTAGGCGCAGGAAGTGTTCTAATCCAGTGTGATCTTTGCCCTCCGTCAGGGGAAGAAGGCGCGGGCCCTCGTCACGAGCCGCAGGTGCGTTAGGCGGCAACGGCTTCAGCCGCGAGCCCTGAGGCTTGGGAGGAGTTGATTTCCGTTTTTTCACCGGGACTGATTCGGGGCCTGGGGCAGGGCCTACTTTCTGCAACCCCTCTAAGTTCAAGGACAGTGTACCTTGGCACCCCACTTTTGCCCACTGTGCGAATCGCCGCAAACACGCATCCATGGCTAGAATACGGGCGTGGCGGAACTAAGGGTTTTCGTAGGCAAGGGCGGGGTAGGGAAGACTACGGTTTCCTCCGCCTACGCCGTGGGGAGCGCAAAGAAAGGCAAAAGCCGGGTGCTGCTCATTTCCAGCGACCCGGCACATTCTCTGGCGGACCTGTTCGGGACCCGCCTGGGCGATCGCCCACAAGCGGTTGCCCTGCCTGGAGGCCGTCGGCTTTTCCTCTGGCAGGTGAATGCGGAAAAGGAATTCCGCGCCTTTATAAGCAAATACAAGGAAGGCCTGCTGGCAACGGTAGAAAGCGGCACGATCTTTTCCCGCCAGGAGATTGAGCCCCTGCTGGATACGGCCCTGCCTGGGCTGGCCGAAATATCTGCGTTGCTCGCCGTTGAGCAAGCCCTCTCCTCCGGCAAATACGACCGGATCGTCCTAGACACTGCTCCTTTCGGGCATACGCTGCGCCTTTTGCAATTGCCCGAGCAGTTTGCCCGCTTCCTGGACTTTCTGGAAATCGCCGGCAGCCGCGACCAGATTCTGGCCGCCCATTTCGGCGGCAAAGTAGAGACCGGCCCGCAGCGCTTCCTCAGCGACTGGCGGGCCATCGTGGAGGCCATGCGGCAGGCAGTCAGTCGCGATGCCCAAACTTTCCTGGTCACCACTCCAGAGAAGTTTTCTCTCAACGAGGCCCTACGGGTGACGGAAGCCTTACGGAATTCCCCAATCGCGGTGGAGATTTCCGCCGTGGTCCTGAATCGGGCGGTGCAGCGGGCGGGCAGGTGCCCGCTTTGCCGGCGCGGGGCGGCCATGACGGCATTTGCCCGCAAAACCCTGCACCAGCATTACCCGCGGCGCCCCGTGCTTATGGGAGAGGATTGGGGAGCGCCGGTGCAGGGAACTGCCGCCCTCAACGTCTTCGCCCAGCAGGTGTTCGAGGGGAAGCATAAGACAATTTCGGAAGTTCAGCCCCCGCGTGCGCCCGAGCTTCGACTGCGTCGAGTACCCTGGCCGATACCTGACTCCAAGCTGACTTTGGTACTGGGCAAAGGTGGCGTCGGCAAGACCACCGTTTCCGCCGGCTTGGGCTTTCGCAGCCGATCTGCCCGCCCCAAGCAAGCGGTGACCATTTGCTCGGTGGACCCCGCGCCCTCCCTCGACGATATCTTTCAACAGGAAGTCGTCAACCAGTCGCGGCCGGTTCTGGGCGACCCGCGGTTCACCGCCGCCGAGATGGATTCGGCCGCCGAGTTCGCAGTCTGGGTTCGTGGCGTGAAGGACAAAATTGACCACGCCCTCTCCCTGGAACAATCGGGCGTCCATGTGGAGCTTTCCTTTGAGCGGCGGCTGTTCACCGCTTTGCTCGACATCGTCCCTCCAGGCGTTGATGAGGTATTCGCCGTATTCCGCATCCTTGACCTGCTGGAGGCCGGCGCACTGACTGTGATTATTGATATGGCGCCCACCGGCCATGCCCTGGAACTGTTGCGGCTGCCGGAGCGCATGCTGCACTGGTCGCGCCTGCTGTTGAAAACCCTGGCAGCCCACCGTACACTAGCCCTCGCTCAGGATGTGGCGGTGGAAATCGCCGCTTTCGGCCAGCGCGTCCGCGAACTGGCGTCTCTCCTTCAAGACAGCCAACGCGCCCGGGTGTGGACTGTAATGCTCCCCGAGCCCCTTCCGGACCGCGAAACCGAGCGCTTGCGCGAGCATCTTGCCGGGTTGGCTATGGCTGGGGGACCGCTCCTGGTCAACCGCGTCCTGTTTCCCAAGGATGTGGGCAACTGCCTTCGTTGCCGGCGGACCCGGCAATGGCAACTGGCGACTCTGGCCCGGTTGCGGCGTCGAGGCGACTTTGCAGAAATCTACGTTCTGAAGAACTTTGGCGAGGAAATCGCGGGCAAGAACGGCCTGCGCAGCCTGACCTCAGAGCTATGGCAACCAGTTTGAAATCGCGCGACAGCAGTCGGGTTCTCTACCTCTACGGAATCACCCGGGAGGGAGAGGGAACCGCCCCCGGCATCATAGGGGTGGATGCCGCCGCCGCTGTGGAAGCGGTGTCCTGCGCCAGCCTGGTGTGCTGGATCAGCCGCGTGGACAAAACCGAGTTTGCCGAAAACCTGGCGCGAAACATGGAAAACCTGGAATGGCTGGCCGAAGTGAGCGTGCGTCACCAGCATGTAGTCGCCGCCATCGCCAAGATTGGCGACATTCTGCCGGCGCGCTTTGGAACGGTATTTCGCAGTCCGGCTTCTCTAATCGCTGACGTGGAGAAGAACAAGACGCATTTGGTGCGTGACCTGAAGCGGATCAGCGGCTGCGAGGAGTGGGGTGTGAAGGTATTCGGCCTGGGGGCTCAGCCGCAGGCGGCAGCGCAAGCAAAATCGGGACGCCACTATCTGCAGGCCAAGGCTGCGGCTTTGCGCTCCGAGGAACCTAATACCGCCGACGGGGAGATGCAGCGGTTGCTGCAGGCTTTGCAGGAACTCGTCGTGCAGACCGCTCCCGGCACTGGGGCGGTGAGCCGTGGCCAGCGCGGCCTGCATTGGCAGGGCTCGTTGCTGGTGAAGCGGTCGCAGCGCGCCGGGCTGCAACAACTCATGGCTCGCTTTTCCCAGGACTGGGAGGGGAAGCGGCGCATCGAACTTAGCGGTCCGTGGCCCCCATATTCCTTTGTGTCTCGCGGCCACGGGAAGGAGGCAGGCCGCGCCTGAGGGCACGGAACCTGGCCCATGGCCGATAACAATTTGTTGGCGGGGCTGGCTGGACAGGATGAAGTCTCCCTGCTGGATATCCTCGACCACGTGCTGAACGCCGGAGTGGTGATTCATGGCAGCCTGGTGATTTCCCTGGCCGGCGTGGACTTGGTTTATGTGGGGCTGAACGTGGTGCTCACTTCGGTAGAAACCGCGTTGCGGCACATGCGCCTGGAACAACTGCCTGAGCGCGCGGGGCGCCGTTAGCCATGCCGTTGCTGGCCTACTGCATGACGGAAGCGTCGGCGGCGGTACAGATGCCCTCTGCCGGAGTGGCCGGGGCCAGAGTAGAGGAGTTGCAGGAATCCGGTCTGCAGTGTTGTTTTTCCCACTTCGAAAGCCGGGAGCAGATTGCCGCTATTCCCGCCGTCGAGTCCGCTTTCGCCTTCCATCAGGTGCTGCAGGTTTTGTTTCGCCAGACGAGTATTATCTCGTTTCGTTTCCCCACCATTTTGGGTAATCAGGAAGAGTTGCGGCAGCACCTGCGAGAGCACGCCCCCAGGTATGCCGAGGCTTTGACCCGGCTGCGCCACATGGTGCAGATGGAGATCCATATTGGCACGAGTCAGGCGATGGAGACTGGCCCTCCCGCCTCCTCTGGGCGTGAGTACCTTCAGCAGCGGCAGGCTCGGGCAGCAGAATTAAAAGCAACAGGCGAGCGGTTTAATCAGGCCATCCGCCCTTGGGTTGTAGAGTGGCGGGAGCGGCAGACTGACGGGGGACTGCGCTGCTATGTGCTGCTCCATCGCGACGCCGTCAGCAGCTTCCAGCAGGCGGCCCAGGCGCTCAGCCAGAACCTGCCGGGAACGCGGCTCAGCGGTCCCTGGCCTCCCGCCGAATTCCTTGAGGTTAAGGACTCTCTTAATGGATAAGCCACGGCAGATTTCACCCCGCGAAATCGAAGCTGCCATCTCCAGCCTGAAGCGGCGGCTGGACGAAAGCGCCGCCGATGGCGGAGCGCAGCGGATTGACTGCTCCCCGGAAAATATCGAGCAGGGGCTGGCCCGGCTGGTCCTGAGCCTCATAGAGTTGCTGCGAAGGCTGCTGGAACGCCAGGCCATCCGCCGCATGGAAGGTGGCTCTCTCAGCGACGAGGAGATAGAGAACATGGGCGCAGCGCTCATGACGCTGGAGGCCAAGATTCAGGAGCTGGCAGGGCAGTTTGGTTTGACCCTGGCCGACCTCAATTTGGACCTGGGTCCCCTGGGCAACCTGCTGGAAAAATGAAAGTAGCAGGCAACATCAAGCCGCAGTGATGAATCTAAAGTCATACTTCGTGTGCTGGGCCGAAGCAGCTTGGGTGTTGGCGAAGGAACATTCCAGCCGGTACTTTGGTTTCCCATTGCAGATTACTCACGCTTTAAAGTGTCGCTTCGCGACATTTGACAGCGGGCAGAAGCCGCTTTAGGATGGCGGGTCTCGTGCCCTCGCCGCGGGTAACTGCTGGGGTGCAAAAATATTCGCGGCCAATCCGACCTATGGAACGCGTGCCAACTGTCTCCGGAACCACGAATCTGATCGATATCCTCGACCGCGTCCTCGATAAGGGACTGGTCATCGCCGGCGATATTCGCGTTTCGCTGGCGAACGTGGAATTGCTCACGATTCGCATCCGGCTGCTGGTTTGTTCCGTGGACAAGGCCGAGCAAATCGGCTTGAACTGGTGGAAATATGATCCGCACCTGACGGAACCGGCGGCGGCGCGCGCGTTGCCCCGGGTACCACGGGCGGCTCCGGGGGCAGCTAATCCTCCCCGTGCGCGGCGCACAGCCAAGCGTGCGCGTTAAGCGGGGTTTAGGGGGACTTCTTCATGGCGGTAGAACGGGTATCTGGCGGTTCAAGTCTGATTGACGTCCTCGACCGGGTACTGGACAAAGGTATTGTCATTGACGCCTGGGTGCGCATTTCCCTGGTGGGCATTGACCTGATCACCGTGGAAGCGCGCGTGGTAGTGGCTTCAATTGACACTTACCTGAAGTACGCGGATGCGGTCGGTCTCACAGGGTTGGTTTCCCGCCCACAATTGGCGGAAGCGCCGGAGGAAGTGGTGGAGACTACCCGCCGCGTCGCCCGCGTGCCGCGAACGGGAGTGCGCCGTTAGACGCAG
This sequence comes from Terriglobales bacterium, assembly GCA_035280205.1. Lineage (GTDB taxonomy): Bacteria > Acidobacteriota > Terriglobia > Terriglobales > Acidobacteriaceae > JAICWP01. The sequence continues at coordinate 1,063 of DATEGI010000279.1, read as the reverse complement.
TCCACACCGGGAACGGGACCCCATGGCTACGCCTCTTCTGCGCAAACAGCTCCCGGACCCCGGGAGCTTTGTCGAAAGGCGCAAATCGATACGCGACTCCACTGCCCTTCGCCTCCTCTCCGCGGAGCGTTCGGAAGAGATTTTCCCCATTTTGCTGGAGGAAATCATAGCTGTGGGGTTTCAGCGGGCGCTGGTGTTGGGAGTGGATTTTGAAACCGGCGCGGTGCGGCCCGTGGCGGCTCTCAAATACCAGTTTAACCAGCTGCAAAGATTTCATAGCCAGCTGTGGGCGGGTGAAAATCCGCTCGTTTCCGCCCTGCACGCGCTGAAGCCGGCCATCCTGGCCCCTTCTGGCGGAGAGAAAGAGCCGCTTTACTGCCATCCCCTGCTCTACCGCAATCGCAATCAATGCTGGGAGGCGGAACGCGAGCGCAGGCGGGAGTGCCTGGCTGTGCAGAACTTTCGCTCCCCGCACAAGCTGCAACTGCAGGAGCAGGTTTGCGCCTCCTGCGGCATGCGCGCTTATGCCGCCATGGTGGTAGTGCAGATCAGCCGCAATGCTCAGGAAGGAGAGTTGCGCCAGCTGCGCAACCTGATCGAAACCGCCAACCGCTATCTCGCCCGCCTGTTCAAGGTCGAGCACTACTACAACCGCATGCGCGACATGGACGTCACCATCTCGCAAATGCACACCGTCATGCAGAGCATGGCTGATCCGGTCATTCTTACCGACAGTCACCACCGCGTCATCATGCTGAATAAGGCGGCGGAGCGGTTTTTCAAGATGCCGGAGGGGGTCACGGAAGGCGGCGCCCGCGCGGTGGAACTTAACAATCTCTACTTCTCGGCGGCGCTATCTTCCATGGCGGTGAGCGGTGTTGAGAGCCACCGCGATCTGACGCTGGTGGATGTGATGGAAGGCGAGGAGGTGCTGTTCGAAGCGGTATGCGCTCCCACCTTCAGCAGCGACGGCGTGCGCAGCGGCATGGTGACGGTAATGCGCGATGTCACCGACCTGCGGCGCGCCGACCAGGAAGTCCGGGCCAACCTGCAGAAACTGCGC
>DATEGI010000278.1:0-2769 GCA_035280205.1 Terriglobales bacterium | reverse complement strand
CAAGCCAGCAGCCACGGCCGGGTCTTACTCCGCCACCGCTCCCGTCTCTCCTGGCGGCTACTGGGTCATACAGATGGTCACCATAAAACAGTGACGGTGGATCTCTGAGCGCATTCCTCCTGCGGTCCTCATCTGCAATGAATCTGTCCACCGTTACTCATAAGCCGGCAAAGGTGATCCACGATGCGGGTTCCCCTCCAGCCACCCGTCAGAGTGCCTCCCTTCCTAACCCTGCCCTTGTCAAGCTGGCCTGGGCGGCTGTGGGTCTCGGCTGTCTGTTGCGTGTGCTCGAGTACCTGTTGAACCGGTCACTATGGCTTGATGAAGCCTACCTGGCGCTGAACATCCTGCATCGCCCCTGGGCAGGGCTGCTCCGGCCTCTCGACAATCACCAGGGCGCCCCCATCATCTTTCTGCTGCTGGAAAAATCGGCCTCTCTGTACCTGGGCTCGAGCGAATATGCCCTGCGCCTGCTGCCACTCGTGGCCGGCATCATCTCCATGTTGCTGTTCTACAAGCTTGCCGGCAAAGCCATCAGCGGCGTCGCCATACCCATCGCGCTCGGCCTTTTCGCCATCTCCCCGTCGCTGATTTACTACTCCTCGGAACTCAAGCAATACTCGTGTGACGTAGCGGTTGCGATCTTGCTTTATTTCCTGGCTATCGAGGGCAGCGATGCCAGGTGGAAACCGCTGAAGGTGGTGACATTTGGCTTAGCGGGCGCAATCGCCATATGGATATCGCATCCTGCCACCTTCGTGCTGGCCGCTATCGGCGCGACCCTCTCCCTAGCGCTGATCGCGCAAAAAGACTGGGCCAGGCTGCTCCGGCTTTCTCCGGCCTTTCTCCTGTGGGTGGCCAGTCTTGGCGCATGCTATGTGATCGCCTTGCGCAAGCTGGCCCAGGATGCCGTGCTGCTGGATTACTGGAAGGAAAATTTCATGCCCCTTCCCCCGCGATCCGTCACCGACTTCAAATGGTTCGTGGACAGCTTTTTCGGATTCTTCAGCGGCACGGCCGCGTTGCAGTTTGCCGGTTTAGCGGCATTCGTCTTTCTTGTGGGCTGCATCTCCATGTACGGCCACAACCGCCAACGCCTCTTCCTCCTGCTCAGTCCTGTGGTGCCAACGCTGCTGGCTTCAGGAGCACACAAGTATCCCTTTGGAGGCAGGCTGGCGCTGTTTCTCGTGCCCGCGGCCGTGCTGCTGATGGCGGAGGGCGCGGCGGTGATTCGCGCCGCAGCGCGGGATTATCTGCCTGCAGCGGGGGTGGTTCTGCTCGGGTTGCTGTTTCTCGACCCGGGCATATATGTGCTGCACCACTTCGCCAAGCCCCACACCCAAATTGCCCGCCCTGGAATCATGCTTCCGGAGGAAATCAAGCCGATTCGCGCATACTTGCGCGCTCATGAGCAGCCCGGCGACCTGGTCTACGTCTTCTCCGAATCCGAGCCTGCCTGGGAGTACTACACGGAGCGGGATACCTCATTTCCTCGCGGCAACGTGGTTCTCGGCACCGCCACCGGAGACGATCTCCACGATTATGAATCTGACTTGAACCGTTTGCGCGGACGCCGTACCTGGGTCGTCTTCTCGCACACCCACGGCGCCGGGGCGAACGAGGCCCGGGAGATCGAATTCTACCTTGATGCGCTGGGCGCCAGGCGACTCGCGTCGTTTACCAGCGCGGGCGCGGCTACTTACCTCTATGATTTGCGCGGAACCGCGGCGCTTCCCGCCGCTGCCGGCACTCAGTAAACAACTTCGGGGCACACCGAAGGTGAACGCTCGCCTGCCGTCACAGGCTGGCCTTCGCCGCGGCCCGAGCGCGGATTGGGCCCGTCGAAGCCTGCCGCAGCCGCCCCCGAGAAATAAGGCTCGACCCGAGGAGGAATGTCGTCGGCCTCAACCAGCCAGACGTGGCGATTCCGGAAATAACTGATCAGCTCTTCGTTGCATTTTTCGCCCATGTCGCGCGCCCAAACCACCTTGGCATGGTCAATATCGGCCCGGTTGTAAACCCACTCCATGTGCACAAAATGGGTTGGCTTATAGTGAACAATCAGAAGCTGATCGCCGGGCATGTGTTCCATCTTCTGTAAAAGGGCAGCACGCTGCTGGTTGCCCTCGTAGTCGTAATCAATTTTCACCAGTTTATCTATTGCCTTGTCGAACTGGAACGAGTTGATACCCAGGGCCATGGCGCTGACCCAACCGGCGTCAATCAGAAAGCTGCCCAACACCACCGCAAACACCACGGCCCTTCCCGCCTGCTTTCCCTGCCACTTCCAGTAATACACATGCCGCATGCTCTGCACGGCGATGGCGAATATCGCCGCCGCCATAGGGGCTGCGTAATGTGGATTGCTCCAGGTTTCTACGTCGAGTCCCACCGCTCCTATGGCCACCACGATCAGCAGCAAGCGAATGCGTTTGTCTCTGATCACCCACGGCAAGGCGAGCAGAGGGATGAATAGAAGGGGGCCGAAGTAAAACCACGCGTATCTTTCGAACTTGATCCAGGTGGCGTGGAACACCCCATGGGTCATGGTGTTGCGGTACTCGGCAACTTCCCACCCGGCATAAAAGTCGCGCATGGCCGCATGCCGGTAAACGGGCCGCGGCTGTATTGGGCGTTGCCAGGCAAATAAGGAAACCACTTTGTAAGTGCGCTGGTTAATCTGGTAAGGCATCAGCAGCGGGTGCCCCGTAACACGCCAGTTGTCGTAGCCAAGAAAGGCGCCGAAAAGAGCCAGAACCAGCGCCGCCG
>DATEGI010000277.1:0-35192 GCA_035280205.1 Terriglobales bacterium | reverse complement strand
GTTCCACAGGGGCTGAAGCCCAACTTAGATTTCATGATTGATCCCACGGCTGAAGCCGTGGGCTTCCACAGTGCTCCCGACATAGAAGAGACGATCGTCAAAAGCAGGGCCTTGGCTGCACTTGCTTCCAAGCAAAAGCGGGTGGTCGGCCGGAACGCCTGAGAGCCTACTCGGTGACGCGAACCAATGCAGGGGTCCTTCGATTCGCATTCGCCTTGCAAGCTCGGCTCGTGCTCGCTCAGGATGACAGTGGCAGAAAAGGGCGCAGGCCTAAGAAGCGGCGAAAATTATTGCCCGCTGACCGCCGGTAAGCGGCTGTTGCCATTGCGGGAGAAGTATTCGGCCAGAGCCTGGCCGGTGAAGGATTTCTTCTGGCGGGCCACCTGCTCGGGTGTGCCTTGGGCCACGATGCGTCCGCCGTGCTCGCCGCCTTCGGGGCCGAGGTCAATAATCCAGTCAGCGTTGCGGATAACGTCGAGGTTGTGCTCGATGATGATGATGGTGTTGCCCAGGTCGGTGAGGCGGTGGAGGACGTCGAGCAGCTTTTTGACGTCATCGAAGTGCAGGCCGGTAGTGGGCTCGTCGAGCAGGTACAGGGTGCGGCCGGTCTGGCGCTTGCTGAGTTCGCGGGCCAGTTTAATGCGCTGCGCTTCGCCGCCCGAAAGCGTGACCGCCGACTGGCCAAGATGAATGTAGCCGAGGCCGACGTCCACCAGGGTTTGCAGCTTCTGGCGCACCTGGGGAATGTTTTCCAGGATAGGCAGGGCATCGGAGACGGGCATTTCCAACAGGTCGGCAATGGAATAGCCGTTGTACTTCACCGCCAGGGTCTCGTGGTTGTAGCGCTTGCCTCCGCAAACTTCACAGAGCACGTAGACGTCGGGCAGAAAATTCATTTCAATGCGGCGCTGGCCTTCGCCCTGGCAGGCCTCGCAGCGACCACCGGCCACGTTGAAGGAAAAGCGGCCGGCCTTGTAGCCGCGCTCACGCGATTCCGGCAGCATGGCGTAGAGGTCGCGAATTTGGGTAAAGACGCCTGTATAGGTCGCGGGATTGGAGCGCGGAGTGCGGCCGATGGGCGACTGGTCAATCTGGATAACCTTGTCAATGTTTTCCATGCCCACGATGGCTTTGTGCTCGCCGGGATTTTCGCGGGAGTGGTAGAGATGGCGGGCCAGGGCACGGTAGAGGATGTCGTTCACCAGCGTTGATTTTCCAGAACCGGAAACGCCGGTGACCAGGGTCATCAAGCCCAGGGGGAAGCTGGCATCGAGATTCTTAAGATTATTTTCGCGCGCGCCGAGCACGGAAATGGCCTTGTCGTTGGGCTGGCGGCGGTCAGGCAGCATGGGAATGTGCTTCTTGCCCGAGATGTACTGGCCGGTTAGCGATGCGGGCGCGCGCATAATGTCGCGGGGGGTGCCGTGGGCGACGAGGTGGCCGCCGTGGCGCCCGGCGCCGGGTCCGAGGTCAATGACGTAGTCAGCGCGGCGGATGGTTTCCTCGTCGTGCTCGACCACCAGCACCGTGTTGCCCAGGTCGCGCAGGGATTCGAGCGCGGCCAGCAGGCGATCGTTGTCGCGGTGGTGCAGGCCGATGGAGGGTTCGTCGAGGACGTAGAGCACGCCGCGCAGGCGCGAGCCGATTTGCGTGGCCAGGCGGATGCGCTGGCCTTCGCCGCCGGAGAGGGTGGCAGCCGAGCGGTTCAGCGAAATGTAGCCGAGGCCGACCGCGTTGAGGAACTGCAGGCGCTCCACAACTTCGTGCACGATGCGCCCGGCAATGAGTTGCTCGCGTCCAGCCAGCTTGATGTTGGCGGCGACGTTCAGCGCGCGTGAAACCGGCAGCGCGGTGAAATCGGCGATGGACATGCCGTTGACCTTCACCCCCAGGCTTTCCGGGCGCAGGCGCTTGCCATGGCAGACGGGGCAGGGAGTGGCTGACATGTAGTTGAGCAGCCACTCGCGGTAGCTGTCGGACGAGGCTTCTTCCAGGGAACTGTTGAGGTAGGCGAGCACGCCCTGGAAGCCGGTGCGCGGTCCGCCGTTACGCTTCGCGGGTTCGCCGTAGAGGACGAGGGTCTGAACTTTGTCGGGCAGCTTTTCGAAGGGCGTGTTCAGGTCGAAACCGTGGGCGGCGGCTGCGAGTTGCAGCATGTGCTGCAGGTAAGAGGAGCCGGAACCAGGCCCGAGACCGCCATCGAGCAGGGGCTTGGACCAGTCCACGATAATTTTGGCGGGGTCGAAATCGTACTTGCTGCCCAGGCCGTGACATTCGGGGCAAGCGCCGTAGGTGCTGTTGAAAGAAAAAGAGCGGGGCTCGAGCATGGGCACGTTGATGCCGCAGTCGGGGCAGGCGAGCTTGGCGGAGTAGAGGTGCTCTTCGCCGCCCACCACGGCCACCTGCACCAGGCCGTCAGCCAGCTTCATGGCGGTGTTGATGGAGCTTTCAAGGCGCTGCTCGATGGCGGGCTTGACCAGCAGGCGGTCAATGACTACCTCGATGGTGTGGTTCTTGCGTTTGTCGAGGCGGATGTCGTCTTCCAGGTTGACCAGTTCGCCATCCACGCGGGCGCGGGCGAAGCCCTGCTGCACCAGCTTCTCCATCTCCTTTTTGAATTCGCCTTTGCGGCCGCGCACGATGGGCGCCATGACCATGACCCGGTCTTCGGGAGTGAGCTGCATGACGCGCTGCACGATCTGGTCGGCGGACTGGCGGCTGATGGCCTGGCCGCAGTGAGGGCAGTGAGGCACGCCGATGGAGGAGTAGAGCAGGCGCAGGTAGTCGTAAATCTCGGTGATGGTGCCCACGGTGGAGCGCGGGCTGCGGCTGGTGGTCTTCTGCTCGATGGAAATGGAGGGGCTCAGGCCGTCAATGGCGTCCACGTCGGGGCGCTCCATCTGGTCGAGAAACTGGCGGGCATAGGCGGAGAGGGTTTCGACGTATCTTCGCTGGCCTTCGGCGTAAATGGTGTCAAAAGCGAGGGAAGATTTGCCCGAGCCGCTGAGTCCGGTAATCACGGTGAGAGAGTTGCGGGGTATCTCAACGTCAATGTTTTTAAGGTTATGCTGGCGCGCCCCGCGCACCGTAATCTTAGTAATCGCCATCGGTCCCTGGGTGTTTTAGTACCACGGTAATTGGACAGGTCCTCTAGTAAGAGGGAGAGTGAGTTAGCGCAATTTTACTCACGTATCTTAATCGTTAACAGCGGGCAAGGTCAACGCGAGTAGAGTGGGCAATGCGCCTCAGGGCGCGCCGTTTGCCCCGATGCCCGAGCATTGTTGCGAAATGTTGCAGGATGCGGTGGATGACGGCGCGATCGTGAATGCTCCCCGCAACCGAATGCCTGGGCGCATCTTGAACGAAGTGGATTCGGACTACGCCGTCGCCTCCCCTGACGAGCGTCCCAAGCTGTACATGATGAATTTCTGCCCGTTCTGCGGGCGCGCGATATCGCGCACGGTGTGGAACGCGGAGAAAAAGAAGTAAGCTGCCGCGCCGCTGGCAGATGCATCCGACCGGCCGGTTTGAGCATCTTTTATCTACGGTGCGGCAAGAAAACGGGTGGGCCGAACCTTGAGCTTGTTTTTTAGTCTAGCGACGTTATTCTTCACAGTCCTAGCAGCCATGGCATTTGGGATTGCAGCCAGTTGGGTGGCTGTGAGCGGCATCTTGTTTGCTTTTGGGCATCGCTCGCAGGCAACTGAACCTGCCGCTCTGGTGCAATCGGCGGCCAGCGGCGACTGAATTGTTTCCAGACGGTTCGCGAGCATGACCCAGCGCGATGGCGCTGGGTTTTTTATTGCCAGGGCATGGCAATGGGAGGATTTTGGTTCCGAGAGTCCCTCTGTCTTGCCAATTTCAGGCTGTGCTTAATCGTGCACTCTGCCAGGCCGCGCAACAGCGTTGATTTCAGGCGGACGTTTTTCGATTCATCGCGAGTCGCCTTGGCCGAGGAGCGCGCTTGCCAAACGTCGTGCTGGTCGTTGGAGGGATTCAGGTTACGCTCGGAAGAGGGTGCAATACCCGTGCCGTTCCGTACGATCGCTTGAATCCGGCTGCGTGCGATTGAGCAGAGTTGCCTCGATTTCGTGATCCGCGTGCGGGCCGTGTCAAGGACGGTCCAGTTGCGCAGAAGGATTTCAACTATGGGCTGTGAAAGTCTACGCGCCATAACTGTTAGAGTGCGGGGATGATTAACCCTGATGCCTGAGGGTATGCTGATGGAAGCGCTTTAATTGCAGTGAGTTAGCATTGGGTAGTCTGGTTCGGAGCAGCCCGGGGTATAATAAAGCCGGCCATGCGCTCCGCACCGATAGGCGAGATAATCGAGCGAACTAGCTCGCTGATTGATGGAGCGCTAGAGAAGATCTTCATTGCGAGAGAACTCCGGGAAGCCTCGCGTGAGCTAAGATACAACAATTCCGATTTTCGGGAATTCCTGTTCGAAAACCGCCAGGCGGCCCAGAGCCAATACCAGCGTTGGCTGGATAGGCGCACTAACGCCGCGCACTCCACTTCAGAACGTCTCCCCTAGGTCATCCAGTTGCTTTTGCAGCGCTGCGGATGTCCAGCAGCATGTTTCCATTGTAATTTGGTAGGTCAATTGCGACGAAGGCAGGCGCCCGCGCCACAAACGCAAGGTCCCTCGACTGCGCTCGGGATGACAAAAGGAAGTGATGCTCTGCAGGTTCTGTCATCGGCGATGCAGGCAAACTGCCAGCTAAGAGGCAGGCCAGTGACTGTCGGCCAGGACGACCGAAGTTTCGATCTGCCGTTGAGAAATTGTCCAGTAGAGCTTGAGCAGGCGATTTTTTTCCAGCGGAGTCAGCAAGCGGAAACCATGCTTCTGGTAGAAGGCGACAGCCCAGGTGGCATCGGCCCAGGTGCCGATCAGAATGGGGCGCGCAGTCAGGCCGCGCAAGTGTGCGAGTAACTTGGCGCCGATCCCTTGCTGGCGATTTGCGGTGCGAACGTAAGCATGGCGGATGAGGGTCACGTCGCGGACCGGCTGGGTTCCCATAACTCCGACCAGTTCTCCGGCGTCATCCTCGTAGCACCAGAATTTCACTCCGGCCTGCAACTCGTGCTGAAGCTCCGCCATCGGCATGTAGGGCTCGTGCCAGCAATCGGCAGGGATGATTCCTTTGTAAGCTTGGGCGCCATCGTTGATGATGGCGCAAATGCGGCCGGTATCGGGTTCGGTACAGGGGCGAATCACCCGGCTGTAGATGTGTGGCACCCTCCAAAGTTACAGCCGAAATGAGTTCACGGGGTTGAAGCCTCTTCGGCTTGGCTTAGGGTCGGCCTTCCCTGAAGGTTTACAGCATGACGCCTCCCGCGGAACGAGGAAGCTTCCGGCCGGCGAGGGCGAGACGTCCTCGCGACGGCCAGCGAGACGCCAGCGCTACGTCGCGGGCGAGGGCGCCCGCGCTACAGACGCAAGGTCCCTCGACTACGCTCGGGATGACAAGCGTGAAAACTGTCTAGTAACGGGCGTTAGTGGCGCGGCTTTCTTTTTCGCCGCGGAGCCAGATGTAGAGAGGAGCCTCAGGCGAAGGAGGCGGCCAGGGGACGGCGATCTTCAGCGTCTGCTCGCCGCCGGCGCCGGGAGCGGGGGTGGGTATGCCCTGGGCCTCGTAGCCGTGCTGGGAATTCCAGCCGGTCTTATCAATCAGCTCCAGGTCCTGGCCGGTAAGAGTTCCGGCGTAGAGAGACTCGCCCAGCTTTTCGCCGGTGATGGTGAACTTCGCGATGTGGGGCAGGCGGACCACGCGGCCGAGCGGGTAAGCGCCGGAGTTGCCTGTGGGCTCGCCAACGATGGTGGCGGTTAGCTCGCAGCCAGACTGTCCGACGGTGCCGGGATCGAGCGAGAGAAACAGAACGCCCTGACCGGCGGAGTCGAGTTCGGCGCTGTCCTGGCGGTCGCCGGGATAGATAGTAAGTTTCTTGCGAGTGTTGCCATCGTCTTTGCATTGCAACTGCATGCCAGGACGGGAATCAGTATTGTCGGCACGCACGGCGAAGCTGACGGTGATGCCGGAGGGGATTTCGCCGGTTTGTAACTGCACCCCCGCGGGGCTGGAAAAGGAGCGGCTGACGCTTACGATTTTGGGTCGCGGGCCGAGCACAGCCAGAGTGTCGCTGAGCTGCAGCGGCGCATTCAGTCCATTAACGACCACGGTGGCGGCCAGGTGGTCGCCCGCCTGCGCCTTGGGCAACAGCTTGATAGTGGCGCTGCGGTGGGCGAGATGTTCCTGGTCGCCGGCGGGCGCCAGGGTCCACTCGGCATTAGGGCTCGTGATGCGCACAATGCGCTCCAGGTCATTGCCTTCAAGCACAACGGTTTGCCGTTCCTCGCCCAGGTTCACGCGCAGAGGAATGTTGCTGAGCTTGGGGGTGGGCGGATGAACCGTGACCTGCACCTCATGCGATGAGCCGTTCACTTCTGTAAGAGCGAGCAGGTAAGGGCCAGGCTGCAGGGAGGCAGTGTTGACGTCGAGGTCGAGAGCGCGCTTCTGGCCGCTTTCATCCGCCGGCGGCAGCGAAAAATGCACGGGCGTGGCAGAGGCTTTTCCGCGATTTGCGTTCTGCAGGGTTACACCTTTGATGAATTCGAAATCCGCGCCGGTTAGCTGCAGAGGCGCCGTGCCAGCCCCAGTAACCAGCCGGTCCTGTGACTGCGGCGTGAGCTTGACGGCGTTGAAATCGGCAAAGGGGCGGACTTCCACGGCGCCGGCGATCGGCAAGGTAGTCCAATCCCAATTGGCCGCCAACTGATATTTGCCGGGAGCAATTTTGGTATGCGCCAGATCGAGCTGAAGGGAAGCCTGCTCCGGATTGGCCATAACTTTCACCGGAATGGGTATGACGTGGCCATCGCCAACCAGGCGCCAGTCACGCGCGCGCGCCACCAGGCGCAACTGAGAGACGCTGGGAGTGGAGGCTTTGACGATGGGTGTCCAGCCCTGCGGCACAATCGCGGGCTGGGACAGAGTGACCGAAGGAGGCGCGGCGTCGGGCACGCGCACCATCCACAAATAGCCGACGTGCAGGCGCGAAGGCTTGCGGTTGGCGGCGCAGAGGGCGAAAGCTTCGGCAGGCAGAGCTTGCGCGAAGGCAGGGCGGAACTCCATGCCGGGAAACAAGCTGCTGTGAAGGTTCTGGAAGAGAGCGGTACCGCCGGCAGCCAGCATGACCGGCGAGCCAAAGAACATGGAAGCGACCGAGGCCGCCAGCCCAGTGGAGCCCTGGGCCAGGCTGGGAGGCGCGCCGGATTCACTTTTGAAAGCGGGCACGGCCGCCTGCAGAAGCTGGCCGGCAGCCTGGTCAGGAGGCGCGCCCGATTCGAGGCGAGGCACGGCGACTCCATATTGCGAAGAGAAGCCGTGCAGCGCGGATTGCAGGTCGGTGCTGCCAGGAGGCGATTGCTCGTAATCCGACAAAGTCTTTACCAGCGCTTCTACGGTGGTAGTGCGCTGGGCGTAGTCGGCGAGCTGGGAGATGATTTCCGGATTCTCCTTGACCAGCGAGTTCACGCGCTTGGCGTCAATGCCGCGCTCGCCGAAGACCAATCCAACCACCGAGGCGCGAATGGGCACCGGCCAATCGGCGGCAGCGCTGGCCGGCTTGGGCGCCAGCACCTCGATCTGATCAGAACCGTAGGCCGACGTGGGCGCCAGCACCACCGCGACTTTCGCTTTGTCCTTATATTTCGCCGGCAGGCGGACGGGCTCGTAGTGCAGCTTTTCGCCGGGTTGGATGAGGTTGATGGCGCTGACGGGAAGCGGCTTGCCGCTGCCCACCGGGTCCACCTGCAGCTTGAAAGAGGTGATGGCAACCGCACCAGGACACTGCGCCTGCGAAGTCACTACCGCAGGAGACGGCACAGAAGCGCCCAGCAACAGCGCGAGAAGCACCACTGCAGAAAACAACGGTCCTTTGCGGGGTTCGGCCCAGGGATTTGGGGAAATCACTTCCAAATCTTAGGGGAGCAAGCGTGGATCGGCAACACTGAATCTGCTAAAGCTCACGTTACGACAGGAATAAGAGAAATACCCGAGAACTCGCAGAGGGGATCAGGGGCTGGATGCAGGAGGAGAAAACCGCGCGATGTATTTTGTAGCGTCGAATTTGCGCGAGATGCCGGCCTGGGACATATAGCGGATGCTGCCGAAAATGGGGCGGTTGAACCAGGGGCGGTCGTGCTTGCCCACCAGCGCCCAGGCGATGCCGGCGTAACCGTTGGGATCGCGGCCATCGAGTTCGTAGCGGTCGTTCAGGGTAACGGCGCGCTGGTAGGCGACCTGCGGCGACGGGCTCCACTCCAGAATTTTTTTGGCCCAGTACATGCGCAGGTAGTTGTGCATCCACCCGGTGGTGACCATCTGCATCTGAGCGGCGTTCCACAAGGCGTCGTGAGTGGCGGCGTTTTCCAGTTGCTGCTCCGTGTAAATGATGGGACGGCGGTCAGAGGCGTGTTCCGCGAGAGTGCGATCAGCCCAGGTTTCCAGGCATTCCATGGAATCGTAGGCGGGATTGAAGCGCACAAAGTTGACAGCCAGCTCGCGGCGGACGATTAGCTGTTCCAGAAACGCGGCTTTCGCCGCCGGGGGCGCCTTCGCCCGCTGAATGGCCAAGGCCACGGTGTGCGGGCCCAGGTGTCCAAAGTGGAGATAGGGCGAGAGACGGCTGGTGCCGTCTACTTCAGGATGGTTGCGGAGATCGGGATAGCGGGCCAGATGATGGTCAATGAAATGGCGGAGCGCACGTTCGCCAGCTTGTGAGCCGCCGCGCCAGGAGGAGACGGCCCCCACGGTGCGGTCAATTTTCCAGCCGGCAGTGATTGTCATCACTCACATTCGCCGATTGCGATTCTCGCGAGGGTTTCCAGGCCACCTGGGCGCGAGGGTTCTGCGGCGGCTTGAGAAATTCAGGCAAAGCCGCAAGCAGGCGCGGGCGAATGGTGCGGGCGGCATAGTGCTCTTTGCCCAGCAGGCGGCTGGGAACGATGACGTCGGCGTCCACGGTCCAGAACGGGATTCGCAGTTCGCGCGCGACCTTCTCCCGCCATTGTTCTGGCTCGCGAAGGGGATTTTCATCGCCGACCAGCAAGGCGGGGCGGACTTGGTCGCAAAACTTGAGCAGGTGATGGCCGGGCCAGAGGCGCAGAACGAATCCGATGCCACGGCGTTGCAGATCGCGGGCGATGTCGGCGATACCCTCCTGCAGGAATTGAAAGTGGCGCAGGTTGGCATGGGGATAGAACGGCACGGGAGCGAAGAAGACCACCACGGGCTTGCCGAGGGCGTTGGCGGCGAGAACTGCCGTATTGAGGGCGGGATTGTCGGAGCCGCGCTGCGCTCGCTGCATCCAGTAGACTACGCAGCGGCCGCGGCCGTCGGGAGGTCCGGGGCGGCGGACGTGAATGCGCGGATGTGAGGCAAGTTGTTCGATGGCGCCGAGGGCCATGGGAATTCACATTAGAACACGGATGTTCTTCGGCTCGGGCTGCTTCACATTCGTAACCGGTGCGGGTGAGGATGGTCGCCTGCCTAGGAAGCGATTTCGCAGACTACCTTGATCTGGCCAGGAGCGGACATTTCGGCAAACAGATCTTTGTAATTCTGCAGGCCGTGGACGCGACTGGTGATCAGACGCGAGAGCCAGCCGGGAAATTCAACCGAAGCCAGCGCCATATCTTCCACGCCCATCTCGAAGAAGGTGCGGTTGGCGTTGACCGTGCCCACCATCACCTTGTTGCCCAGCACAAATCCAAGATTGATCTGGTCGGAGGGCACGCTGATGGTGCGGTTGCCGCCGGTTACGCTGGCCAGCACCAGCACGCCATTCTTGCCCAGTGCCTGCATGCACTCAAAAACAATGGGGGAGTAACCGGTGCATTCCAGAATGATGTCGAAGGGGCCGCGCTGGCGGGCGGCGTCGGCGATGGAAAGCTTGTCAGTGGATTCGTAGAAGGCGCCGATTTGCCCGATGAGGTCAGAGTTGAGGTAGGGCTTGTGGTCCTTGCCCAGCACGGTGACCTCAATACCGCGCACGATGAGGGCGAAGGTGGCCAGCAGGCCGATGGAGCCGGAGCCCATTACCAGGGCGCGGCGCGGTTGCCACACCTTCAGACGGCGCTGGATTTCAAAAGCCTGGGCGACACCCTTTTCTACGATGGAAGTCGGCTCCAGCAGCACGGCTACATCCTTCAGGCCGGGAGGGATACGCACGATGTATTCGGGCTGGTCCACGTAGTATTCGGTGAGGAAGCCGTGCAGCAGGTTGATGCCGCGCTCGTAGTAGGTGTCGTCGGTGGTGAAGTCGTATTCGCCAACGCGGTCGTAGATGCTGGAGCCGGGGCGGCGCACGGTGGCCACCACATAGTCGCCGGGCTCGAGTTCGTGGACATTGGCGCCGACGGCCTCCACTTGGCCAAAGCTTTCATGGCCTTCGATAAGGTAGTCGAAGTTGGGAGGCGGCGCGCCGTAAAGGCCTTCCTGCAGCTCATGGTCGGTGCCATCCACACCCACGCGGATGATTTTGACCAGCACGCCGCGGCCGTTGGCGACCGATTCAAGCGTGGGTTTAGGGACATCGCGCAGCTGGGTGCTGTGGGGTGTCCGAGGAATGATGGTGATGGCGTTCATGGTGTGGCTCTTAGCCTTAGCTCTTAGCCTTTAGCCAAGAGCTAAGAGCCAAAGGCCAAAAGGCGAGGAGGGGTAAAGGTCAAACACAGAAACACAAGGTCCCTCGACTCGCCGGCGCCTCGCAAAGCTCGGCGCCGGCTCGCTCGGGATGACATACAAAGAAGGTTTAGCGGTGGGCCAGTGCCGGTTCGTGCACGCCGGCTTCACTGTGCTCGAAGCGCTGATTGATTTCCGCCCAGTTAAGCACGTTCCACCAGGCCGTCAGGTACTCTGCGCGGCGATTGTTGTACTTCAGGTAGTAGGCATGCTCCCAGACGTCGTTACCCATGATGGGAAAGTTTCCGTCAGAAAGCGGATTGTTCTGGTTGGGAGTAGTGACAATTTGCAGCTTGCCGCCCTGGGCGCGCGCCAGCCACACCCAGCCGCTGCCGAACAGCTTGGTGCCGGCATCGTTAAACTGCTTCTGGAAATCGCCGAAGCTGCCGAAGGTTTTCTTGATGGCTTCGGCGAGCTTGCCGCTGGGTTCGCCGCCGCCCTTGGGCTTCATGATGCGCCAGAACATGCTGTGGTTCACATGGCCGCCGCCATTGTTGCGTACGGCGGTGCGGATATCCTCGGGAATGCTGTTTATGTTCCGCAACAGCTCGTCGGCGGGCTTCTTCTGCAGGTCAGGATGTTTTTCCAGGGCTGCGTTCAGGTTCTTGACATAGGCCGCATGATGGCCGTCGTGGTGCAGGTGCATGGTCTGCGAGTCAATATGCGGCTCCAGGGCTGAGTAGTCATACGGCAAAGGGGGCAGTTCGTGAGCCATATCTTCCTCCAGTGAGTTCAGATGATCGAAGACAATTCTTGATTCTAACAAAAGTGCGAGTAGCTAGTACGCACTACCTAGTTCCCCCAGAGGAAACGAGCCTCTCTGCGACCTCTGCGTCGAAGTCGTTATTTCTTCTTGCCCAGGAAGCGGATGCGGGCCACGAAGGTGCGGCGATCGAAGTTGCTGAAGGTGAGGAAATTGGGTGAGCTGATGTTGTTGTTGACCGCGCCGGGATTGCGGCTGCTGGTGACATTGTCGAAGCCGCCGCGCAGGGCGAAATTGTAATTGCGCAAGGTGAGGCGCTTTTCGATGTAAGGACTGAAGGAGAAGAAGCGCGGGTAACGCACGTTGTTCAGCGGCTGCAGAAACTGTTGTTCCTGATTGACGATGGAAAAAGGATAGCCGGTGCGCCAGTCGAGGGAGTAGGCGAGATCGAGCTTATGGATAAGTGGCAGGCTGGGCAAAGGGGCCATGCCCCAGGCCAGGAAGCGGTTGGGCGCGTCCCAAGGATAGGGGCCGGGGCCCTCCAGCCCGCTGTTGAGATTGTCAATGCCGTAGGTGAGAACAGCATTGGTGACGCTGCGTGAATGGGTATAGGACGCCATAAGCGGATAAGTTTTACGGAAGGTGTGGCGCACGATGAACTGCAGGGAGCTGGAGTGGTCCTGGCGAACGTTGCTCATGAGGAAGGAGCCGCCGTTGAGGCCTGCCAGGGGAGGCTGGGGGAGAAATACAAAGCCATCGGTGCCGCGGCGCTGCAGGTATTCGACTGTGGCATAGATTTCGCCGGGCAAGCGCCGCTCCAGGCTAATGCTCCAGTTAACGAAACGCGGCTCGCGCAGGGTGTTCTGATTCAGAAAAAACTGGGTAAGCACCGGCGGGCGCAGCAGGGCTCCGTTCGCCCCGTAGTAGTAATCGAGGCGAGTGCCTGAAAGCGGCAAACTGACCAGGCTGAGGTTGGTGGCGTCATAGAAGATGCCAAAACCGCCGGAGAGCTTGGTTTCGCCGTCGCTGGTCAGCATGTAGGTGCCGGCGATGCGGGGTGAGGCCAGAATGCGGCGGACGATTTCATCGGCATCAAAGCGCAAACCCGCTTCGATGAGCAGGCGGTTGGAAGGCGACCAGCGGTCCTGCGCGTAGGCGCTGCCCTGTAGGTTGTTTTTGCGCAGGGCGACGGTTTCGCCGGGGAACAGGGTCTGGCGCAGCAGTGTTCCAATTTCGGCGAAGGTGCGGATGGGAGTGCGGTCGTCGAATTCGTGGTACACCACGCGATCGGCATCCATGCCGAATTTAAGCTCGTGCCGCCCGTGCCAGGTGCGGGGGCGCAGATATACGTTGGTGATCCACTGCAAACGCCGGGAACGGCCGAAGGTAGTGCGGTAGAAATTCCCGCTGACCAGGCCGGGAGAAACGATGAACGGCTGATTGCCCAGGGGCAGAACGTCGAGCTCCTGCTCGAATAAAGCCAGGCCGTTCTCGAGCAGAGTGCCATTCGCAAAGTAATGCTGGTCCTTGAAGGTGGCGAGGTAGCCGGTCGCATCCTGATTGGTGGTGGAGTTGAGCGGATTGAACAGCGAGAGGCCGGCATGGCTGTATTTGAAGCGATTGAACAGGAGGCTGCCGGTCAGGATGTTGGAGCGGGTAATGTTGGTCTGCAGCTTGACGAGGTTGCTGAAGCGCCAGAGCGGCGCCTGGTCGGCATTGGCGGGCAAATCGCGAATCAGGTTGTAGTCGTATTCGAAATCCTCGGCCTCGTAGAACCAGATTTTGCCCTTCTTGAGCGGGCCGGAAACAGTGAAACGGGGGGTCCACTTGTCCAGATTAATACCGCGAATAAATTTGAATGAGGGCAGAAAGTTGGTGCCGGAATACCGCAGGTGGTCGTCGCCGATGCCGGTGGTGAGGTTGAGTACGCCGGCGGAGGAGCGCCCGAACTCGGCGGAGTAGCGGCTGCTCTGCACGTCAATGGATCGAATAGCGTCGGTGGAGACGCGCGTTTGCAGCGTGCCGTTCACCGGATCGGTAATGTCGAAGCCGTCCATGGTGTCGAGCGTCTCGTAAGTATGGCCGCCTACGACGTGCGGCTGTCCCGAATTGTCCTGTACCACGCCGGGGATGTAGGGCAGGATGTTGCGGTAATCGCGGGTAACGGGATAGGGAATGTTGATGACGTCGAGGCCGGAAAGAGTACGGGTGTCGGCGATCTTCTCCGGGTCAATGGCCGGCGCCGACTCGACCACATTGATCTCCTCCTTGACCTCCTGCAGGTGATGGAGTTCGATTTCGATGGCGCTGGTGGCGGCGCCCACTTGCACGGCCTGGGTGACGGCGTAGAACCCTTCCTTTTCGGCGCGCAACTGGTAGGCTCCGGGGGGCAGGCCGGGGAACTGGCATCGGCCGGCGAAGTCGGTTTCCTGTTTGAAAACGGCGGCGTTGCCGGCCAATTGCAGGGCGATCCGGACCGAGCGCTGGGCGACGCCGTTTTCGTCGTGCACTATAACCTTGAGCCCCGGCGGAGCCTGAGCAAAAGCGCCAGCCCAGAACAGGGCCAGGCAAGCGAAAAGGGCTGAGCAGCGAAATGGGAACCGCAGCATAGGCCGCGTGAGCCTTGGGGAACGGGTTGAGGGCATTGTAAAGGAAAAGAGCAGTGGAGGTTTCTGAGTTTCATTTTTCGATATAAGGCAAAAACTGGCTGGACGAGGTGAGCAATGAGGAAGACGGCAATCGCGCTGATGGCAACTGGTATGGCAGTGGCGATCGGTGCTTGGGCGCAGACGGCGCCCGACCCACAGCTGATGCGGGAGATCAACCGCATCCCCGCGATTGATGACCATACGCACATACCCAAGGTGGTGGCGACGGGAGAGAAGGATGACGACTATGATGCCCTGCCCTGCGCGCCGCTGGAGCCGACGGCAGACCCCACAAGGGTGCGGCCGGATAATCCCTTGTTTCTGCAGGCTTGGAAGGAGCTGTACGGGTACAAATACAGCGATAAGTCACCGGACCACATGCGGGAGCTGCGCGCGGCGCGCGAGCGAGTTCAGCGGGAGCAAGGCAACAACTTCCCCTCCTGGGTGCTGGACAAGCTGAACATCCGCTATATGCTGGCCAACCGCATCGCCATGGGTCCGGGGCTGGCGCCGCCGCGCTTCCTGTGGGTGCCCTATGACGACGCGCTGTTGGTTCCGCTTAACAACCAGGGGCTGGCCAATGAAAATCCCGACCGAAAGTTTTTCTTCAGCCGGGAAGACATGCTGCTGCAGAGTTATGTGAAGGACTCCGGGCTAAGCGCGCTTCCGGCGACTCTGGACGAATACCTCACACAGGTGGTGGCGCCCACGTTGGAGCGCCAGAAAAAGGGCGGCGCGGAGGCGATCAAGTTTGAAGTGGCGTACCTACGGACGCTCAACTTCGGCGCGCCCAACCGGGCGCAGGCGGCACAGGTGTATGCGCATTACGCGGCCAGCGGCACGCCGCCGAAAAGCGACTATCTTGCGCTACAGGACGTTCTGTTCCGCGAAATCGCACGTACGGCAGGACGGCTGGGGTTGGCGGTGCACATCCATACCGGAGCGGGGTGCGGGGGTTATTTCGACATAGCTGGGTCGAACCCCGCACTGTTGGATTCCGTGCTCGACGATCCCACGCTGCGCCAAACCAGGTTCGTGCTGCTGCATGGCGGCTCGGGGCCGTATTCCAGGCAGACTGCGTTCCTGCTCGGTAAACCCAACGTGTATACGGATTTCTCAGAGCAGGACTGGATGCTTTCACCGCGGGCGCTGAGCTACGTGATTCGCGACTGGCTGGAGTGGTATCCGGAAAAGGTCATATTCGGCACCGACCTCTATCCCGGCAATTCGCCGGAATACGACTGGGATTCCATCGGGTACATGATCGCCACCACTGGCCGCCAGGCCCTGGCGTTGGCGCTCACCGGCATGATGCAGGACGGAGAAATAAGCCGCGCCCGGGCTGTGCAGTTAGCGCACATGGTGCTGTTCGACAATGCCGCGAAGCTTTATGGATTAACCGCGGAGACCGAGGGACACGGGGGGAAGAAGTAGAAGAATCTCACCCGCAACCGGGCAAGCGGCGGTGGGTCAGTAGGTGAGTAATTCGTACCCAGGGACGCGTATCCAAGCCCCAACTCAATGGCAAGCCCGCAGAAATGCGGGCTTTAACATCTTGAGTTGCGGGGGTATACGATATCCAGTTCCAATCCTGTTACCAGCCGGTCAAACGCTTGCCGCCCACTATTGCGGCATTTTCAAGCCCAAGTGGGTACTCTCTTTGTTCCCTCGGCGGACATGACCTTCGGAATCTTAGGCGCAGCAACAGATAGGGCTATAATCCGGCTAATTTCTCCGGAGAGATGATGCGCCTTCGTTTCGTGCTATGGGTCTTGGCCCTGGCCTTGGTGTGCGCGCAGTTGGCGCTGGCCAAGGATATGGCGCTCATTTCCAACAAAGGAAACAGTCTCAAGGGCCTGAGCTTTCCGGACCTGGTGAAGATTTGCAAAGGACAAGTGGGCCATTGGCCGAACGGCCGGCCGGTGACCCTGATCACACGCTCGCCTGCTTCGCCAGAAATGCGCGTCGTGTTGCAAAAGGTGTACGGAATGACGGCAGAAGAAGTGAACCAGCTGGTTGCCGCCGCCAATCACGGCCGCACTGACCACCCCGCCATCGTGGTGGTGGACTCCGACGATTCGGTAGTGAAGAAAGTGGAGGCCATGCCGGGAGGGGTTGGGTTGGTGGATGTGTATTCCATCACCGGAGGAATTGACGTGCTGCGAGTAGGGGGCAAGCTGCCCCTGGAACCTGGATACGCGTTACACGGCAACTGAATACCCCTAACCCGGCAGCAGGGAAAGGCGAGCAGTGAACAGGACGGATGGAGCTCCCGGTCCGAACGCCCCTGCCGGCAGAGAAGCACGGCGCTATCCCCGCTACAACATGAACATGAGGGTTGCGGTGCAGGTGTTCCGCGACGGAGTGGTGGACTCCCTCTGGGGACGCTCGAACGAAGTTGGGCAAGACGGGATGAGCGCCACGTTGACGGGCGAGCTGCAACCGGGGGAAGTTGCGTCCCTGGAATTTACGTTGCCCGCAACCGTCATCACGACCAAATTGCGGGCCGTAGTACGCTACCGCAGCGGATTCCGCCATGGATTCGAGTTCCTCACCGTGACCGAAGGCCAGCGGGAAGCCATCCAGCGAGCGCTGGAGATGGCGGAGGAACATTCATAAGCGCGCCAGGTTGCCTTCCCTTTCGGGCCTCCCTACCCATGTGTGGCCCGCCCATCTACAATTAACCGATTGCCATGAAGATCCTGGCTCTTGTAGCGGGCAGCATCCTGGTTTTTGTCATCCTGCTGGATGCCTTTGAAACTATCGTCCTGCCCCGGCGGGTGACGCGCTCGTTCCGCTTCACCGCACTTTTCTACCGCTTTACCTGGCGACCCTGGGCGGCGATGGCCCGGTTCGTCCCCGCGCCGAGGCGGCGTGAATCCTACTTGAGCTATTTTGGGCCGTTGTCGTTGATTGTCCTCCTGGGCTTGTGGGCGTTCGCACTGATCGTGGGTTTTGCCCTGCTGCAATACGGCGCGGGCACCCGCCTGCAGGCAGCACCGGGCAGCATGGATTTCGGAGGGCTGCTCTATTTCAGCGGCACGACTTTTTTCACTCTGGGCTACGGCGATGTGGTGCCGCTCTCGGGCGCGGCGCGGGCACTGGCGGTGCTGGAATCGGGCGTCGGTTTCGGTTTTTTGGCCATGGTCATCGGCTACCTGCCGGTGATCTACAGCTCGTTTTCCCGCCGGGAAGTCGAAATCTCGCTGCTGGATGCGCGCGCCGGGTCGCCGCCGAGCGCGCAGGAATTTCTCTCACGCATGGCCGGGGCGCACAACCAGCCGCTGCTGGACCGCTTTCTGCACGAATGGGAGCACTGGGCGGCGGAGGTGCTGGAAAGTCACATTTCCTATCCCGTGCTGGGCCTGTTCCGTTCTCAGCACATCAACCAGTCGTGGCTGGGATCGCTCACCACGATTCTGGACGTGAGCGCGCTAACCATCGTCGGCATTGATGGTATCGCCAGCAACCAGGCGCGGCTGACGTTCGCCATGGCGCGGCATGCCGTCGTGGACCTGGCGCAGGTGGTGGGGGCCCGCTATGACGCCCACGCTACCGACCGCCTGTCCGCACAGGAACTGGTTAGCTTGCGCCAGGCGCTGGCCGCGAATGGCCTGCAGTTGCGGGCCGGAGAAGAGGCCGACCGCAAACTCCTGGCACTGCGCAGCATGTACGAACCCTATGTGCAGGCCCTGGCTGACAGGTTACTGCTCAGGCTTCCGGAGTGGGGCAGCGGAACCAAAGCTAAAGATAACTGGCGCAGCAGCCCCTGGGACAAACTCATCGCGAAGCAGGACGGCAGGGTGCCGGTGGCGGTGGTGGAGGAGCATTTCTAGAACCAGTCGTTGGTAGTTAGTAGCTGGTAGTTGGTGATGCGTCGGGGAGCCACTAGCTACTAACTACGGCAATAATATACTTGCCGAATCAAGCGGGATTCGGCACAATGGCAAGAATAGCAGCCATGCTGCCCTCGATGCCTTGGTATGCGGCTATTCAAGCAAAAATCGGTCACGGAAGGTGTTTGTAATGATGCAGCCCATTGAACACCTTCAGTCGTTCGCTGATGACTCAATGAGTTTTCTCACAGATAGGATTATCTCTCTCTGTGCGCTAGTGCATCGCAAGGAAAAGTGGGATGCCTTCAGTGATGATTGGGATAAGGAATTGGCCACAGAGCCAGCAATCAAATATCTGCATATGCGTGAGGCACGACCATGCGAGGGACAGTTTAAAGGCTGGAAGCCGCTCCAGCGCGACATGAAGCTTATTGCATTGACCGAAGTAATCTTGCGCCACAACCCACACATTGTGATGTGCTGGTTTAGTTCACGCGACTGGGACGAGAAGGTCGGGAAAATAGCCCCGGTTGATGTGCGTCCGGCGTATATTCCATGTTTTCTCGGAATTGTCACGAAGGTGGCTGAATTTCACCACGAGCAAGGAATTAACATTCCCACGGATTATGTATTTGATGAGCAGAACGAAGTCGGCAAGATCGCCCTTTTCTGGTACGACATAATTAAGGCCATGGCAAAGCCTCCAGTAGCCGCACTGATGGGCAGCACTCCGGTATTCCGAAACGACGAAGATATTTTGCCTTTGCAGGCGGCTGACCTCGTGGCTTGGCATATGCGTCGCAGCAAGGAACGACGGAAGCTTGACCCCGAGTTAGCAGCTACCGAAAGAGTGGAGGAACTAACCCGTGCTGAAGTGCACATGGATGGAGAGAAGATAGCTGACATCGCACGCCAAATGTCTGAACTGCCCGGAATCGAATCCGTCCAAGACGGTGCGAGCGCTTATAAAACTATCAAGCGAATGGTGAGGAAAGGCAAATCGGGAGAGCTTATGGCCAGCAAGGAGTATGACAATTTCAATCGGACCATGCGGCAACTGATGACGGTATCCCACGCGGAAATGAAAGCCAAGCTAGACGCGGAAAAGGCAGCAAAAAGGCGGAAGCCTAAGAGGACTTCCGCTTCGGGCCGCGCTTTAGGCGGTGATAAGGCTTAGAACGGGGCCGTTTCCCCGTCCTTCCCGGTCAGGTGGGCATAGGTAATCCGCTTGCCGAGAATGTTGCTCATGGCCATATTGAAACGCTCCGCATCGGGAATCGGTTTGTTGTTGTCGTACTTGCGATTGTTGTAGCGAAACACTTGCTCGTCCAGATAACGAAACAAATGGAACGGTTCAACAGCTACGTAGGTTCCGCCGAGTCCACGCTTCAACAGACTCCAGAAGTTCTCCATGCCATTGGTATGAACTCTGCCATCCACGTAGCGAGTTGCATGGTCAACAATCTTGTGCTCGTACTCGCCAGAGAGTCCTTGATAACCAACCAGTTCATCAGTGAACAGCGCGGAACCTGCGGCGACATGTTCACGAACGATGGGTTGCAAAGTTTCCTTGCGGCGATCTGGTACGACGTGTGGGCGCGAATCCTACCGCCACGTTCCAGTATGCCCATGACAGTGGTTTTATCTTCCACGTTGAATCCCTGACCTCGGATACGACGCGCTCTAACGCTCTTGTGCATATTGCGAGCTTTGCCGCCGATGAAAGTTTCGTCGGCTTCCACTTCACCGCCGCCATTACCGCCGAGCTTCACAGTGGATTTGCCCTGCATGGCCAGACGACTGCGATGCAACATGAACCACGCCGATTTTTGAGTCACGCCGATGGTGCGGCCAATTTCATAGCTGCTGACACCGTTGCGGCAATTCGACAGCATCCATACGGCAGTGAGCCACTTGTCCAGCGGAATCGGCGAATCCTCAAAAATGGTTCCAACTTTTGCAGAGAACTGGCGATGGTCATGGGTGCTCTTGCACTGCCACTTGCGCTGATTCTTCAGGAACACAACGTCATTGCGTCCGCACTTGGGGCAGGTCACAACCCCATCGGGCCAGCGCAGGCGCACCATGTAGGCGAGCGCATTATCAGGATCAGCGAAATACCGGATGGCTTCCTGCAAGGTCTTGGGCTGATTGGCTTTGTCTTTCATGGCTACAAATGTAGCCTACTTACGTTGATTTGTCAAGTATATTATTGCCCTAACTACCAGCTACCAACTACCGGTTTTAAACCATTTGCGTTTCCCACAAATCGTGCAGGTGAATGATGCCCTGCAAGTGACCACCGGCGTCTACCACCGGCAATGAGGTGATCTTCTTCTCTTCCATGATAGCCAGGGCGGCGGCAGCGAACTGCTCGGGGGCAATGACTTTCGGGTTGCGGGTCATGCAGTCGGCGGCGGTGAGGTCGAGCACATCCTTGCCGCGGCCCTCCAGCAGGCGGCGCAGGTCGCCGTCGCTGATCACTCCCAGCAGGCGCTGGCCGTCTACCACGGTGGTCACGCCCAGCTTCTTGCGTGACATCTCGTAGATCACGTCGGGCATTTTCGTGGCGGGCGCCACGCGGGGCACGGCGTCGCCAGTGTGCATCAGGTTCTCCACCCGGGCCAGGCGCTTGCCCAGCTTGCCGCCGGGATGAAGGCCGGCGAAATCCTCTTCTTTGAAACCGCGGCGCTCGGCCAGAGCCATGGCCAGGGCATCGCCGAGGGCCAGCATGGTAGTGGTGGAAGCCGTGGGCGCCAGGCCCAGTGAGCAGGCTTCTTTATCCACCGAGCAATCCAGAGCCACATCGGCGGCGGAAGCGAGGGTGGAAATCTTCCCTTGCGGCACGGGCGCCGGGGTTCCCAGAACGCGCTGCTTTTGCGTGTTCTGGGGTGGGATCGCCACCGCACGCGAATTGCCATAAAGCCGGTCGCAGGTCACGCTGACCAGAGGAATTTGCAGGCGCTTCATCGTCGCCAGCAGCTGCAGAATTTCTTCCGTCTCGCCGCTGGCAGAAAGTGCAATCACCACATCGCCGCGCACCAGCATGCCCAGGTCGCCGTGCAGGGCCTCCGCGGGATGCAGAAAGAGCGCGGGCGTGCCGGTGGAGTTGAGGGTGGCGGCCACCTTGCGGGCTACCAGGCCGCTCTTGCCGAGTCCGGTGACCACCACGCGACCGGCGCAGCCATAGAGCAGTTCCACCGCGCGAAGGAAGGCCTGGGCCATGGGTCCGGCCAGCCGGTCGGCCAGGGCGAGAAGCGCCTCAGCCTCGATGCGCACCACATTTTCGCCGGTAGATTTGGCTCGGGCAGTGGATTTCATCGGAAGGGAGATGGTAGCAAACCGAGTCCTATTCAGTCATTCAGGCATTCGAGAACGGCTGCCGACGCGCGATTGGTCCAATTTGGGACTTAGTCGGCGATTAGATCACCGACTTGCTGCTGGAGCCGCAAAGAAGCAGCTTATGATCTGATCAGGTGAAAAGAGACTCTGTTGAAGGAGACTTTTCGCTCAGGGGAATAGAGTCAAATCAAACGAGCAATCAGCCCGAAGGGCGAAACAGCTCTTAGCCCAGGGCGTAAGCCCTGGGACAACGCGCAACAAGGTTTCAGAGCCCCTTCAGGGGCGACACCATGTCGCACGCATATGCCCGCAATTACGTGCACGTAATCTTCTCCACGAGAGAACGGCACCGGAAACTTCTCGCGCCGATCCAGCCCAACCTCTGGGCGTACATCCACGGTATTGCGCGCAACTACGGCATCCAACTGCTCGCCATTGGTGGTACCGAAGACCATGTGCACCTGGTGATGGCGTTGCCGCCCAAACTTTCTTTGGCACATGCTGTTGGGGTGATTAAGGCGAACTCGTCGAAATGGATGAATGAAACCGGACACTTGTTCGCCTGGCAAGAGGGTTACGCAGCCTTCAGCGTCAGCGCATCGAATCTCGACGCAGTGATCAATTACGTCGAGCATCAACCCGAGCACCACGCGAGCAGGGACTTCGCCGCCGAGTTCCGCGCATTCCTCCACAAACACGGCATCGAATGTGGTCCCGCCTATGTAGGCCGTTTAGTGCCGCCCCTGAAGGGGCTCTGAATTCTTGTCATGCCTGTTCCCAGGGCTGACGCCCAGGGCTAAAAGCTGGTTTCGCCCTTCGGGCTGAGAGAAGTGCATGCGGACAATGGCGGGTACGCCGGTGTCCCGGCGGGCCTCCGAACTTCCCATCACGCTTCTCCCGCCTGGACATCTGAGCTGAAACTCGTTTCGCCTCTTCGACGGGGCTCGGGGGAGTCCCTTCGGACTGCGGCTAGGGCGGCCCAAGCTCAGTCGCAAGATGGCACTCACATCGGGATGCGGTCCAGGGAGACGATGAACTGTATACCCTCAACCTGCTTGCCCTGCAGCCTAGCGTCATTGGTGACAAACAGATCCACCCCTGCGGCCGAAGCGCAGGCAAGCTGAATTGCATCGGGAGCACGCAGGGAGCGGTCGCAGCGCAGAAAGGCATAGTTTCGCGCCGCCTTGTTATCAAAAGGCAACACCAGGGATGTGGCCAAAATGGCCTCCTCGTAGTTGCGGCACAGTTCCCCATTGTGCTGTTCTGTGGGTTTCACGAGAATCTCGCCCAAGGTCAGGGCGGAGGTGAGCAAGCGGTCGCCACGGACCAACATCTTGCTGCGAAGTGCGGCAGCTTGCTCCGAGAGATTGCCGTAATTTTCAAACAGGTAAATGAAGATATTAGTGTCCCAGAAGATCCGGCTCATTCCCAGCCCTCGCGCAGGCGGCGGACATAATCGTCAGCGTGTTCTTCCTGCCAGAGTTTTGCGCCTGAGCCGCGCAAGGAGAGCAGGGGATCCGACTGGCGGGCTTGGCTGGTCGCGGCTAAACACCAGTCGCGATACCAGTTCAGCAGTCCTCGGTAGCCGAACGGCAACTCCTCGGGGCCGGGTGTGATCTTCCCGCGTTCCCGTGCAGGGTCGTAGGGATCACCGGACCGATACAGACGTCGGCGGCCCGACACCGTTTCAAAAAGCATTCGATAGCGTCCGGGATTGGGAGGGCGATTGGCCACGCAATGCTGCACAGCATGGACGTAGACTCCCGGGCGAAGCGGCCCACCCGAAATGGCTTCTCGCTTTGCTCTTGCAACTATTTCCTCTACGGCAAAATCCTGCCGCTCGGGGTGTTCGCGGTGCAGCAGAGCCGTAGCTACCCAAACCTCGTCTGCGACCTTAACCGTGGACTTTTCGAAAATGGTACCCACGGCTTACCTCCTCCCTAATACTAAGTAGTAATGAATATACATTGTATACCTCTAGGTGTCAATGTAGCTCAATTTCCCGATCCCACGGCTTTCCATTTAGGATGAATAGCTTAAGGAATAATCGAGAACGGACGCCAATTCATGCATCGCTGGTCACAACTGTTTATTCCTACCCTGCGCGAGGCGCCGGCAGACGCCGAGGTCGCGAGCCACAAATACCTGCTGCGGGCGGGCTACATCCGCCAGCTCGCAGCCGGGATTTACTCCTACCTGTTCATGGGCTACCGCTCGATGCTGAAGATTACCGCCATCGTGCGCCAGGAAATGGACAAGATCGGGCAGGAGTACTATCTGCCTGCGCTGCATCCGCGCGAGCTATGGGAGGCCAGCGGGCGCTGGGCCGCCTGGGGCGAGATCCTGCTGCGCCTCAAGGACCGCAAAGGCGCCGATCTTTGCCTGGGCCCGACCGAAGAGGAGGTCATGACCGAGATCGCGCGCAAAGAGCTGCGCAGCTACAAGCAGCTGCCCCAAATCTGGTACCAGATCCAGTCCAAATTCCGCGACGAGCCCCGGCCCAAGGCAGGGCTGCTGCGGGTGCGCCAGTTCACCATGAAGGACTCGTATTCCTTTGATCTGGATGCGGCCGGGCTCGATGTTTCTTACAAGAAGCACTACGAAACCTACTGCCGGATATTTGACCGCTGCGGCCTGCAGTACGTGGTGGTGGAAGCGCACTCGGGAGGCATGGGCGGATCGCAATCCAACGAGTTCGTGGTTTACACCGACGCCGGCGAGGATTTCATCGTCAGCTGTCCCAAGTGCCGCTATGCTGCCAATTTGGAGAAGGCCACATCGCGGCTGGAGCCAGTGCCCGATTACGAAGCCACCGGCAGCGGTCAACCGGAACCGGTGCACACGCCCGGGCTGAAGACAGTAGAGGAAGTGGCGAATTATCTGGGAGTCTCGCCCAAGAACAAAATTAAGACTCTGGCCATGATGGCCACGGAGACCAAGAGCGGGGCGGAGAAGCCGCACCAGGCGCCGGTGATCCTTTTCCTGCGCGGCGACCACACCCTGAACGAGGCCAAGCTGACAACCGCGCTGGCGGGAGCGCAGTTTCGTCCTATGCACCCAGAGGAAATCCAGGAAGTGTTTGGCTCGCCCGCGGGTTTCCTGGGGCCGATCGGCTCCGAAGCTCGGACCTACAAGGGCATTAAGGCGAGGGTGCTGGTGGACCGGGCGCTGCTGGGGCGCAAGAACCTGATCGCCGGCGCCAACAAAGAGGATTACCACCTGCGCAATGTAACGCCGGAGCGGGACTTCACGGTTTCCGAGTGGGCTGACCTGCGCAGCGTGGACGAAGGCGAAGGATGTCCTAATTGCGGAACGACGTTGAAGGTAGCCAAGGCCATGGAGATCGGTCACATCTTCAAGCTGGGCGACAAGTACACCGTATCCATGGGAGCGCGTGTACTGGACCAGAACGGCAAAGAAGTGGCGCCCATCATGGGCTGTTACGGGATCGGCATCGAGCGCATTCTGACGGCGGCGGTGGAGCAGTACCACGACGATGACGGGTTCTGGTTGCCGCCGGCCATCGCACCTTTTGAGGTGGTGGTAACGCCTACCAATGTAAAGGATTCGACCCTGCTCTCTACCTCCGTGCAGATTGCGGAACAGCTGGCGGGGGCGGGATTCGATGTTTTACTGGATGATCGTGACGAAAGGCCAGGGGTGAAATTCAAAGATGCTGACCTTGTGGGCATACCCTTCCGTGTAAACGTAGGTAAAAAGGTTACCGAAGGCATAGTTGAGGTCGTTCCCCGCTCGACACACCAGATGCTCGATGTTAATATCCGCGATATAACCAGTCATCTGGAGAAACTTCTCCGGTCCGCTCACTCGTAAGAGTGCCCTCCCCGCGGCCGAAGCGGGGTTCATGTGCGTACATTGAAATTGCTCGTCGCGCTGGGCGCGATTGCCATCGGAGTCTATGTCGGCTTCCAGCTTGTGCCTCCTTTTTTCGCCAATTACCAGTTTCAGGACGCCATTCAAAACGAGGCCGTGCTGCAGTCCTACAGCAACAAGACGGAGGACGAGATTCGTTCGACCATCTACAAGAAGGCGCAGGACTTGGAGATTCCTATCCGCAAAGACCAGATTAATGTGCAGCGCGTGGGCAGCGGCGGCAGCGGCAGCCTCGCTATCTCAGTAACCTACACTGTGCACGTGGCTCTGCCCTACTACCCGCTCGATTTGGAGTTCCGTCCCGCTTCCAAGAGCGCGCCGATACCGGGAGCGTAAAAGCAGGAGTCAGTAGTCGGGAGTCAGGGGTCAGCGCTCAGCCTTCAGCACTCAGCATTCAGCGCGACGCGAGGCGGAGGCTAAAGTGCACTTGCTACTACAGCACAATTTCACACGGCTATTGCGCCACACGACCCGTGCGGCGGTTGGGAAGTCCAGCGCGTAAGCACAAAGTCAGAGCCGACTCCTGACTCCTGACTCCTGACTCCTGACTCCTGACTCCTGACTCCTGACTCCTGACTCCTGACTCCTGATCTATCTTCCGTGCTCTTCCAGAAACTTCTCCACCTCCATGGCCGCCATGCAACCGCTGCCGGAGGCGGTAATGGCCTGGCGGTAGCGGCGGTCTTGCACGTCGCCGCAGGCGAAAACTCCGGGAATGCGGGTGAATACATAATTCTCTGTCTTCAGGTAGCCGTCGGCGTCCCTCTCCAACTGCCCATCAAACATGGCAGCGTTGGGAACGTGGCCGATAGCCAGGAACAGGGCGCTGGCAGGGAACTCGCTTGTAGTCCCGGTTTTCACGTTGCGCAGCTTCAGCCCGGTAACTTCCTGTTTGCCGACGTCGTAAACGTCCTCCACCACCGTATCGGTGATGAAGCGGATTCTCC
Source organism: Terriglobales bacterium (assembly GCA_035280205.1). Taxonomy (GTDB): domain Bacteria; phylum Acidobacteriota; class Terriglobia; order Terriglobales; family Acidobacteriaceae; genus JAICWP01. The sequence continues at coordinate 9,074 of DATEGI010000277.1, read as the reverse complement.
CATTCTGCCGGGCGCGCTCCAGCATGATCTTGGACGCGCGGAACTGCTCGCGGCGGTGGATGATGCTCACCCGGCTGGCGAAACGGGTGAGAAACAGGCTTTCTTCCATGGCGGAGTCGCCGCCGCCCACCACCGCCACTTCCTTGCCGGTGAAGAAAAAGCCGTCGCAGGTGGCGCAGGAGGAAACGCCGTGGCCGATGAGGGCCTGCTCATGTGGCAGGCCCAGCCAGCGGGCGGAGGCGCCACTGGCAACAATGAGAGTGCGGGTGCGGAGCTTCTCTCTACCTAAATCGAGCACGAAAGGGCGCTGGCGCACGTCGGCATGCGCCAGGTGTCCGGTGTGGAACTCCGCGCCGAAGCGTGCTGCCTGCTTCTTCATGTTTTCGATCAGCTCCGGACCCTGTATGCCTTCGGGGAAACCGGGGAAGTTCTCGACCAGTGTGGTCATCGAGAGCTGTCCCCCGGGCTCGTGTCCCTGCAGCACCAGCGGCTTGAGGTTCGCGCGGGCGGCATAAATAGCCGCGGTCAGTCCGGCACAGCCGGCTCCGATGATGACGGTATCGCGAATGTCCTGGCTCATGGGTGAGAACATTTTAGATGGTGCGGCGGGATTTTGGTTTCAGGTCCCGACGATAATGTACGCAGGCTGGAAAGGTCGGGGCGGTTGTCATGCGGTCCGGGGCGCGGACGGGAGCCCGCGCACTGCGGCGTCAATGCGGCTGCGGGACCGAATCGAGGCCGCAGAAACGCTCAATTTCTTCCTCCACCACCCCGAAACCCACCGGTTTTGAGATAAAAGTGTCCATGCCGGCAGCCAGGCAACTCTCGCGGTCTTCGGGCAGGACAGAGGCGGTCATGGCAATCACCGGGAGGTGCCCTCCCAGCTCTTGTTCCCGCTTGCGGAGTTCCCGGGCGGCCGACAGGCCGTCCAGCTTGGGCATTCTCACGTCCATGAACAACAAGTCGAAGTGATGCTCTTTGACCAGGGCGAGGACCTGTTCGCCGTCCTCGGCCACTGTTACACCGTGCCCCAGCTTCTGTAGAAAGCTGACGATAACTGTGCGGTTTACCGCATTGTCTTCCGCGACTAGGATGGAGAGCTTGCGCCGGGATTCACGCAAGCTGTGGCGGGTAATGAGCACAGGCTGCTGCCCGGGAGCATTCCCCATGGCAAGGCGGATGGCGCGCAGCAGGTCGGGCCGGTGGATGGGTTTCACCAGGTAGACCCCAATGCCCATCTGGCGGCAACGCGCGCCGTCGCCGCGCTGCCCGTCGGAGGTGAGCATCATGATGATGGGTCCGGTCAGTTCGGGGTCGCTTTGTACGCGTTCCGCCAGGGTGACGCCATCAATGCCAGGCATGCGCCGGTCAATGAGCAGCACCCGGAAGGACGCGCCCGCGCAGTGCGTCGTCCGCAGGGTCTCGAGAGCCGCCTGGCTGTTCTCTACCGCCAGCGGGCGCATGCCCCAGGCGAGGGCGTATTCGGTGAGAATCTGACGGTTAGTGGCGTTGTCGTCCACGATGAGAATCGGCACCTGCTGCAGATCTACCGGCGCAGGCTCTGGCGGCAGGGCTGCGGCGATGCCGAAGCGGACGATGAAATGGAAGGTGCTGCCCAAGCCTTCCGCGCTCTCCACCCAGATGCGGCCGCCCATCAGGCTGACCAGCCGCGCGCAGATGGCTAATCCCAGGCCTGTGCCGCCAAATTTGCGGCTGATGCTGGTGTCGGTTTGGGTGAAGGCCTTGAACAGCAAATTCTGCTTTTCCGGGGGAATGCCTATACCGGTGTCCAGCACACGGAAGTGCAGGTCCGCAGTTTTTTCGTCGTGGGATTCCGGCTCCACATAGAGAACCACCTCGCCGCGCTCGGTGAACTTGACCGCGTTATTGACGAGGTTAAGAACAATCTGGCGCAGGCGCGAGGGGTCGCCGGCAACCCGCGCGGGAACTTCCGGCGCAATGCGATAGGCTAGTTCCAGGCCCTTGCTGTGCGCGCGCAGGGCCAGGGTGTTCATTTCCTGGGTGAGGCAGTCGGACAAGTTGAAGTCAATGCACTCCAGGTCCAGCTTGCCCGATTCCACCTTCGAAAAATCCAGAATGTCGTTGATGACGTCCAGCAGCACTTCGCCGGACTGTTTGGCCATGACCAGGTACTCGCGCTGCTCGGAGGTGAGATCGGTATCGAGGGCCAGTTCGGTCATGCCCAGGATGCCGTTGATGGGCGTGCGTATCTCGTGGCTCATGTTGGCCAGGAACTCGCTCTTGGCGCGATTGGCGGCTTCGGCGGCCTCCTTGGCCTGGATCAGTTCAGCTTCGGCACGCTTGCGGGCGCGCTCCTGGGCATCGCGCTGCAGGCGGGCATGCAGCACCGACGCGAGGAAATCAGCAATGCGCTGCAATTGTTCCAGGTCGGATTGGTCGTAATCGGCGACCTTGTTTGCCACCAGCAGCAGTCCTATAAGCTCGCCGTTGTGTACGATGGGTACGCTAAGACAGCGGGCGATGGCTAGATGACCTTCCGGTACTTTCCCCGGCTGGTTGTAACAGATGGTTTTCTCTCTCAGGCTGTGGCCCCAGGCGCCGCCCCAAGTCTCACGGGGAAAGCGCAGGCTCTTGTTGGCCACCCGGCATTTTTCCCAGACATCGCGGGTTAGCGACGGAACCACCAGCGCCCCTTCCTCGTCAATGTAGCCGAACAACCCCTGGGAACTGTGCATTACTTCGAGCACCACATTGAGCACCTCGCCGTACATCTGGTCGTCGGGCACGGTGAGGCAGATGTGAGCAATGCGATTTTTCAGTGCGATGCGCTGCTCAGAGTCGTGCAGCGCGGCTTCAGCTTGCCGCTGCTCTGTGACATCCTCAGCTAGGCCAACAACGCGAAGAAAATTGCCGTGTTCGTCGCGGACGGGAAAGGTGCGATTGCGAATGATTCGAATTGAGTTGTCGGGGCGAATGATACGGTACTCCATCTCAGTGCGTTCACCGGCCTGCGAACGCCCCACAATCGCGCGAACTCCTTCCCGGTCCTCCGGGTGTATCGCTTCGGTCCAGGCGTAAAAATCTCTGTAGACTTCTTCGCGGGAACTGCCCCAAATGTCCTCGAATGCCGGGCTGAGATAGGTAACGCGAAACGGTTCAGGTGTGGACACAAAGAACACTTCGCGAATGTTCTCCGTCAATTCGCGGAATTTCTGTTCACTCTCCCGCAGGGCTGCTTCAGCACGCTTTCTCTCCGAGATATCAATAAAAGTGCCCTCGATGACGAAAGGCTGTCCGTTGCGATATTCGGTGACACTCAGATTTTCCAGAATCCACACTGGGGTATTGTCTTTTCGAAGGAGGTAGGTCTCAAAATTTCTGAGGACCGCATCCCGCGCCAGCAATTGAAGAACCTCTGCCAGGTCGCTGGGGCGCGCAAAATACGTGGCCGCTTTCTTTCGAATAAGGTCTTGTGAGGAGGCATAGCCCAGGATGCGCGCTCCCGCCTCATTGCACTCCACCAGGCCTTCATCCACCTGGTAGCGGAAAATGCCGGCAAGACTGCGCTCAAATATGAGGCGGTAGCGGGCTTCGGACTGGCGCAACTCCTCCTCCGCCGCTTTGCGCGGGCTGATGTCAATGCCCACGCCGGCAATGCAAGGCTGGCCCCGCATGAGCAACGGGCTGGAGGTCAGGTAGTAGGGAATAGTTTCACCTGCTTTGGTCAGCAGCGCCCCCTCGTTTGCGGCGAAACCAGTGGTCAGGGCTTCCCTGATGTTGCTTCGCATCAGGTCGCGGTCCTTTTCGGCCACCGTCTCCATCACGGGTAGGGAGGCAAGTTCTGCCGCAGAGTAATGCAGCACCTGCTCCAGCCTGCGGTTCCACATCACGAATTTCTCATCTTGTCCAATGACCGCGAAGATGACCGGCAGGCTCTCAATCAGGGCGCGGGAAAATGCTCGTTCGGCCTCCAGTTCCTGTTGCGCCTGCTGCAGCGTAGCTCGCAGGTCGCGGCCCAGAGCGGGCGAAACACCTTCAGTTGCCGGGGATGTTGCTGAATTGTGCTCGTGTTGCTGTGCCAAGGCAGGCCTCGGTTGGGAGCATGGGCATCCTGTCTGCCCCCGTGCTGCAGACCCGGCGCAGGGTGGACAACCGTGCCCTGCTCCTCATTCTAGGTTTGGCCAGAACCGAATTTGATGGCAGGTGGCTGGAACCATCCCTAAAGTGTTCCCATGACAATACCGGGTTCCAAAATAGGGAAGCGGGGCTCGATGCTGCGAGTTCGGGCTCCGCGGCTTTCGGTGCCGGGTAACCTACTTTCGGGAGGATTTTGCAGGGCTAATTCTGGCCAGTTCTTCGGGAACAGTGCGGCGGGCCCCCAGAGCGCTGCGATAACTGTCCAGGATCGCGGCCGCCTGACGAAATAGTGGCTCGTAAGCGCTTTGGTCTACCTTGGGCGCGTCGGACCCGCCGGCGCACCGCGCCAGCACCACCGAGGGTTTGCCAAAACGCTCCAGGCGGATGTGGTCGGGAGGAGTGTCAGCAGCCAGGGCGGCGGCCGGGCTGGTAACCGCGGCAACCGTTTCACTGAGTGAGACCTGCAGCAAGTCCTTGGGCTCGCGCACCGCGAACACCAGAGTCTCCACCATGTGTTCCTTGTCCACGCTGAAGGAGTAGAGGGCGTTGAGGAAGGGGGAAGCGGCGGAGAGTTCGCGGCGGATGCGCACCCAGTCGGAGAGCGGGCCGGCAGCGGAATTGGCGCCGCGCTTGCCAGTGAAGGCGACCGCCGCATCCTGGTAGAGAGTGGTGCGACCGCGCGCCACCTCAAAATCGCTTCCCCAGCGAGGCTTGGCGGGAATGCGGGCCAGTGCGTCGCCTATCTCTTTTTGCTCCGCTGCCACGGGCGTACAGACGTTGAGCACGTTTACCCGCACCGGCGGGGCCTTTTGCTGGGACTGCGCGGGTAGAACAAAAACCGTAATCACCAGGAGACACAGAGTTTTTCGTTGTTTCATTGGGTTGATGCCGCTGGACATCGTCAACTTACGTGTGGATTGAAGAATTGAAATGAAATTAGCCTTTCTCCGTGCCTCTGTGTCTCTGTGGTGAATTCGCTTTTTGATTGCATTCTAAGCCGCTGGCACTAGTCCGCCAAGAACCCCCCGAGATTCCCCCGCCTGCTCCGATTGTTGTAAGCTGCTGGGCTCGCCAGAATCACTCTTGCGGAGGTGGAAGGCATGGACCGGGCCCGCTGGTGGATGGTAATCGCTACCCTGATGGCCTGTGCCCCGGTGGCACTCTCTGCCCAGCCGATGCCCTCGGCCACGCTTTCCGACAAGCCGCTCTCCCAGCGCTGGCTGGACTACAACATTGACGCCCGCGTAAACGCACAAAAACACACCATTGATGCCACCGAAATTCTCACCTGGCATAACTTTACGGGCAAGCCCCAGGACACATTTCCCTTCCATCTTTACCTCAACGCCTTCCAGCCCAAGTCCACATTCATCCGCGAAACCCATCTTTACAATCCAGATTTCGAATGGAAGCAGAAGAACTACGGGGCTGCGGAAGTGAAGTCGCTGGAGGTGGTAGGCGTGGGCGACCTGACCGCGCAAATACGGTTCATTTCGCCTGACGACGGCAACCCCGACGACCGCACCGTCTTTCAGGTGAAGCTGCCTAAGCCCGTGCCGGCCGGCGGCGTAGTACAGTTCAAAATCGTGTTTCACGACGAGTTGCCGGAGGTTTTCGCCCGCACCGGCTACAAGCGCGACTTCATCATGGGCGCACAGTGGTTCCCTAAAATCGGCATGTGGTGGCAGGGCGCCTGGAATTGCCACCAGTTTCACCGCGATACGGAATTTTTCGCCGAGTTCGGCACCTTTGAGGTCAAGCTCACCCTGCCACAGAACGAAGTGGTGGGCGCCAGCGGGGTAGAAGTTTCCAGCGTTAACAATCCCGACGGCACCAAGACCGTGAGCTTTTATGGCGAAGACATACATGACTTCGCCTGGACCGCCGAACCCGAATACCAGGTGGTGACCGGCACCTTCCAGGGCAGCATGGGGGCCGTGAAGATCCGCATTCTGGTGCAGCCTGGGCACATGAGCAGCGCGCCCCGCTACCTGCAAGCCCTCGAAGGCACGCTCGACCGCTTCGACAAGTGGTATGGGCCGTACCCGTACAAGCAGATTACGCTGGTGGACCCGCCGCACGGCGCGCTGCAGGCGGGCGGCATGGAATACCCGACGCTGTTCACCGCCGACACTACCTGGTGGGCGCCGAAAGGCCTGCTCTTTCCCGAAGATGTCACGGAACACGAATTCGGCCACCAGTACTGGTATGGCATGGTGGCCACCAACGAATTCGAAAATGCCTGGATGGATGAAGGCATCAACAGCTACACCGAAGTCAAAATCATGGACTCGCTTTACGGGAAGGAAACTTCGATTCTGAATATGCTGGGCGCGCACCTGGGCGCAAGCGATTATGAGCGGCTGATGTACTCTTCCGTGGCCGACGACGACCCCATGTCGCGCGTTGGCTGGCAGTACATGAACGGCAATTCCTATGGCGGCATCACTTACGGAAAAACTGCCACCGTGCTGCGTACGCTGGAGAAAGTGATCGGCGAGCAGACCATGCAGCGGGCGCTGCACACCTACTTCATGCGCTATCGCTTCACCCATCCGACGCCGGAGGATTTCCTGAAGACGGTGGAGGAAGTTTCCGGCAAGAACCTGCGCTGGTACTACGACCAGGCGGTGTATGGCACCGAGGTGATGGACTACGAAGTTCTGGGCGTGCGTACCGGCCGCCAGGACTGGTACCAGGAGAATCGCCCCAAGGCCAAGAAGGGCGAGACGGTCTACTACAGCACCGTGCTGATCCACCGCAAGGGCGACTTCATTTTCCCCGTGGATGTGCAGGTGAAGTTCGATAACGGCGAAACTGTAAGCGAGCACTGGGACGGGCGCGACCGCTGGGTACGCTATCAATACGACAAGAAGGCAAAGGTAGTCTCCGCCGAACTCGACCCGGGGCACCAGGTCTGGCTGGATAAGGATTTTTTCAATAACAGCTACGCACGGAAGAGCAACCAGGCGCCGCACCACAAGCTGGCAATGTATTGGACGGTCATTTCACAATGGTGCGCGCAGTTGCTGGCCTGGCTGGTGTAGGAGCAGTTGTCAGTTCTCAGTTCTCAGTTCTCAGTACCCAGTATCCAGTTGCCCAGTCGTAACAGTTCGGTAGAGACGTTGCTTGCAACGTCTCGCACAACTGGATACAGTTCGGCGTATCAAGTTACGCCTTTATCGGAACAAACCGAAAGGGCAGATTTCAGCACGAAAGAAACATTCGGTTCCCCCCGATGAGAACAGATTTCGTTGCACATAAATTGTGAGTCAGCCCGTAGGGCGAAAAATAATTTAGCCCAGGGCGTAAGCCCTGGGTACAGGCGGCAATGATTGCGAGCCCCTTTAGGGGGCGGCACAGCTGGTCAGCCAGGCAGCTAGATAGCTAGCCAGCTACTTATGCAAAAATCTCCGGATCGGGCTCGGCGAAGAACGTGCCATGAAGCCGCCGCACGACCTCGGGCACGTCCTCTTCCTCCACCACGAACGTCAAATTGATCTCCGACGCGCCTTGCGAAATCATGCGTACGTTAATGTCGCCCAGCGTGGTGAACACCTTGGCCGCCACCCCGGGCGTGCCCCGAATGTTGTCGCCTACCAGGCACACAATCGCCTTGCGCCCCTCGTATTTTACGTCTGCCAGCTTGCCCAGGTCGGCGGCGATGGCGGGAATGGCCTGGTTGGAATCCACGGTCACCGATACGCTCACCTCGGAAGTGGAAACCACATCCACGGCGCAGCGGTGCCGGTCGAAAACCTCAAAGATGGCGCGCATGAAGCCGTGCGCCATCAGCATGCGCGTAGCCACGATGTCCACAATGGTGATGCGCTTCTTGGCCGCAATCGCCTTGAAGGTGCTGCGGCACACCGGCGCCTGCGCCGTAATGCGGGTGCCCTCGCAGGCCGGATTGCGCGAATTCAGAATGTACACCGGAATGTTCCTCTGGATGGCCGGCAGCAAGGTTGCCGGGTGCAGCACTTTGGCTCCGAAGTAGGCCAGTTCGGCCGCCTCTTCGAAAGAGATCGCCTTGATGCGCCGCGCCTCCGGGCAAATGTCGGGATCGGTGGTCATCATGCCGTCCACGTCCGTCCAGATCTCGATGCGCTCGGCGCCCAGGCCCGCGCCCACGATGGCAGCGGAAAAATCCGACCCGCCGCGTCCGATGGTGGTGGTGATTCCTTCCTCCGTCGCCCCGATAAACCCGCCCATGACCGGGACGCGCCCGTGGTCCACCACCGGCTTCAGCCGCGTGCGCAGGCGATGGTTGGTTTGCTCCATCAGCGGCGCCGCCCGGGTGTGAGTTCCGTCGGTGACGATGCACTGGCGCGCATCCACAAGTTGGGAATCAATGCCGCGGGCGGAAAAGGCGGAAGTCACCATCTTGCTGGAAAGCCGTTCCCCGAAGGAAACCACGTGGTCGGAAGTGCGTGGGGTGAGTTCGCCCACGGCGGCGATTCCGCGCAGCAGTTCGTCCAGGGCGTCGCATTCCGCTTCCAACTCGGAGTGAAACTGGGTAAACAGGCCGGTTCCCAGCAGCTCTCCCGCGGTGGTGTAGTGGCGCTCGCGCAGGCCGCGGGAGAGTTCGAGGGCGCGCTCGCGGTCGCCGGCCCCAGCCGCCCGGGCCATGGCCAGCAGGCTGTCGGTGACCTTAGCCATGGCGCTGACCACCACCACAGGCAGTTGCGCTCGCCGTCCCCGCACGATCTCGGCCACACGCTCTATGGCGGCGGCATTTTCCACTGAAGTGCCGCCGAATTTCATCACCAGCATCGGCGATTCCTGAACGTAAAATTCATGCGCCGCTGATTGACGAGGATTAACACGGATGATGCCGGCGATGGGATTTTACTTTGTTGGTATCTCGCCATGGCTTCGAGCACCCAGGAAATATAAAGAGAAAAGAAACAATAGAATCCGCACGTATCCGCGTTCATCCGTGGCGAAGAGGTTGA
>DATEGI010000276.1:0-2872 GCA_035280205.1 Terriglobales bacterium | reverse complement strand
TCAATCGGGCATCAAGACTTTTCTCCCTCCAGCACTACCGCTGCCGCCAGCGCCGCCGCCTTCTGGTCCTGAGTCCATGGCGGCCCCAGGTGCTTCGCCGCGGCCGCTAATTCCGCTGGCAATGAGGCTGCGGATTTCCTGAACACGGCCTGGGCCCGCTCCACCAACTCCTTTTCCCGAATTCCTGTAACCGTGATCCCCAGGGCTTCACATGCCTCGAAAAACGCCTTGCGGAAGAACTCACCCTCCGCCGTGTGAATGAGGGGATGGGAGGCAAGAATCTTCTCCAACTCCGGCAGCGGCCTCCCGGAAGCAAGCAGGACGGCGGCTCCCTTCACGCTGTATTCGCGAGAGAGCTTCTCCATCACTTCTTGCAGCGCCGCCTGGGCCAGCCGCAGCGAAGCGGCAGCGCAGCGGGCAATGTGTTTCTTGCCCTCCGCCAGAGAGTGTTCCCGTGCGAAGTGGTAGGGCTGGGTGTGACCCGTTATTTTCTCGTCCACAACACTGATGCGCCCGCGTTCCAGCACCTGCCAGCCCCCGGACTCGCGCGCCACCGCCACCACGGCGCCCCAGCCGGAGTGGACTCGAAAACCAAGGCACGCAAGCTGCACGGCGACTCACGCTCTCTTTCGCAGTAGGAACGGCTTGGCTCCAGAACCGGGAGCGAGCCCCGAGACTAAGCTCTCAGTCGGAAAGCGATGGCTGCTCCCCTCGGTTCCACCGCTTCATAGGGCAATCCCAGGGCTTGCGACAAAAATCCCACGAGCGGGCTCAATTTCCTGCACGCCCCGATGAAATCCGCCATGAAGCGTGGACCGCACACCTGCGCATCTTTGAGTTCCACGCTGGCCAGAAAATCCTTGCGCTTCAGATCCTCCACCAGCGGATGGTCGCAGGGATAGCCGCGTGGCGACCGGCTCAGCGAGTCTCCTTCCAGTTCCAGGTCGCGCACCGCTTTCGTCCACGCTTCCGGGCGCGCCACAATGGCGCTGCGAATTTGGATCAGCGTGGGATTATCAGGGTGCCAGCAGCCGGCTGCAGCAAAACAGCTGCCCGGCTCCAGATGCAGATAAAACCCGGGCAAATGCACTTTCTGCTTGGTCCCGCGGTGCGGGAAACTCATGCCCACATGCGTCTTGTAAGGGCGCTTGTCCGCGGAAAAGCGGGTATCGCGATAGATGCGAAACAGCGAACCCCGCGTCGGATGCGGGTCCGCCACCAGCCACGGGCTGATCTCATGCAGTGGTTCAACCAGCTCGCCAATAAAACGCAGGCAGGGATGGCGCACCGCCGCTTCATAGCGCGGCTTGTTGGCCTGGAACCACTCGCGGTTGTTGTGCCGCTTCAATTGCTTCAAGAAACTGAACAGCTCACCACTGAAGTAGGTCTCTCCCATAGGACGCATCACAATCCCTCAACAACCTCTCCCTCACTATTGACTCCTGACTACCGACTCCTGACTACTGGTTTTTTCAATCCCCTTCCATTTCCTTGCGTACCCGCTTGGCCAGCTTCTCCACTTCCTTGCTCTTCTTGACCGCACCCACGGAAAGCGCTCCGGCGGGTGTTTTGTCCAAATCCTGTTTAAGCTCGTTCACCAGCTGGCTCAGCCGATCCGTGTCTTTTTGCAGCTGCACCTTGTGCTGCTCGGCCGCCCGCTCCATCTGCTCCAGGTTAGCCTTTCTGCTGGCTTGGGTCTGCGGCATATGTTCCGCGGCAGGTGGCGGCGTGGGCCAGTTCGAGTAGGTGCGCTGCGCCCAACTGGGAGCCGTGGCGAGCATACCTATCGCTAATGCTAAGGTCGTTCCGTAGGTTGTTACCGACATCGCACTCCTCCACCCAGGGATGCGAGGAAGTATACCCCTATTTTCTCTGCCATCAGTCGCTCACCCAGGCCGGCCCAGCCCGGGTACTTAGGCGGCAAAAGCGCTCGTGGCGCCCGTTTGCCCTAATGATTTCCCCTCATTGCGGCAACTAAGCACTCGGGCTATTGTGGGCTTAACGGAAGCCAATTCACGCGGGGTGGAAGTGTGTGCGGTTGAAGTCTGGGCCAGGTCAGTCCTTATGGCTGCGCGTCCTGCGCCAGTCGCGGCGCTGCTGGCCGCACTTGGCCGGCATTGCGGCCCTCAGCCTGCTTTCCATGCCCCTCACCCTGCTTTACCCGTTGCCCCTGAAGATCGCCGTGGACAGCGTGCTCGGCCAGCAGCCCCTGCCCAATTTTCTCAACCACTTCCTCCCACCCATGCGCCCGGGCCCGGTGGCCATAGGCTTCGCCGTCGCCCTGCTCCTCGCAATCGCTCTGCTGGCCAACCTTCAGGGTTTGGCCAGCTGGTACCTGCAGACCTACACCGGTGAGAAGCTGGTTTGGGACTTCCGCGCCGAACTTCTCAACCACGTCCAGCGCCTGCCCCTCTCCTTCCATGACCGTTACGGGCCCACCGACTCCGTCTACCGCATCCAGCACGACGCGCCCTCCATTCAGTACGTAGCTATCCAGGGCGTCGTTCCCTTCATCACCGCTGCTTTCACGCTGGTGGGCATGGTGTACGTCTGCGCCCGCATTGATTTTCATCTCGCCCTGGTTGCCCTGGCCATCAGCCCGGTGCTGTTCGCGCTGTCGCTTGCCTGCAGCCGCCTGGTGCGCCGCCGCTCGCAGGAACTCAAGGAACTGGACAGCACCGCCTTGTCCGTCATCCAGGAAGTGCTGGGTTCTATTCGCCTGGTCAAGGCCTTCGGCCAGGAAAATCGCGAGCAGGGCCGCTTCGTGCGCCATTCCAGCAAGCGCATGTCCGGCCAGGTGCAGCTCTCCATGATGCAGGCGGTGTTCAACGTGTTGATCGGCCTCACTATCGCCGGAGGCACCGCGGCTGCG
>DATEGI010000275.1:0-2711 GCA_035280205.1 Terriglobales bacterium | reverse complement strand
ACTAACGCTTACGCGCAAATCCATCCTTTGCACGTGCTGCTTTCGCTGGACGTGTTTGGGGTGATGGCCTGGCAGCGCCCGGTAGACCTGGCGCACACAGGGCAGGACATTCCGGCCATGGCGCTGCATTGTGATGTGCTATCGCCCATGATTTACCCCTCCCACTTCTTTGGAATGGACGGATACGCTCACCCGGGCGACGCGCCGGAGCACTTCATCGGCGAGTCTATGGCGCGCTTCCGCCGCGACACCAAGACCACAGGCGTAGTACTGCGGCCCTGGCTGCAGGCCTTTGCCTGGCGCACCCGCACCTATTCGGACAAGTACATCATGACCCAGGTCCGGGTAGCGAAGGAGGAGGGCGGAATCGGCTTCCTCTTCTGGAATGCGCGCAACGACTACGGCAAGCCGCTGGTGGCCATGGCGGAGATGCGCGCGGAGCATGGGCGCTATTTCCGCGGGGACCAGGTGCCGGGAGTTTCTACGGTCAAAACCGCGGCGGCCAGCGAAGCCGTGCCGCTGCTGGTGCCGGCCTCCGAAAGATAAATCCGAACCCCAGGATTCCTGTGTGGGGCAGCCGCCCTGGGCTGTCCCACGTGTTTCCTTCTGCGGGAAAATGTGTGGGGTCCGGCCTTCGCCCCGCCCTGCACGGGGCAGAGTCCCCGCCCACACCAGTACACCAGCCGGCAGTCTTGTTGCATCAGCCACACCCTCACAGCAACAACTTCTTGCGCATCGCGGCAGGCAATTCAGCTCTATCCCTCGGTTATAATTGCCTGTACTTGAGCGTGGACGTGCTTACTCGCGACTCGCGCCCTCCTCCGGTACACCTGAAAATTGACCGTGTCAAAGTTGCACATGGAGGCAACAACAAACTCTAAGGAGTGCTCATGGCCATCAAGAAGACCGCGAAGATCTGGCACAACGGAAAACTTATTGCCTGGGATGACGCCAAGCTGCACGTAATGGCGCACGTGGTGAACTACGGCTCCTCTGTGTTTGAGGGGATCCGCTGCTACGCGCTTCCCAACGGCCCCGCCATCTTCCGGGCCCATGAACACGCCCAGCGCCTGCTGGACTCGGCCAAGATTTATCGCATTGACGTGGACTACAGCCGCGACGACCTGGTGGCGGCGATGCAGGAGCTGGTGAAAGCGAACCAGGTGTGGCCCTGCTATCTGCGGCCCATTATCCTGCGCGGCTACAGCGAGGCCGGCGTCAACCCCTTCAACTCGCCCACCGAGGTGTACATCATCAACTACGAGTGGGGCAAATACCTGGGCAGCGACATCGAACAGGGAGTGGACGTGTGCGTTTCCTCCTGGACGCGCATTGCTCCTAACACGCTGCCGGCCATGGCCAAGTCGGGCGCCAACTACATGAACTCGCAGCTGATCAAGATGGAAGCCATCATGAACGGCTACGTGGAAGGGATCGCCCTCGACACCAACGGCTTTGTCAGCGAAGGCTCGGGCGAGAACCTGTTCGTGGCGCGCCAGGGCACGCTGATTACGGCGCCGCTGGGCAACTCAGTGCTGCCCGGCATAACTCGCGATTCCGTCATCCGACTGGCGCGCGACCTGGGAATCCCGGTTGTGGAACAGATGATCCCCCGGGAAATGCTTTACATCGCCGACGAGGTATTCTTCACCGGCACAGCAGCGGAGATTACGCCCGTGCGTTCGGTGGATAAGATCAGCGTCGGTAAAGGCGCCATGGGCGACATCACGCGCAAAATCGCGAACGAATTCTACGGCATGCTGCGCGGCGAAGTTGCCGACCGCTTCCACTGGTTTACCGCCGTGCCAGTGGGCAGCAAGCAGCCGGTAAGCGTGTAAAGGCAGTTGTCAGCTCTCAGTTGTCGGTTCTCAGCTATCAGTGACACGGACTAGAAGCTCATAGCTATCAAGTCGGTATGGGCAGTCTTCCGCTGGCTTCTGCATGCAGTGCGACGACAGGGTAGTGTTCCGCATCCTCCGCTCGTCGTGAACCTCAACCTCAGCACCATCGCAGCCGCAACCACAATAAGGAGGAATTATGGCAGTTCCGCAACTCTCCCTCACAAAAGACTTCGTGCTCGGCTTCCGTGACGTGAATGCAATGGCTATTGGCCGGGAAATGGAAACCACGAAAAAAGTGCTAGCTGCTATTCCTGAGGCTCAGAGCCGGGAATACCGCCCCGACCCCAAGGCGCGCAACGCTTTTGAGTTGGCGTGGCATATCGTTTCAACTGAGGTGCAGATGCTGGACGAGATCGCCGACGCTAAGTTCAACATGGAGCCCCGCTTCCAGGAGCCAAAAACGGTCAGCGAAATGGTGAGCTGGTACGAGAGCAACCTGCCTCGCGCTCTGGCTCGCGTGCGCGCTCTCAGTGAACAACAACTTACCAAGCCGGTGGACTTCTACGGCGCGTTCAACTATCCGGCGGTCTTCTATTTGAGCTTTGTGACCAGCCACAGCATCCATCACCGTGGCCAGCTCGCAACCTACCTGCGGCCCATGGGTTCGCGCGTGCCGTCCATCTACGGCGGCAGCGCCGATGAGGAGTGGAAAGCCGCATAACCCTCGAATTCACCACAGAGGACACAGAGAGCACAGAGGTTTAAAGAAGAGCCGCCCGAAAGGGCGGCTTTTTTGGTCCTTACTCACGTCCGGCGATGAAGGGCGGCGCTACTCCCAGCGCAATATTCATAAGGTTTCCCAGGTTTCAA
>DATEGI010000274.1:0-4153 GCA_035280205.1 Terriglobales bacterium | reverse complement strand
TCGTACTGCAAGAACAGCTTGCCCGGCTGGAGGCCGACGTAGGAGGCCACGGCGTCGGCGCGCTGGAGGATGGTCTGGCCCTCGCCGATGGTCAGCACCTGCTCCGGCGGCGCGAACGGCAGCAACTCGCGGAAGCGCCACACCCCGCTGGCATCCTCGGTGCTGCGCGAAAGGTTGCGTTCCCACCAGGTCTGCTTCAGTTGTGAAGCCCAAACTGCCGTATGGGCCTCGTTAGCAGCCCATCCCGGGTAGACCACCTCCAGCAGGTCTCCGCAGTGGGGGCAGCGGAATTCGGCGCCGGCGCGCTCGAATTCAGTTCCACACTCGATGCAGCGCAGGGCATGGCTGCCCTTCATCTCCGCGCGCGCTTTCGCCCCGGTTGTCATGCTTCTCAAATGTGCCGCCGAGGATATCAGCGGCGCAGGTACTGGTCGGTCTTGCTCAGCCAGTCAGCCCGCGGCGGGGTGAACACGTCCAGATCCACCGTATCTTCCAGCGCGATCGCCTTGTGCGGCATGTGGGAAGGAATGCAGAGCACTTCCCCGGCGCCCACCACGATTTCGCGGCCGTCAATTTCGAATTTCAGCGCGCCTTCCAGAATGTAGGTAATCTGCTCATTTTCGTGGCTATGCAGCGGCACCACGCAGCCCTTCTTCAGCAGCACGCGGGCCAGCATCATCTTTTCGCCTACCACCATTTGCCGCTGCAGCAGCGGGTTCAGATCCTCCAGTTCCACCGCGTTCCAGGGAATGTACTTGAGCTTGCCGGGCTGTCCTTCACTCTTGGGCATGGTTGCCATGCTGAGTCCTTGTCTTTGGGTTGACCTGCAGTGTCACGAGTATAAATCGCCGTCGGCGGGCTTGCCACGGGCTTCCCGGGTTCAGGAGAGCGATACGCGACCGGGCGGGGCACCAAGCTCGCGGCGATTTGAATTAAAACCCGGGGGCCATAGTCTTACACCCCCGATTGACTTTCATTTCTGAGTAGCCGACTGAGCCGAAGAGAGTTTCTCGATTTTAGCGATCTGTTCGTTGACTTGGGCAACGTCGGGTGCCTTGGGCGCAAGGCGCACATAGTTGCGCATGTGCTCCGTCGCCCCCTGAAGATCGTGCTTGCGCGCCAGAATTATGCCCAGCAGATATTCCAGCTTTGGAATGCGATGCCCAACGTCGGTCTGAATCCCTTGCCGCGCGCTCTTTTCCGCTTCTTCATAGTGGCCCAGATAGTAATTGGCCACCGAGCTGTAATACCAATCGCCGGCGAAACTCAGGGGATTCAGCCGGAGCACCATACCGGTCTGGCCCAGAACTTCCGGCCACTTCTGCTGCTGAAAGGCAAGACCGGCCAGCAATTGATGCGGAGTGACAAACTGCGGATCGGCGGCCACCGCCTGTTGAAAGGATTGCTGCGCGGCAGCCTCATCCTTCCTTTGCAGCTGCATTCGGCCCAACTCCAGCCACGCAGCGGCGAACTTGGGATAGATCTGCACCGCCTCCTGGAATTTCTTCTCCGCGGCATCCCACTTCTTCTTCTGCTCTTCTTCTCGACCCTTTTCGAAAGCCTTCTTGGCTTTGGGCGGGGCCATGGCAGTGGTGGCGCTGATGGTAAAGCCCTCCACGTGCGCCAGCCGGTGCAGGACGATGGTCCCTACGTTCATGGACTCGGTTGTGTCCACCGCGGAAAGTTCGATCGCCTGCGAGGTGAAGCCGGGCAAAACCGCGATCAGCTCGCATTGCTGCAACTCCCGGCGCTGCTGCAAAGCGGTGCGCGGCTGCCCCGGCATATTGGTGCTGCCGGTGGTGGCCACGTCGTCGTTGCCCATGTTGCGCTCTTTGCCGAATTCAAAGCTGAAGTTTCCTTTGCGGTCGGTATAGCCTTCGAAGTGCCGGTCGCCGTTGCACATGCTTTCGATGGTTGCCGCGTCGGTCAGCTCACTGCCATCATCAATCCTCACCTTGCCGGAGAGAAAAAGCGGCATCGGCGTCGTAGAAAGATTGGGATTGTTCATCACCGGCGGAATATTGGTGTTGGAAACTGATCCTGGGCTGCCGGTCGTGGTCCGACTGCCACCCCCGCCAGTGCCTCCGCCGCCCGAGGGTCGGCCTTGTGCCATCAGGCTGGCGCTGAGCAAAAGTACCAATGGCAAATTGCCGAGGAAATATGCGGGTTTCATAGAAACCTCCTCGTCCGCGGAGCCGTTAGCCGCTAGGCGGTGTGTGTAGGATAGGAGTAACCACGCCCCGAGCTGGTTGGCATAATATACACCTTATCCCCGGACGGCGTTGTGAGGCTAAATAGAGACCGCCGCAGTAAGGCCAGGATACGGGAAAGTGGAAACTTTCCTACCCCCCGGGGCATCATGGATGTATGCGCGAATTCGTTCCTAAGCTGCTGATTCTGGGCTGCATTACCTGGTCAAGCCTGGCCGGCGCCCAGAAGGCTGTGCCCTCTCCCGCCCAGGTGGCGCAGGCCGAGGCACAGGTCGAGGCCTATCGCGCCCGCAATGGGGTAGACCCCCAGTTGCTGCAGTTCATGGCAGAAATTGCCCGCGCCAAGCTGGAGCTGGGGCAGGTTACCGCGGCCCAAGACTACGCGCGGCAGACAGAGCAGTTGTGCCGGCAGCAGCTTACCCATCGCGCGCTGGACGCCGAACCGCGCTTGCCGCTGGCTCTGGGCGGAGCCTTAGAGGTGCAAGCTCAGGCGTTGGCAAAGAATGGCAATCACGGCGCCGCGCTCGCGTTGCTGCGGCAGGCCCTTCGCCAGTACGGCACAACCTCGTTGCAGGCCCGCTTGCAGAAGAACCTAAACCTGCTGACCCTGGAAGGCCGGCCCGCTCCTCCGCTGGTAGAGAACCAATACATCGGGCCCAAACCGCCCTCCCTCAGCGCCTTGCGCGGCCGCCCAGTACTGCTTTTTTTCTGGGCGCACTGGTGTGCCGACTGCAAGCACGAAGAGCCGATCATCAGCCGATTGGAAAGCGAATACGGCCCCAAAGGCCTGGCGATTCTGGGGCCGACCCAGCGCTACGGTTACGCTGCTTATGGCGAACCCGCCAATCCACAAGCCGAACTGCAATACATAGACAGCGTGCGTCGCCAGTATTACGCCGACTTGAGCGCCATGCCGGTGCCCGTCAGCAAGCTGAATTTTGACCGCTATGGCGCCAGCACCACGCCCACGCTGGTGCTCATCAATCGTCGCGGTGTGGTCGCCATGTACCATCCCGGCGTGCTGAGCTATGAGGACCTGCGCGCGGAGATTGAGAAGGTGATCGCGCCGAGCGTAGCGGTGCAACGCGAATGGTTGCACCGTGGCGCAAAGACCTCGCGATAAAAGCGCCATGATGCCACCAAAACTTGTCGCGCGGCAGCGAGAGTGCTAGCCCGAAATCTGTTCCTGGCTTTTGATGCCCCACAACGTTAATGGCGTTTCCGCCAGCTAAGGGACTACCATTTCATTCACAATTCGCGAAGAGAGGCAGCGACAGGGCGAAAGGCGGCACGCAGGGCGGGAATCATTCCACCCAGAACACCCATAATGAGGCCAAATAGAACGCCCAACACGAGCAGGCCGAGCGTGATTCTGAATGCGAAGGCAACATTGGAGAACGTCTGAAAATTCATGGTGTTGGTGGTTAAGCCATTGAGCGGAAGCACAGCAAGGCAGCCCACCAGGCCGGCGATGAAGGAAATCAACAGTGCCTCGAAGAGAAACGAAAGCACAACGTTCCAGGCAGAAAAACCCAGCGCTCGCATGGTAGCAATTTCCCGGCCTCTCTCGGCCACCGCGGAGTACATGGTGTTCAGAGCGCCGAAGATCGCGCCAATGGCCATGATAGCGGCCACCAAGCCGCCAAGCACGGTAATCAGGCGAGTCATGGTTGTGGATTGCTTGGCGTAATAATCAATCTCGCGAATTACATCAACATTCATCCGGGGATCGGAAGTAACCGCATCTTTGAACCGTTGAAACGAATCAGCAGAGGCAAGGCGGACAGTTGCCGATTGAAAAATGTTTTCCGGGCGCTTAAGCACCTGGGCGAGAATTCGCCCGTCGCACCACACTTCTGAATCGAACGCAGACCCTCCCGCGTCGAACACTCCAACCACCTGCCAGCGACCACCCGCGAAATTGACGGTATTACCAAGCGTCA
>DATEGI010000273.1:0-29775 GCA_035280205.1 Terriglobales bacterium | reverse complement strand
AAACCAACCGCGTGGGAGGCCCCTTTCATCTGCTGGGCCGAGTGGGCGAGCCGGATGAAGTGGCGCAGGCTGTCCTCTTCCTCTGTTCCAGCCACGCCTCGTTCGTTACCGGAACCGACCTGGCCGTGGACGGCGGCTACTCCGCTATGGGCCCGGAAATGGCGGCTCCCGCCATTCCCAAGCTGATGGAATAAACTCGTTCTTCATGAAGCGCATCGCCATCGTCGGCGCTGGCCAGTCGGGTCTGCAGCTTGCCCTGGGGTTGCTCGGCGCCGGCTACGAGGTGACGCTTTACTCCGACCGCTCCGCCCAGGAAATTCATAACGGCTATGTGATGTCCAGCCAGTGCATGTTTGATTCGGCGCTGGAGATCGAGCGCAACCTCAAGCTGAACTACTGGGAGGAAGAATGTCCTAAGGTGGAGGGTATTGCCTTCACTGTGCCCGATGGCGTGGGGGGCAAGAGTCTGGACTGGTCCGCGCGCCTCGATGATTACGCGCAGTCGGTGGACCAGCGCCTCAAGATTCCGCGCTGGATGAGCGAGTTCGAAGAGCGCGGCGGCAAATTGCAGGTTCAAGCCGCCGGCCTGCAAGAACTCGAAGCTTGCACCCGCAGCCACGATCTTGTGATTGTGGCCAGCGGCAAGGGCGCGCTAGGCGACATTTTTCAGCGCGATCCCACGCGCTCGCCGTATTCTGAGCCGCAGCGCGTTCTCGCCCTCACCTATGTCCGCAATCTGCGCCCGCGCCGCCCTTATCCCGCGGTCTGCTTCAATCTGATTCCCAACGTCGGCGAGTATTTCGTGTTTCCTGCGCTCACCACCACCGGTCCGTGCGAAATTATGGTGTTTGAGGGCATCCCGGGCGGGCCCATGGATTGCTGGGACAACGTGAAAACGCCTGCCGATCATCTCGCGCGCAGCAAGCAAATCCTCGAGAAATTTTTGCCCTGGGAGGCCGAGCGCTGCCGCGACATCGAGTTGACTGATGATCACGGCGTGCTCACCGGCCGCGTTACTCCCGTAGTGCGCCAACCGGTGGGAGTACTTCCCTCAGGGCGGGCGGTTCTGGGCATGGCCGACGCGGTAGTACTCAACGACCCCATCACCGGACAAGGCTCCAACAATGCTGCTCGCTGCGCCGAAATTTACCTGGAAAGTATTCTCGAACTCGGCCAAAAGCCCGCCGACGCTGAGTGGATGCAGCAAACCTTCGAGCGCTATTGGTCCGGCTACGCGCAGTGGGTGGTGGATTGGACTAATCTGCTTCTCAAGCCGCCGGGACACGTTCTCAAACTGCTGGATTGCGCCGGCAGGATCCAGGCCGTGAGCGCCGCGCTGGTCAATGGCTTCGATGATCCGCGCACCCTCTTTCCCTGGTTTAGGGACCCAGCCGAGGCTGACAAATTCGTGCGCCAGCAGGCTAAGGCGGTGGCCGATCGCCTCGACCGGCGAGACTTCCGCCGCGCGCTCGGCCAGTTTGCCACCGGCGTAACCGTGGTCACCGCACGCACCTCGGATGGTCGCAAAGTGGGTATAACCGTCAATTCATTTTCGTCGGTGTCACTGGATCCGCCCCTGGTGCTGTGGAGCCTCTCGCGACAAGCTCCCAGCTTCGCCGATTTTACCCACGCCACCCACTTCGCGGTGAATGTGCTGGCCGGCAACCAGCACCACCTCTCGCGCCAATTTTCTACCCCGCTGCCTGATAAATTTTCCGGGGTTGAATTTGCCGAGGGCCCTGCCGGCGTGCCCCTGCTCAGCGGCGTAAGTGCCCACTTCGTTTGCCGCAATGTTCGTCAGTACGATGGCGGCGACCACGTGATTTTTCTAGGTGAAGTAGAGGATTACAAATATTCCGACGGTGAGCCTCTCGTCTTTCATTCCGGCCGCTACCGCCTGGCCACCCGCCACCCCGACATCCCCGAATAGATCGATTCCAATGCAGAGCGCTAGCTGCCGAACTGCCAATGGCTCGAAGTAGCAGCCTGAAGTGCCTGGGCTGAAGTCGTTGGCCTGAAGTGGACACCCAATTTTCAGCGCACACCCCAATCGTCTTTCGGAGGGGCGCAGCTTCAGCTGCGCCATACGGCCTCCCTCCTAGATTTTTGTCATCCTGAGCTGCGCGACCGAGCTCGCGAAGGAGCGCAGCGAAGGACCTGCTTTTCGAATGCCCCGGCATTTTCGCTGGCAACATTGAGACCTGCTCGCGACATGAAGCTGGTTCGTTTTTTTTGCTCACGAGGAGAAAGGGGAGGCGTGCAGCTCCGTTTTTTCTTCCGAGCGAGCGCGACCCGAGCATTGCGAAACGGCTGCACGCCACTGAAGCACGCAATTGCCGTGGAAGCGCACGACTTCGTTCGTGCGAACTCCCGCTCACTTCTAACCTGTCATCCCGAGCGAGCGCGACCCGAGCTCTGCGAAGGGGAGCGCGAGTCGAGAGCCTGCCCTGAGCTTGCCGAAGGGGACCTTGTGTTTTTCCAAATTCGACATCACATCCTACTCGGCCGCCAGCTTCCTCACCCTGCGCGCGCCCAGCAGATGCTTTGCAACCAGCAGCCCCGACGTGCCATGCAAACCCGGCCCGGGATGCGTGGAAGCCCCGATATGGAATAACCCGTGCACGGGCGTACGGTGATTGGATACTCCCGCGAATGGGCGCCACAAAAAGAATTGATCAGGCGCGCAAGATCCGCTATACGGATCACCGCCAACCAGATTGATATTGGCGGATTCCAAATCGGCAGGCGAGAGCACTACCCGCTTCATGATCGAGCTCTCCAGGTTGGGAATTTGCCGCGTCAGCTTGGCGATCACGCGGTCGGCATAGCGCTCGCGCAGCGACTCCGTCCACGTGCTATCGCCCGTATCTAGCTTCCCCGCAGCGTCTCCTTTGGGACGGCTTGGCAGTTCCTGCAGCTGCAGCCAGAAAATCCAGCGTCCCTGGGGCGCGCGGGAGGCATCCACCGCCATGGGTTGTCCCACTACTACAGTTGGATCGGCGGGAATCAGCCTGCGCTCAGCTTCGTTCACCGCCCTCGAAACTCCGTCCAGTCCATCATTGATGTGTATGATGGCCGTTCGCAGAAAACGCTCATCTTTTCCCGGCCACTGCGGCGGTCCCGAGAGCGCCATATGAATCTGCATGTCGGCGCGTCCATAGCGAAAGCGCTTCGCCCGTGTCACAGCCCAATCCGGCAAAACCCGTCGCTCCAGCAACTGCGTGTAGAGTTGTTGCGGAGTCACGCTGCACACCACGGCTTTGCGCGCCTCGATCAGCTTGCCCTGCGAGCGCACGCCGACGGCTCGGCCATTCTTTACCTCCACCCGCTCCACGTGAGCGCCAGTTTCCAGTTGCCCTCCGGCATCGCGGATCAGCCGCACCAGGGCATCCGCCAGTCGCGCTCCCCCGCCACGCGGCACTGGCATGCCTCCCAGCTGCAGGGCCACGGCGATGATCTTGTTCATCAATCCCGAGCCTGCACCCTCCGGCCCCAATCCCATGTGCAATACCCACGGAGCAAGCAGCCCATGCACCGCCGGAGAGTGAAAAGTGGAGGTGAGCCAATCGCGGCTGCTGCCCAGCAGTTCGGCGGAGAACTCCAGCGTGCCTCGAGTCCGCAATCGGCGAAAGGACTTGGTGGCCAGTCTCAGCCCCGCGCTCGACCAAAGCTCCGTTCCCAGCAACCCGAAAGCCAGCTCGGCGTTCTTCAGAAACTCATCAACAGTCTGCGACCACGCGCTGCCGTCGCCCGCCGCCAGTTGCTCGAATTCCTCCACGTTGGCCGCCTGGGACGTGGAAAGAAATGCGGCCTGGCCGTCCGGCAGCAGGGTAGCGGTGGGATAGTCAGTGTTCAGATATTCCAGGCCCCGCGCCGTCAAGTCCTTCTTCAGCAGCCCGAACGCCTCTGAGCCCGCGAACAGCGGATGCCAGGCGGAGAAAACGTCGTGCACAAAACCCGGCTCGGTTAGCTCCGCTGTCCGAATGGCGCCGCCCAGCCAGGAATTGCGTTCCAGCACACAGACTTTCCATCCCGCTTTCGCGAGCACTGCCGCGCCCACCAGCGAGTTGATTCCGCTGCCAACGAAAACGGCATCCCATATCGCCATGTTCTATCCCGGGGCAAACAGTGTACGTCGGCTGTCAATCACGGCGGTGGTGTGACACCGCCACTACCTTCCGGTAGAGATGTAACTCGTTTCGTCTCCTGCGGAGCCGGCGTGACAACACCCTGAGCCGCACGGGCCGCTCTTTACAACATTTAACACTGCCTTTACCAATCGTTACGTGTCCTCGCGCAAAGCCTTCATCCAATCTACTGGAGCAAGAACAGGCAAGAATCTGGAGGGCTATATGAAACGCGGCAAATGGATCGTAGCAATGGCACTGCTGGCGCTGGGACTCAGCGGCGGAGCCTTCGCCCAGGAGCAGCGCTGGGATAATGGCCGAAATCGCGATGGCTATGTCTACAACCAGCGGGATACGCGCGACCGTGCTCAGGCCTGGAACAATGGTTACCGCGACAATGACGACCGTGATCGTGGGTGGAACAACAGCTACCGCGACCGCGACGACCGTTATCGGAATCGCGATGACCAGCACCGCGACCGTGACCACCACGATCGTGAACGCGATCGTAGAGATCGCGACGACCGCGGCAGAGACCGGAACTAAGCTGGCAGCGGCAACCACAATTACGCGCCGGAGGTGAACCCGAAGCCCCGCTCCCTACGAGCGGGGCTTCAGGTTTTGAGAAATAAACTGCTCGCCAGAGCAAAGTTACCCACGAACGGCGTGGTTCCTCGCTGCCCTTGAGCTCCTACTTCACCTTCATCAGTTCAATTACATCGCTGCCATGCACCACATCGTGGCCATGGCCTTCACCCGTTTTCCAAATCTGGTGCAGCACATGGCGATCCCCGTCGCGCTGAAAAATCAACACCGTCTTCTCGTTGGGCTTAAGATTCTCAATGTCGCGCGTAAACACGAACGCTTGTTTCCGTGTTTCTTTGTTGATCACCGTCAGACGCAGGGTCTGCGGGTTGGACTTGACTATGTACTCGCCGGCCGGCATCTGCGTGTCGCCCACAACGAAATCAAAGGGAACGTTCGCTGCCCAATTTGCTTCGATAACCTGCGACACTGCCGGTGTAATCACCAGCAGCAGTGACACCACTACCAGGAAAATCAGAATACGTGCTTTCATAAAGGGCCTCCTTCTGGATCGCGGGGACGTTAAAAAGGGGATAGCTCCGGGCTGGGTGCCGGTGGGCTTCGCACCCTGCCCGCTCTCCTCTGCCCTCCAGGCCAAGGCATTGGGCTACTCGCAGGGACTGTCCTCCCGCGAGGCTCATTATTTCCTGATGCTATTACCTGAGATTATTTTAAGTCGGCGACGCGGGGCGCGCATCCACGTCGGATAGAAATAGCGATTTCCGCAGGAGCACTTCTTCCCAGAATGGGAACGCACCACCGGCACCCCAACCCACCGGCTGGGCTACCCCAACCCGAGGTACCGCTGCCCGCAGAGCGACTTCAGCCGCTCTATTGCACCATGGTGAGCCCCCGGTAAATCCAGAGGCCGGCAATTACCAGGATGAGCACGACCGAGCTCGCCCCGAAACCGCGCACCAGCGGATTAAGCTTGTTGACCTTGCGCATGACTTCCATCTGTTCCAGCTGCATATGCGACTCGGATTCATCCAGGAACAGTTGGTCGTCTTCCCGCATGGTCAGGGTACTGCGGTAGATGAGCAGCACGATCAGGATTGTGGTCAGAACGCCCCAGACGATCAGCAGCCACGCCAGAGAGGACATACCGGCACCTCGCTTCTGATTGAAGCTTGCTCGCCCAGCCTCGGACCCGGCCAAGTGGGACGGGCAGCCGGAACCGCAGTAGGGGGCCGGCATCATTATAGCCCCGCTTGGCAAGAGGCAACACCGGTGCAAAACAAAAAGCCCCGCCGCGGCGGGGCTCTTCACGTTAAAGCTTGGAAGCTTATACCTGGAACGACGATCCGCACCCGCAGGTGCTCTTCACATTGGGGTTGTCGAATTTAAACCCGGCGCCTTCCAGGCTCTCGATGTAGTCAATGTTGCAGCCGTTCAGGTACATCAGCGAGGTGGCGTCCACGAACACCTTTAAGCCATCGAAATCAAAGGTTTTGTCCATCATCCCGGCAGCGTTCTCAAACGACATGGCATAGGAAAAGCCGGAGCACCCGCCACCCTGCACTCCCACCCGCAGTCCGGCGGGAACCGGGTTTTGCTGCCCCATAATTTCCTTGACCTTGCTGATGGCCTTGGGGGTCAGGTTGATGGGGGCGGTCTTGGTTACATTTGCGGTTGTGGTAGCCATTTCCTCTCTCCTTGAAAACGCCAGATGATTATAACAAAAGCCGGACTCCCGCTTAAAAGCAGAATAACAGCGGTAAATCCCTTGTTTACTGTTTGTTTAGATGAGCTTCCACAGCTCCGGGTGGCAAGAAATTGGTCTTACAGGATGTCTAACTGAATGGCTGCCTAATCGATACCTAGGCAAGCCAGTGAGCTAGACAGCTAGTCAGCTTTACTGCTGCTGCGCTTGGGGTTGCGCCGGGATCATCGCTCCCGGACCCTGCAAACCGGGGTTCCCGAATCCTGGCATGGGGTTTCCAAAACCCGGCGAGCCTGCCCCAGCGGGACCCGTTCCTGGAACTCCGCCAGCCCCCACCCCGCCCACTACCGACCCGCCCGTACCCGGTATTGGCGGCTGTGCCGGGCCTTTCACCAGGCCACCACGGTCGAGGCTGGGATCGTAGATAAAGTACCAGTCGTTGTAGTGGTTCTTCTTGTTAAATTCGCGAATGGAAGCCTTGTGGCTGGTGCTGGCCACACCGATGATAGGGCCACCGCCAAAAACCTTAGTTGCAAGTGTGTCGGTCGAGGTCGAAGTTGACCCGGGCACCCCCTGCACGGGAGTTCCCGGCGAGCCGCCCATTGCGCCTCCAGGCTGCTGACCAAACATGCCGCTTGCTTGTTGACCAAGCATGTTGGGATTGGCCGTCTGTCCTTGACCGAAAGCTCCGCTTATCGCCGCCGCGGCAGCCCCGCCCATAATGCCGGCACCCGCTCCGCCCATGCCCATAACAGCGCCCAGATTCACCTCACCGAAATGCAGCAGGCGGAAATCCTTGCCCGTGATGGGATCCTTGTAGCGCCGGCGCAGGAAGCGGATGTTATTGGTGTTTTCCAGGTCCTCAATGCGAGTGGGATAGCGGCCGAACTTTTTGTAGTAATGCTGGATGGCGCGCATGTACTGCGTGCCGCGGTGAATCAGTTCCGCCTCGCGCTCGCGGCGAATGGACATGGCGATGTCGGGCGCCGCCGCTGCCGCCGCAATTACAATCAGCGCCAGCATCAGGATGATCGCCAGCAGCATATAACCATGCTCCTGGCCTTGTCTGCCGCGGTTGGCCAGTGGCTCACGCCGCAATTGCCCGCTCAGCTTCATGCTTTATCCCTGAGTGATGGGAATGCTTTGCCGGTTGTTGTTCAGCACGTCCTGCAATTCGATGGAGGTAGGCCCGATGCGCAGCACCTTGTAACGCCGGTCCACGATGTCGCCCTCGCCGGCAATAAACACGTCCTGCCCCTTGGCCAGAAACACCTTCCGGGGCTGGCCAGGCTTGTTGGCAAAGCCAAAAAATTTCAGTTCGATGGGCGGCGGAGGTGGCGGAGGCGGCGGCTGAGTCTGCGCCATTTTGCCTTTGTCGAGCCGGGGATCGGAAACCGGCTTGGGAATCGGCGGCTCCTCCTGCGAGAGGAAAATGTTCCGCCCGGTTCCCGCGTAGCGTACATCCTCGCTGCTCTTGAGGAGGTCCAGGCGCAAGCGTGGATCGAGATTCAAGGTTGCGGTTTGCTGCTTCTTTCCCTTTGCCAAATGCCGCGGGTTGGCGCGCGCGGCCTGGGCCGCGGAGGCGCCGCTCTGCTCGAAGCTGGGCGGGGCCGAGGCGCTGGGGCCGGAATCCACCAGCAACATGCGCACCACCAGCAGCAGCGCCGCTACCATGAGCACGCCCGCGAGCGCTGCTTTCTTTCGATCCTCGGCGCCAACCTTCACTTACGCCCCGCTCCTCATGTAGGTCTGCATTTTAAGCTGCAGCTTGACCGTTCCGCCCTTGGCGTCGCCCAGGTTGATGCTGTTGACGATGAACAGCATCTTGTCCCGCTCCAACGCATTGATGAACTTCACAATGTGCAGGTAGTCTCCGGAGAGCAGCGACTCAATGGTAATGGGACGCAGCCCGCCGCCTTCCTCATCTTCCAGGTGATATTTGACCTGCGCGATGTTGGTGCCGTTCTGCTCGGCCACCTTGCCCATCTCTTCCGCAATATCCGAATAGTCCAACGGCAGGCGGTCGCGGTAGAAATCGGCGATTTGCTGTTTGGCCACCAGCACTTTCTTATCCAGGCCGCGCAGGGGTTGCACCTGCTGCGTCTTCAGCCGCCGCTGCGCCTGCAATATCTGGATGTCCTCCTGCCGCGAGCGGCCCAGTGGCGAAAGCAGAACCACGGCGCAGATCAGGTCCACGCCCAGCAGCACGGCCAGAACCACGGTTAGCCGCTTGCGCAATTGCCGCACGTCCGTCATCAGAAGCCTCCCTGTGACGCTGAGGCTGGCGTGCCCGAAGATGGCGCCGGTTGCGTGATTTCCGCTGCGTACAGCGTGCTTATATCGAATTGAACCCGGTCACCGGGATCCTGCGGCTGTTCCTCCCTGGCTTCGGCCACGATTTGCGGCTGCCGGAAGCGCGGCGATTGTTCCATGTGGCGCACTAGTTCCAGAGCGCGCTCCCGCGACTCGCCCGCCACCACCATGCGCAGAGCCAGTTGATTATCAGGCGTTAGCTCCGGGCGAATCGAAACCACGTGCAGGCGCGGCGGCATGATGCGCTCCAGGTCGGAAAATACCTCCGTCCAGGAGAACGCTTTGCGCGTAATCAGGTCGTTCAGGATCAGCGATTTGTCGCGCGTGTCGCGGTTTTCCGGGCGGTTGAGGAAGGCCTCCGCCTGCCCGATCTCACGGTCGCCTTGCGCCAGTTGCCCTTGCAGGTCGTGTATGCGGCGCTCTTCCACACTCCAGGAACGCAGCCGCAGCACAGCCCCGACCACCAGCACCAGGGTCAGCAGGCCCACCAGGCCCAAGGTGAGGGTCCATTGGCGGACAAAACGCTGCGCGTCTTCAAAGGGCTGGCTGGCGAGATTGATAGTGATGCGCATGACTTATGACAGCAACGCTCCTGAAACGCCCGCGAGTTGCGACGGTGACCCTTCAAATCCGCTTACGGGACCGGCCCCCGCCAGTTCCTGCACTTCAACCCCGGTTTGCGCGTGCAAGCTCTCGAGCGCCACTTCGGAATGGGGTAAGCCGGCCACGTACACGCGCTCCACGTCCAGCTTGTAGGTGTCCTGAAAAAACACCACCGAAGGATAAACATCCTCCGCCAGTTGCTCTCCGGTAATGTTCAGCCCGCGGGCATTTTCCAGAGTGCGAAACAGCAGCAGTTGCTGTCTTTCCATGATGGCGATGCTGGTGGTGAGCGGGTCTACCTTCACCACCAGGGTGGGACGGGCGGCATCCACCGCGCCCAGCGCCGCCAGCATGGAAGGCAGGACCACGCCAGGTGCATAGCCGCTATCACGAAAGGCGGCTTCGTATTCGTCCAGCACGCTGGCCAAAGCCACGGCCGCAATCACCTTCAACTCCTTGCCGGAACCGCCGCCCTGCACCTGGTAGGAAAGGCGGGCTTTCTCTACATCAAAGGGCAGCGACTTTTTCAGGCGGAAGCGCACTACCGCCTCGGCTTCCTCACGTTTTTCCGGCAACGTCTCAAAATCCAGCAGCACCACCCGCACGGCAGCGTCGGGAAGGATGGTGACCACATCGCGGGCCCGGCCGGCAACTTCGTCCAGCGCCGACTTAATCACGTCGCGCAGCCAGTCGCCGCGCACCACGTTGGCTTCGGTCAGGCCAGGAGAAACCACGCCGTGCGGCAGTTCCTTGGCGGTGTAGGCCTCCAGTTGCCCATGGTGGTTGGCGCGGGCCGCCACCACCGCGTCTGCAGAAATCTCGCACGCGACCTGCAGGCGATTCTTGTTCAAACTCCGGCTCATATCCTGGCTCTTAACACTCCATATTACTGGTATTGCGGCTGGTTCGGGACCAACCACTTTGCCGCCATCCAACCGCCTTAAATGGAGGTTAGCGCGTCGTCTCGATGAACGTAACCTTGTTGATCTCCTTCAAGGTGGTGGTGCCCGTTCGCACCTTGTCCAGCGCCGATTCGCGCAGAAAGCGCATGCCCTCCTCACGGGCAGCGCGGCGAATCTCCGAACTCGGCCGCTTGTCCAGGATCATCTCGCGAATGCGGTCGGTCAGGTCGAGCAGTTCATGAATGGCGGTACGGCCGCGGAAGCCCGTGCCCGCGCACTCAATACACCCCTCTCCTTCATAGAACGGGATTTGGCCCCATTGTTGCGGGTCCAGGCCGCTGGCCTCCAGCACCTCGGGCGGGTAGAGGACCTGCTTACGGCAGTTGGGGCAGATTACGCGCACCAGGCGCTGCGCCAGAATGCAGTTCAGCGCGGAAACAAAGTTATAAGGCTCCACTCCCATGTTCAGAAAGCGCCCGATCACGTCTACCACGTTGTTGGCGTGGACGGTGGTGAATACCAGGTGGCCGGTGAGCGCTGACTGAATCGCGATCTGCGCGGTCTCTGTGTCGCGGATTTCACCCACCATGATCTTGTCCGGGTCGTGGCGCAGAATGGAACGCAGGCCGCGGGCGAAGGTCAGTCCTTTCTTTTCGTTTACTGGAATCTGGGTGATGCCGCGAATCTGGTATTCCACCGGGTCTTCAATGGTGATGATCTTGTCCTCGTCCGTCTTGATTTCGTTTACCGCCGCATAGAGCGTGGTGGTTTTGCCGCTGCCCGTGGGACCGGTCACCAGCACCATGCCGTACGGCTCCTTGATGTAGCGGCGGAACTTGCGCAGATCGTCGTCGCTGAAGCCGACCACATCGAGCACCAGCGTGTGGAACTTCTCGCTCATTGACTCCTTGTCCAGCACGCGCAGCACGGCATCCTCGCCGTTGATGGAAGGCATGATGGAAACGCGGAAATCAATGGGCCGGCCCTTGTACTTCACCCGGAAGCGCCCGTCCTGCGGCACGCGGCGCTCGGCAATGTCCAACTCGCTCATCACCTTGATGCGGGAGATGATGGTGGAATGGTGCTCCTTGGCGATGGGATTCATGGCCTGCTGCAGCACGCCGTCAATGCGGTACTTGATGTAGACGGAGTCGTCGCGGGTTTCGATGTGAATGTCGCTGGCGCGCCGCTCCAGGGCGGTGAAGATGGTGGTGTCCACCAGGCGGATGATGGGGCTGATGTCGCCCTCGGCGGTCAGCCGCTCGATGGAAATGGTCTCATCGCCGCTCTCATCCTCGCGGATCACATCCAGGGTGAAGCCCTCGCTGGCCTCTTCCAGCACACGCTGTGACTGCTCCGTTTTCTTCAGGATGTCGGCGATCTGCGAAAGCGTTGCGACTTTGGTGACGATTCGCTTGCCCAGCAGCAGGCTGATTTCGTCAATCATCATCAGCTGGCTGGGATCGGCGATGGCGATGGCCAGGCGTCCGTCCTCCGTCTCCTGCAGCGGGACGAAGTTGTAACGGAACATCAGGTCTACTGGAATCTTCTTGAACAGGTCGTGGTGGAGCTGGAAATCGCGCAGGTCAACGTACTCGCAGCGATAGCGCCGCGCCACATCGCGCGCCCGCGAGAGCTCGTCGGCAGGAGTTTCGGTGGCGATGCGCCCGCCGTTTCCGCCGTTCACGAAAAGTGATTTTTTATCTGCCATGCAATTCTGCAGTTAGCAGCTGGTAGTTAGTAGTTGGTTCATTGATTCGCGCCACCAACTACCAGCTACCGCTCCTACCGAATTCCTCCCGCGCCCAGCGTAAATAGTGGCAGGTACAGCGAGAGGAGCACGAAAAATACTACCGAGCCCATGAAAATCAAGATCACCGGCTCAATTAATGCCATGGCGGCCGTCAGCGCCGCCTGCACGTCCTCCTCGTAAAATTCGGCCACCGAGGTCAGCATGGCGGGCAGGGCGCCGGTGGATTCGCCTACCTCGATCATTTCCACCGATAAGTCGGGCATGATGCCCTGTTCTTCCAGGCTGCGGGCCAGCGGCCGCCCTTCCCGGACCTTGCGCACGGCGTTGCCGACTCCGTTGGCCATGTGCCGGCTGCCCAGCGATTCGCCGGCCGTCTCCAGCGCCGGCACCAGGGGCAAGCCGCCGGTGAGCAGTGTGGCCATGATGCGCGAAAAGTTAGCCACCTGATACTTGGTCAAAATGGGTCCCATAACGGGCAGGGCCTGCAAAAAACGATCAATGCGGTCGGCGCCCCGTTCTGTGTTCTTCCAGCGCCAGAACAACAGAATGAAAGCGATAATAGCGCCCAAGAACACAAAGACGTATTTGCGCGCTCCGGTGCCCAGTTCCAGCATGAACAGGGTGAGCGCCGGAAGCTGCGCATTCAGAGTCTGATACAGCTCGGCAAAACGCGGCACCACATAAGTGACGAGAAAACTGAGCATGCCCACCACCAGCGTCACCAGGAGGGCGGGATAAACCAGCGATGCCTTTAACTTTTTCTTGAACGAAATTGTGAGCCGCTGAAAGGCGATAAAGCGATTCAGCACTTCTTCCAGGTTGCCGCTCTTTTCCCCCGCCAGCAGGGTGGTGGTGTACATCTTGGGAAAAATTCCCTGCGCGGCAAACGCGTCGGAGAGCAGTTCGCCGCTGCGCACTCGGTCGCGCACATTTTCCAGCAGGGAGCGGAAAAACTGGTCTTTTTGCCGCTTGATGAGCAGGTCGAGCGCATGCAGGATGGGCAAGCCCGCCCGCACTAAGGTGACGAACTGCTGGTTGAAAACGACAAACTGCTCCAGCTTGACCTTGCGCCGGCGAAACAGCGGTATGCCGCCCCCAGCCAAAAGGCCGCGGGGCTTGACCCAGTAAACCAGGTAGCCCTGCTGGGCATAGCGCTCCCTGATCTCGGCCACCGAGAATCCGTTTTCAACCTGCTGCAGGAGGCGGCCTTGTTCGTCGGCTACCTTGATGAGAAATTCGGCCATCCAGCTCGATCTTTTCGGGAAATCTGCTTTAGTCTAACACCGCAACTTAGCTGCCCAACTGCTTGATCCGCTTACAAAAGTACCCCAGTTTCAATCTATTGGCCCACTTCTTGTTCAATCACCTGCACGCCCGGCGGAGGAGTGAATTGGAACTGCCGGTCGGCTATTTCCTGGTTTTCTTTCTGGTCGTCGAACCGGTATTCCGTGGTAGAGCCGTCCGCCCCATCCACCACCAGGCGAACGATTCTTCCTTCCGGGGCAATCTCCATCAGAACTTGGTTCACTCCTTCCATGAAGTTGGGGATTCCGCGCAAAACCACGTCGCCGGGGTGCAGCGGAGGCTTGTCAGGCGCCAGCGAAAGTGCTGTGAACTCCTTTTGCAGCTTGGTCTTACCCAGCAAATAGGCGAGCGGCGAGCGCAAATCCTCCAGCTGTTTCATAGGTGTTTTGCGCGCCTGCTGCTCTCCCGGAACGTAAAACCACGCTGTTTTGCCGTCGCTTACGAACAATTTCTCCCGTGGTTTCTGATAGTTCCAGCGCATTCTACCGGGGCGCTTCAGCCACAGAGTGCCCGATTCCTCACGCGAAATACCGCTTCCGTTGTAGATTTCGGTGAAATTCGCCTGCAAAGTGCGCAGGTGGTTGTAGTGCGCGTCCACCTCCTCCGCCATCTTGGGAACGCTGGTTTGGGCGAAAATTGCGCCGCAGAAGAGCAATAAACTTCCCAGCGCGGGCAGCGCGCGCCTGGGGCGTAGGTTCATGGCTTTCTATCCTTTGCGAGAGTATGTGGCCGGTTTCCAGATTAGATTACAGCTTGGGCTTCTCTGATGCTTGAACGCCTGGCGGCAACCCCTTTGTAATGAAGGGAAGATCGTCAGGGACAGCGACCTCTACCTGGCCGCCTGACGCCAGCTTGTAGGGGTGGCCAACCGGATCAAGCGGAATTCCCGGCAGGTAACCGGCGCGGACCAAATCGGCCCAATTTTGCGGGTCATGTCCGGCACGCAAAGTATATTGGCGGACCACTTCCTCCAGCTTGGGCACCACCTCATCCACCTGCAGGGCCCGTAAGTGGGAGATAGCATTGGCCTTAATCTGTGGGTCCTTGCTGGTTTCGTAGGTTGTAGTCCAGAGCAGGCGGGCGGTTTCCACATCGCCACCACGTTCCGCCATGCGAGCCGCGAGAATCTTCAGGAATGGGTGGGCATTAGGCACCTTAGAGCCTTGGGCAAAAGCCTGAGCGGCAGCCAGATAGTCCTTTTTTTCCATGGAGTAGATGAAGCCCAGATTGTAGTACAGGCGCCAGTCGCCGGGATTGTGCTGGATGCCGTACTGCACCAGCCTGATCGCCGCGTCGGGGTCGCCGGCCCCGTTGGGCGGAGGTTGGGTAAGAAAGACCGAGCCGAATTCGTAGGCTGCGGTCAGATGTGGGTCAAGCTGGGCGGTGATGTCCAGGAGCGGAGCCAGCAGTTCGTAGTGACGTGAGCGCACAACGTGCCGGGCGCCGAAATACTGCACGGCGCGGGTCCAGTAAATGTCGGCCAGCAGGCCGGTGTAGCCCAAGCTCATGCGCTTCAGCATCGCCGGCGACGGAATATAAAGCACCGCTTCGAGGGTGGCGGCCGGACGAGCCTGGTCCGCGCGAGTGGCCGTGACCACCGCTGCCGCTAGGCAGACGGCCAGCACGGCGGCAAGAACGGCGGTGATGCGGAGGCTGGGCTTCATTTCAGGTTGCGGTGCTCGAAGATCAGCATGGCACCGGCCACGGCGGCGGCGGAATAAAGCAGGACGTAGAGCGTGTTGTAGAGCACGAGGGAACCGGCTATGGGTTGGTCGTGGGCGACGGTGGAGATGACGTTGAGAGCGGCAAAGTTGGGTACTACGTAAGCCGCGGCGATGGCGATCCAGCCAGGAACACCGTGAACCATGGCGGCAAAGCCGCGCAGGTCCTGGGCGAAGGTGCCGATGATGAACAGGGCGAACGCGAAAACCGCCGAAAGCAGGGGCGAGGAGAAAGCGGAAAAGAGCAGGGCCAGGGCGGTAATCAGCACAAACTGCAGGATGATGAAATAGAGCGCGACCAGCAGATAGGCGTCGGCGTGCTCGAAATGGTGGGCGAGGTAAAACACAGCGGCAAAAATGCCGAGGGCCATGAAGAAGGTGTTCACTACCAGGGTGGCGACCAGGCCGCCAAATTTGCCCAGAATAAATTCCCAGCGGCGCACGGGGCGGGAGAGGATGGTGTACAGAGTCTTTTTCTCAATTTCCTTGGAAACCAGGCCGATGCCAATGAAGACTGCGATGACCAGGCCGAACAACGACACGGCAGTCAGGCCCAGGTTGATGACTACGTTGCGCTCGATGCCGATGGAGATCTGGCCCACCAGGAGGGAGGCCCCGACCATCAGCAGGGCAAACCCAATCAGGTTGTAGAGGACGCGGTCGCGAACGGCCTCCCTAAAAGTGTTGGACGCGATGGAAGCGACGCGGTTCATCTGGCGGCCACCTCCGCCGGCGAAAGCTTCTCCACGAAATAATCTTCCAGGGTGGCGCGGACAGGAGTCACGGAGATCAACTTGAGGTTGGCACGGCGCAGAGCATCAATGGTGGAATCGAGCTGATCTTCCGCGATGATGGCGCGGGCCATTTCGCCGGTCTGGTGGCACTCGGCAGTCAGGGAGCGAACGCCGGGCGGGATCACGCTCCCTTGCCACATCACCTCCACTTTGCCGCGCACCGAAGAGGTGAGATCGGCAATCACGCCGATGCTGCGCAGTTCCCCTTTATGCAGGATGGCGACCCGGTCGCAAAGCGCCTCCGCGTCAGAGAGGATGTGAGTGGAAAAGAATATGGTTTTGCCCTCCTGCTTCAAACTTTCCATCAGGTCGCGGACCTCGCGGCGGCCGATGGGGTCGAGCCCCGACATAGGCTCATCCAGGAAAACCAGCTTGGGGTCATGCAGAATGGCCTGGGCGATGCCCACGCGCTGCAGCATGCCTTTGGAAAATTTGCGCAGCTGCACGCCGCCCACATCGTTGAGGCCAACGCGATTGAGAACGGCATCAACCCGCCGGCTGCGGTCGCGCGCCTCCACTGCGGAAAGCTGGGCGTAGTACTCGAGCAACTCGCGAGCGGTCAGATAGTCGTAAAAGTAAGGCTGCTCGGGGAGAAAACCGATCTGGGCCTTCACCCGCGGGTCATTCACCGGCAGTCCGAGGATTCTTGCTGAACCGGCCGTGGGGTATACCAGGCCCATCAGGAGCTTGAGAGTTGTGGTTTTGCCCGCGCCATTTGGGCCCAGATAGCCGAAGACCTCGCCCTCCTCCACCGCCAGGTTGAGCGGGCGGAGAGCGCAGCGCGGGCGCTTGCGCCAGAAGCCGACGGTGTACGTCTTCTCCAGCCCAAAGGTTTCTATGGCAGGCATAGGTACGAAGATTGGCTGAAAATCTGAAGTAATTATATGCAAAGGCGAACTGCAAGAGGCGTTACCAAGGGTATGCTCCGAAGGAACCTGGCCTCAAAGGGAAAGACCAGCTGAGCTGCCGGCCAAGACGCTCTTCAGTTGAAGCGGGTTCTGGCTGCCGCTGCCGCAGCGGGATATGATTAGCCTCCCGTGAAGACCAGCGCAGTCCTGCTGCTGAGCAGTCCGATGGCCGTTGCGCGTAAAGGCGTGGTTTCGGCGATCTCACAGTTTCTGATTGCGCACAACGGCAGCGTCTTGCACACCGACGACCACGTAGACAGCGGCCGTGACTTGTTCCTTTCCAGACTGGAGTGGAGTCTGGATGGCTTTGACATTCCAGTCTCTGAATTTGAAGAACAATTCAAGCCTGTGGCCGAGCGCTTCCTGATCAAGTATTACCTGGCTCTAAGCGATTATCGGCCCAAGGTGGCGGTCCTGGTTTCCGCCTATGACCACTGCCTTGCCGACCTGCTTTACCGGCAGAGCACCGGCGAATTGGAATGTGATATCACGATGGTGGTCAGCAATCATGCCAAAGCCAAGCCGCTGGCTGAGTTCTACCGCGTCCCCTTTCATCAACTAAGCAAGCCGGAAGACAAACGTGAATCTGAGCGGGAGATGTTGGAATTGTTGGGCCAGAATGTTGACCTGGTGGTGCTGGCGCGCTACATGCAGATCCTGGGGCCGGAATTCGTAGGCCATTATCTACTGCGCATGATCAATATTCACCATTCCTTCCTTCCCGCATTCGTGGGAGCGAAACCTTACCACCAGGCTTACGAGCGCGGCGTCAAACTGATTGGTGCGACCAGTCACTACGTTACGGCGGGCTTGGACGAGGGACCAATAATCGAGCAAGAGGTGGTGCGGGTTTCGCATCGCGACAGCGTCGAAGAGATGGTGCGCAAGGGCCGCGACCTCGAAAAGGTGGTACTGTCGCGCGCGGTACGCTGGCATCTGGAAAATCGGATTCTGGTGTACCAGAACAAGACCGTGGTGTTCGTCTGAAAGGGGCTCTGGCAACAAAAGAAGGGCAGGAAAAATAAAGGGGAACAGCGGATTGCGCCACTGCTCCCCTCGGCTTGTACCCTCCCCCAGGTACTTCGCCGAACTTACCTGACCGCTCCCTCGGGCGGCAGGATGCACCGCGAAACGCGCCCGGCCAAAAGCCGCCAGCAGCGCCGCAGTCGCAGGAATCATCGCAGGTTTGTTGCCATTGTGAAATTAACCAATCAGGTTCAAGGTGTTCCGCAAAGTGCCACAATCTCAAGGGCAAAGGGCGTGGGGAACAAAAGTAACGGAGCTTGACGGGGGCGGTCTGGGGTGAAGGTTGGCAGATTTTGACCGGCAACAACGCCAAAATCTGTCAGGAAACCACGGTAAGGCGGCTCGAACCTGGAACTGGCCTGGAGCGCCGGAGCCGAGTTTCGCGCATCTGACATAGGGATATGGCCACACGCGGCAAGATAAAAGCAGGCGCGACAGCGGCGCCATGGGTGCCTCCCACCCCTACGCGGGAGAAGCTGCGCGAAGCGGCGCGCACGTGCCGTGGCTGCAATTTGTGGGAACGCGCGACGCAGACGGTTTTCGGCGAAGGCAGCAACAGAGCAAGGGTGATGTTTGTGGGTGAGCAACCCGGAGACCGCGAAGACCTGGCGGGACGGCCGTTTGTGGGTCCGGCGGGAGGGCTGCTGGACAAAGCGCTGGCTGAGGCTGGCATAGCGCGCGAGGAGGTCTACGTCACCAACGTGGTGAAGCATTTCAACTGGGAGCCACGCGGTAAACGGCGCATCCACAAAAAACCCAACCAGCTGCAGATTACGGCATGCCGCCCGTGGCTGGACGCAGAGCTGGCGGTGGTGCGTCCGGAGGTGCTCGTGTGCCTGGGAGCCACGGCAGCACAGGCGCTGCTGGGAAAGAATTATCGCGTGAGCCAGCAGCGAGGGCAGATGACGCCGTCGCCGCTGGCGCCATTCGTGACCGCAACCGTCCATCCATCTTCCATCCTGCGGGCACCGGACGATGAGAGCAGGCGCCGCGAAACCGAGCTGTTTGTCACCGATCTGAAACGGGTAGCACAGGTGATGCGGGGGAAGAAGGTGGCGTGAGAAAAAGCAGCACTCAGCAGTCAGCCATCAGCATTCAGCCCGGGAGCCCTAGCAGTTGGGCGATCAAGGTACTGTGCCGTCCCGCTGGGACTCCCATTTGTATCGGTGGTCGTACCCAGGACTTCCGTCCTGGGCTTTCCTATTACGCCCCGATGGGGCTGGAGTGCGGAGCAGCTATCAGCCATCAGCATTCAGCACTCAGCTCGCAAGGTTAGCAAGTAGCATTTAGCCAACCCATTGGCGGCGCTGGTTAAGTCAAGAGCACGGTTTACGGGCTAACTCCAAATTGCTAATTGCTCATGGTCTGAAAGCTGAGTGCTGAACACTTTCTAAACCGCCCGTAACGTGAACAGGGTCAGCTCCGGCGGGCAGTTGAAGCGCAGCGGAAGCGTGATGGTGCCGAGGCCGCGGTTGGTGTAGAGCGTGAGCGGTCCGAGATGGCGCAGTCCCCAGGGATATTTGCGTGCCAGCGGAGGCAGGTAGGGCGGGCCTATAACGGGGAGCAGGATCTGGCCGCCATGGGAATGGCCGGAGAGTTGCAAATCCACACGGCCGGGCGGCACCCAATCGGCCAAATCGGGTTCGTGGGCCAGCAGTACCACGGCTTCGAAAGCAGGGACTCTCTGCAGGGCGAGCTCGAGATCGTCAGCGCCGGCCACGGCGTCATTGATGCCCGCCAGCCACAGGCGGGCGCCATCCAGTTCCAGAGCAAACGACTGATTGCGCAGAACGTGAAAGCCGCGGCTACGCAGGATTTCGGATACCAGGTCGGGATCGGTGTAGTAGTCGTGATTGCCGAGCACGGCAAACACGCCCAGGCGCGGATGGAGGTCGGCAAGGATTTGCGAGCAGGGTTCAGCATCGTGCGCGGCGGGAGGATCATACAGGCCAGCAAAGGGCCCCTGGGTGACAAAGTCGCCAGTGAGAACCACGAGATCGGGCTGCAGTTGATTGGTCAGGCGGACGGCGGAAGTGATGACATGGATGTCTACGTAGCGGTCATAGTGGAAATCGCTAAGCTGGACGATGCGCAGCCCGTCAAGCCGGGGAGGCAGGCGCTGCAAACGGATTTCCAGGCGGGTAACCTGCAACCCGGTGGTGTCATGGTAGAGGGCGCCAGCGCCAATGGCAGTCAGGCCGGCTGCGCCAAGCAGCGATGAGGTCAGGAATTGCCGGCGGGTAAGGGGCAAACATCGAGTTTAGCAAACCAGAGTCAGGAGTCGGGAGTCAGGAGCGCGTAGCAGGCCTGCGGCGGGATACGACAAAAAGGTAAGCAAGCGGGCCGAACCCGAGGCAGAGCGGGCCCCAGAGGCGCGATTGAGGGTCGCTGTTGATGAGGGCCCAGGCAAAGAAGAGGATGGGCAGCACGACGACTGTTGCCATTCCGAAACGTCCGCCGGGAACCAGGAAGCGGCGAGGAAGTTCAGGAGCAGTGTGGCGCAGACGCCAGAGGGAGAGCAGGGTCATCACCGAGGTGGCGACGCGCAGCCAGGCGTAAATCGCGATGAGCTGAGTGACGGTTAACACGGCCAGCGCGGCGCAGATCAAAACCGAAAGCACGATGGCGCGGGCGGGTGTGCCGAGGCGGGGATGGAGACGGGCGAGGGTGGGGTGGAAATAGCCGTCCTCGGCCATGGCGAAAGGCAGGCGGGTGGCGGCGAGCACGGTGCTTTCCAAAAGCACAAAAGTGCAGACCGCGGCGGCGGCAAACATGGCCGTTTCCATGGCGGGACCGCTAACCTGACGCGCCGCCTGCACGATGTAGCCAGTGTCCCAGGCCTGCCAGTTGCCCAGCGCCGCCAGACCGGCGGCCATGGGCAAGAAGAAAGTAATCACCGCGAGCGGCACCACGATGGCGAGCCCGCGGGGAAAATTGTGCTCCGGCTGCTCGATTTCTTCGCTCACCGTGGAGAGCTGCTCGTACCCGGAATAAATCCAGAGGGCCAGCGCCAGCCCCACACCGAAAGTTTCGCGCCAGGATTTGTTGGTCGCCAGCAAAGGATGGAACGGATTGAAATGGGCGTGGGCAAAACCTTGCGCGGTAAAGATGACTACTGGGACGAGGGCGAGCAGCAGAAGGATGAGGGTGAGATTGCCGACCAGCCGGATGCCGCGGATGTTCAGGTAGCCAACCAAGACGAGGAAGGCGAAAGCAATCAGCCAGTGCTCGAGGCGGGTGAGCGGGCGGAGTTCGCCGATGTAGTCGGCCATTAGCACGCCATAAGCGGCGCTCATGAAGAAAGTGCCGGTCCAGTTCCACCAACCGCAGTGGAATCCCCAGAAATTGCCAAAGGCGGCGCGCGTCCAGCGATAGAAGCCGCCTTCGACCGGCACGGCGGTGGCCATCTCCGCGGTGGCCAGGGCGATAGGCACGCTGAACAGCAGGGGGACAACCAGGATGAAGATGAGGGCGAGGCCGGGTCCGGAGGTGGAAACCATGGCCTCGAAGCCGAAGGGGCCGCCGGCGCAATAGGCGTAGAGGACGGCTACAAAGGGCGCCAGGGTGATGCGTTGCAATTCGCGATGGCGCGGCGCCTGAGCCGGTTGCGAGGACATGGTCCCCGCAAGGTAGAGGAAGCGGTGTTCGGCCGTCAACGAAAATGAAAACCACAGAGGACGAGATGAAAACCACAGAGGACGCTAAGGGCGCAGAGGATCACAAGGGAAGCGCAAGGTTCTTCGCTCGCGCTCGCTTCGCTGCGCTCAATTCGCGCTTGCTCAGGATGACATTCTGAAGAGATTTGTCATCGCACTCGGCGTCTCGGCGGTGGCAGTTGGTTTTTAGAACAGCGAAAGCTGTTCGTCGGGCTGAGGCATGGGGTGGGTGCGCTCGCTGTTGCGGCCGTAGTCGCCGCGGATGCCGTATTTGGCGCGCATTTTGGCGAAGAGCTGTGAGACGCGCTTCCGATATGAGGCGGACACGAAGGCGCGTTCGCCATAACGCTGGCGATAACTTTCCACCAGCTGCGGGAATTCCTTTTCCAGGAAGGGAAGGAAGATGGCGGCGGAACAAGGCTTGAGGAACAGCGGGTTGGCGTAGATGTATTTTCCCCCGGCCTGGGCGACAGCGCGCACCAGGTTTTCCAAGTCGTGGGGCGAGTCGGTGATGCCGGGCAGCACCGGGGCGCAGATGACGCCGGCGGCCACGCCGCCCTCGTTGAGCTTGCGCATGGCTTCCAGGCGCAGGTCGGGGCGGGGGGCGCGCGGCTCCAGAATGCGCGCCAGGTCAGTGTTCAGCGTGGTGATGGTCAGGTTGACGAAAAGCTGGTTATGGCGAGAAATTTCGCGCAGGACATCCAGGTCCCGCAGCACCAGGTTGGACTTGGTTACGATTCCAAGCTCAAGCCCATGATGCTGTGAAAGTTCCTCCAGGATGGCGCGGGTAACGCCGTAGCGGCGCTCGCCGGGCTGGTAGGGGTCGGTGGCGGTGCCGATGGCGATCTCTTCGCCGGACTTCACCTTTTTGAGGTCGCGGCGCAACATCCAGGCGGCGTGCTGCTTGACGTAGATTTTGCGTTCGAAGTCCACGCCATCGCGCAGCTCCATGAATTCATGGGTGTAGCGGGCGTAGCAGTACTTACAGGCGAATTCGCAGCCGCGGTAGGGGTTGATGGTCCAGGAAAAGGGCATGCGCGGCACATCGCAGCGGTTGAGCAGGGAGCGCACGGGCAGGGTGAAGAACTCAACGTCGTGGCCGGGCTGGATGAACTCGCCTTGAGCGGCGAGGCGGGCAATGCCGACCAGGGGCTTGGGGCCGGTTTCCGAGAGCAGGGGGAGAGAAGCCATAAGCAGGAGCTTCGCTTTTTGTTCGCCATGGAGGATAGCGCCTGGTGGGTCCCGCTGTCAATTAGTAATTGGAAAATACATAGGTTCTTCGTCGCGCTCACCGCGGGACGCGGCTCGCGCTTCCTCAGAATGACAAAAATGTATCAGCATGACGTGAATGTGATGGAGCCTACTCGCGTTCCAGGCTGATGCTGCCGTCGGAGGTGCGGACTTCCAGCAACTCACCGCCGCCGTTAAGTTTGCCGTGGATGCTGGAGGGGCTCATGCGCCCGGAAACGGTGACCGGAAAATCCAGAGTGATGTGGCCGTCGCCGGTGCGCAGGTCGAGGTCAGAAGCGAAGTTCTGCGGCAGGCGCAGGCGCACGCTGCCGTCAGAGCTGCGCACGCTCCAGCCGGACTGCATTTTGGAGCCGTGCGCGACCTCGGCTTCAATTTTGCCGTCACCGGTGCGGAGATCGAGTTGATCGAAGCGGCCTTGCACGCTGATGTGGCCGTCGCTGGTGGTGGCGTTCAGGCGGCCATCAAGTCCGCTGGCTTCAATGGCGCCATCGCCGCTGTTGAGGCGAAGGTCGCCGGTGACCTGGGCCAGAGAAATGCGGCCGTCGCCGCTGTGCAGGTCGAGGTTGCTGTTCCTGGGCACCGTCAACTCCACCCGGATTGAGTGCCGGCTGACGCCAAAAAAGACTATGTGCGGCGTGCGCACCTCCAGTTCGATATGGTTGCCTTTCTGTTCGTCCACGATGTGCACATGCCCGACGCCGATGCGCCAGCCCGCGGTAATGACGCGCGCGGAGACGGTGTTTTGGTTGCCAGTCGTGACCTCGATGTTGCCGTCGTTGCTGTCCACCTTGACCTGGGGCGTGCCGGTAACGGAATAATCCTTTTTCCACTCGTCGGCGTGGGCCGCTACCGCAAGCAACGCGACGGCCAAGGCAAGGGTTTTCAAGCGCACACTTCACCTCCGGGCGAACAGTAAGAATACGCGGATGGCAGAGAAAAAGTTCATTGCGTCCGGCATCCATTTCGAGAACGTGCAGTGGCGGTGCACGCGAGATTCCCTTCGGCAAGCTCAGGGCAGGCTCTCAGGCCTGAAAGGCCCTCGGAATGGCGCCTGGCTTCGCAAGGCGACCGCGGGCGGGGCGCCGGCGCCACAATAATGCGCGACACGTCAGATGTCGAAGACGCGGTAGGCGACGGGCGGGTTTTGCAACTGCAGCAGGGGCAAGGCGACGTTGTAGACGGGGATGCCGGCGGTGGTTTTGCCGTCCATGCAGCCATGGTGGGCGTGACCATGAAGAACCAGGTTGGCGCCGTGGCGGTCAGCCACTTCGGCCAGGCGCGAGGTTCCGAGATAGGGATAGATTTCGGCGGCTTCGCCCTGCACAGTGGCGCCAACCGGAGCATAGTGGATCACCACAATGCGCTTTTCGGTGCGCAACTGGGCCATGGCGCGCTCCAGTTTGAGGGCCTCGTCAATGGCGGCCTGCACAAAGGCCTTTACGGGCGCTTCACCGAAGGCGGTCAGCACGCCCCGGCCAAAGCCGCCGGCAAAACCCTTGGTGCCGGCGAAACCCACGCCATCGCGCTCATAGGCGGTGCCGTCGAGCACTTTGATGCCTTCCTCGGTCATCATGCGCATGAGTTCAATTTCCTGGCCGCTTTCATAGTCGTGATTGCCGAGCACGGCCACGATGGGCAGGCGGATGCGCACCAGGGCGTTGAGCAAAGATTCCATCTCCTGGGGCTTGCCGTAGTTGGTGAGGTCGCCGGCCAACACCAGCAGGTCAGCCTGGTCGCGCACACGCGACATCTGCTCGCGAATGCGGTCGTAGTTTTGAGGCGTGAAGTGCAGGTCCGCGGTGGCGGCGATTCTCATGGATTCTCAGGAAGCCTTGCGCTGGTCCTGGGGCAAGGGACACTTTACATTGTCCGGGGCTGCCAGCTTGGGCTGGCGTTGCTCCCGGAACGCTTCGACCAGGTTGTCCAGCCTCCACTCATCCACGTCAATGGCGAACATCTTTTCGTCCACCAGGCTGCCGCGGAACTTGGCGTAGGGGTTGGGAGTGGCCAGTTCATTCTGAAAACGCTGCAGCAGGCCTTCCCAGATGTGGGAGGGGACATAGGAGCTGCGCGCCGGATAAACGTAACGAAACAGGATCAGAGCCCACAACAGCATTTCCCAGTGCGGCCCGGCCAACCGCAGCAGGCGGTCCCAGTCGAGGCGGCCGCGGGTACCGTAAACGACATGGGCGATATCGGCGCCATCGAAGCGTTCGCGGCGGGTGACAAATAACTTGGAGGCGATGAGTTCTTCCGGGGCGAGCACGCGCACTGGCACACCCACGATTTCCGTGGGCATGCCGCGCTCAATCCAGCTCTCTTCCACGATGATGACGGCGTTGCTCATACCGCAAATCAGGTCTACATAGAAGTCGCCGCGATGGGCCTTGGCCAGCCAGACGGGGTCCACGACGTTGCACTCAAAACCGTCGTTGATGAGGCACTCCAGGGCCTGGGGCACGTGCTGAGCGGGCAGAAAGACGTCGAGGTCCTTGGTATCGCGCCAGATGCCGGTATGCTTCTGCAGGGCAAAGGCGCCGGAGACGACGTAGGGGATGCCACCCTGGTTCAGCACCTGCAAGACTTCGCGAAACAGGCGCTGCTGCTCCGGGGGAAAATCAGGCGCCGTGGAGGAGCTTACGGGCAGCGGTTTTTCCTCGGCCTTAGGCACAGGTTGCTTGGATGTTGGTTGCTGCCGGGCAGTTGTGATATGGCATCGAAAAGGTAGGTGGTAGATGGTAGCTGGTAGTTAGTAGTTAGTAGTTCGTAGTGACCGGTGATAGATTGACCCCCGGGGTTATGCCACCTGCCAGCTACTCTACCGAGACGCAACAAGTTGCGTCTCTACCAAAGGTAGGATGGGAAACAAACAGTGAGCCGATCAACACAAATGGTTGAAATTCAGGGGCGGCAACTGCAACTCTCCAACTTGGACAAGGTGCTCTACCCGGACGCGGGGTTCAGCAAGGGGCAGGTGATTGACTATTACGTGCGGGTAGCGCCGGCGCTGCTGCCTCATCTGCACGACCGTCCGCTGACCATGAAACGCTATCCCAACGGGGTCAGCGGGCAGTTTTTCTATGAGAAGAACTGCCCGTCGCACCGCCCGGAGTGGGTGCAGACGGCCGAGGTGTGGAGCGGAGGCAACAACCGCTACATGAAGTACTGCCTGGTGCAAGACCTGCCTACACTGGTTTGGGCGGCTAACCTGGCCGATATCGAGCTACACACCTCGTTGTCCATGGGCAACGAGATCCTGCAGCCCACCATGCTGGTATTCGATCTCGACCCCGGCCCGCCCGCCAATATCGTGCAGTGCTGCCAGGTGGGACTATGGGTACGGGAAATCTTCCAGCATTTCGGGCTAGAGTGCTTTGCCAAGACCTCCGGCTCCAAGGGCCTGCAGGTTTATGTGCCGCTGAACTCACCCACCAGCTATGACC
Organism: Terriglobales bacterium; assembly: GCA_035280205.1. Taxonomy (GTDB): domain Bacteria; phylum Acidobacteriota; class Terriglobia; order Terriglobales; family Acidobacteriaceae; genus JAICWP01. Next base: position 3,725 of record DATEGI010000273.1, on the reverse strand, counting down.
AGACCAAGCCAGTGGCGCACGCCATCGCGCGGCACCTGGAGCGCGAGCACCCGGAGTTGGTAGTTTCCGACATGAAGAAGACGCTGCGCGTTAACAAAGTGTTGGTGGACTGGAGCCAGAACGACGATCACAAAACCACGATCTGCGTGTATTCGCTGCGGGCAAAGGAGCAACCAACGGCTTCTACCCCGGTGGAATGGGAAGAGGTGGAGCGCTGCCTGGAGAAGAAGGATCCTAAGCTGCTGGTATTCGACAGTGCCGATGTACTGAAGAGGGTGGAAACCAAGGGCGATCTGTTTGAGCCAGTGTTGAAGCTGAAGCAGAAGCTGCCGGACTTGGGAGCGGTAGAGGGAGAGGAAGCAGAGGTAGAGACAGCTCCGCAGAGGAAGCGCGCAGGTCCGAAGAATGCAGAGGTCCTTCGTTCGCGCCCGTCTCGCCGAGGCTCGAAGCGCGCTCGCTCAGGGTGACAGTCATAAAAGGAAAACGCGCTGTGGGTTTCTACGGAAAATACCTTTTGCCACGGATCATTGACCTGGCCATGAAGAACAAGGACGTGGCCAAGGTGCGTGCGGCCGTGATTCCGCAGGCGCGCGGCGAAGTGCTGGAGATCGGCATTGGTTCCGGACTGAACCTCCCGTTCTATTCCCCCGAGGTCAAGCACATTTTCGGCGTGGATCCATCGCTGGAACTGCAGAAAATGGCTTCGAAGAGGGTGGGCGGGGCGATAAAAGTTGACTTTATCGCGCAATCGGCAGAAGAACCGCTGCCGCTGGACGCAGGCAGCATTGATACCGTGGTCATGGCCTGGACTTTGTGTTCCATTCCGAACGCCGACAGGGCCCTGCAGCAGATGCGGCGTGTTCTGAAAACGGACGGTCGCCTCATTTTTGTGGAGCATGGCCGGGCGCCGGACGGCAAAGTGGCTGCCTGGCAGGACCGGCTCACGCCGGTGTGGAAGCACGCCACCGGCGGATGTCACCTGAACCGAAAGGTGGATGACCTGATCTGGGGCGCGGGATTTCACATTACGGAGCTGACCACCAGCTATCTTCCCGGTCCGCGCCCCATGACCTACACCTACCAGGGAGCAGCGCGGCCAGCGTGAGCAAGTGGGAGAGGAAATGTACGGACTGATTGCCAAGCTGACCACTGTCGCGGGCAAGCGTGACGAGATGATTGCAATACTCAAAGAAAGTGCGGCGGACATGCCGGGCTGCCTAAGCTACATTGTCGCCAAGGATGCGGCAGACGCAAACGTGCTCTGGGTTACGGAGGCGTGGGAGAGCCAGGCCAGTCATGACGCATCACTCTCGCTGCCGGCGGTGAAGAAAGCAATACCACGCGCCCAGGCAATCGTCGCCAATTTCGAAAAGATAGCCATCACCATCCCGGTATGGGGAGCGGGGCTGGCGGCCGGCACCCCTTGAGCTTGGCAAATCCCAGCATGTGAGGAGCGGCCCGCGTCAGAGAAGCCGCACGCGGAAGACTTGGCAAGTCATTTATGTAACCGTATAGTTACGTATTATGCGTAACCGAACGGTTACATACCAAGCGGAGGCCATTTTCAGCGCGCTAGCCGATCCTACCCGCCGCGCCGTGCTGGACCTGCTGCGGCAAGGAAGCCAGCCGGCCGGGCGGATTGCGCAGGCCTTTCCCGTTTCGCGGCCGGCCATCTCCAAGCACCTGCGACTGCTGCGGCGGGCGCATCTGGTGGAGGAGCGCCGCGCCGGACGCCACCGCCTCTATCAGCTCAATGCCGCACCGCTCAAGGCGGTTGATTCGTGGCTCGAACAATACCGAAGCTTTTGGCGCGCCAGTCTCACTGGCCTGAAGAGCTTTGTAGAAGCTGATTCCGCGCGGCGAATGCCCAGGAGCAAGCCGAAAAAGATGATCAAGGAGAACTCGAAATGAGCACATCTGAGCAGGACGCGATCGTAAGCGAAATCCATATTCAAGCTGAGCCGGAGCGCGTTTTTCAGGCGCTGATTGACCCAGAACAGGTGGTGCGCTGGTGGGGGCAGAACGGCATCTATCGCTGCACCCAGTTCAGCTCGGACCTGCGAGTCGGCGGAAAGTGGAGCAGTTCCGGGGTGGGGCCCGATGGCGGCCGCTTCGAGGTGGCGGGGGAATTCGTGGAAGTCGTCCCGCCGCGCGTGCTGGCGTACACCTGGGTCGCAAGCTGGACAGGAACGGCCAAGACCACGGTTCGCTGGGAATTGACTCCGACGGAGCAGGGCACGCTGGTCAGAATCCGGCACAGCGGGCTGGCCGCTCATCCCGAGATTGCCCAGAGTTACCGGGGCTGGCCGCGCATGCTGGGCTGGCTGCAGGCCCTGCTGGAGAAAGGCGAGACCGTGGAAACGAGAAAGGCGTCGTAGCAGTCTAAGAACGCGAGACGGCGACCGCAGCGGGCCCAGCCCATTCCTCGATAGGGTGCATGCGGCGGCAGTCGAGACACATGGTGACGGGAAAGCGGGCGGAGCAGTGGGGGCAGACCGCCCCGCTCTGGAAAGTATCGAAGGGCTGGCCACAGGCCGTGCATTTCCAGAAATTTCCGATTGGCGGTGAGGATTTGCAGGTTGGGCAAACATAGCCGAGGTGCCGCGGAAGCTTCGCCAGTTTCGACAGCGCCTGCGCCTGGCGCAGGCCAGCCCAGCAGTTCATCAGGATGAACACCGACAAAATGGCGAACCAGCCGGAGTGGATATATGCGGCGAAAAAGACCAGGCCGAGCACGCCGATGAAGCCGACGATGGTGGCCGCCATCAGGCTGCGGGCGCGTCCCAGAACAAACCACAGCAGGGAGCGCAGAATCTGGCCGCCATCGAGCGGGTAGATAGGCAGCAGGTTAAAGATCAGCAGACCAAAGTTGATGTACCACAGCGCCCGCATCAGCGCGTGCAAGTTGGGGAAGGCCGGCCACACGCCCAAGTTCTTTACCGCGATGCCGACGATGGAGATTATGACCAGCAAAACCACGTTGACCAGAGGGCCGGCGGTAATGCTCCACAGGGTGGCGCCTGGGCGCGGAGGCGGATCCACGTAAGCGACGCCGCCCAGGGGCCAGAGCACGATGTGATCAGCAGTTCCGCCCACCTGGCGGCAGGCCAGGGCGTGGCCGTATTCGTGAAGCAGGACGACCGCAAACAGCGCGAGGTACTCCACAACATTCCAGGCGACGGAGGAATACCGGCCAGAGCGGGTATTGATTTCGAAAAGGGCGACCAGGAACCAGGACCAATGCAGGAAGACGTCAACTCCGGCAAAGCGGAACAAATGCACTGAGCCCTTGCGAATGCTGCCCATAAATGAGTCTTATAACATGATTTCCCGGGCTTGCCGCTATTACGAAGGCTACCTGTCCCACCGCGCATATAATTTCAGGGACTGACGCAGGGGTGATACATGGCCACGTTGCACGCCGGCACCTCGGGATGGGCGTATCCCGCCTGGAAGCCGGCCTTTTATCCGGCCAAGCTGCCGCAAAAGAGTTTTCTGAATTACTACGCCACTCGGCTCAACGCGGTGGAGGTGAACTACACCTTCCGGCACATGGCGAGCGAAAAAAGCCTGCTCAACTGGATTGCGGAGACGCCGGCCGAGTTTCGCTTCTGCCTGAAGGCGCACCAGGCGATCACCCACATTAAGCGGCTGAAGGGGACGGAGGAACTGGTGAAGCGGTTCCTGGTATCGCTGGAGCCTCTGCTGCGAGCGGGCAAACTAGG
>DATEGI010000272.1:0-2177 GCA_035280205.1 Terriglobales bacterium | reverse complement strand
CTAGTGGGAAATAGACGGCTTAGGGAGGGTCGGGCTGACTGGAACGATTATGTACCGCACACGACATACATCTGACGATATGCTGTCAGCCCCACCGGACACGCGTGTTTGTAAAGGGATGTGAATGCAAAGCGGAAGGGTCATTGCTGGCCGCCGGCGGTCGGAGGCCAGTAACCAACGACCGCCAGCTAAGTGCCCAGGAATGGCTTCAGTACTTGGGAACGCTGGAATCCACTTTGTCTGACCAGGCCAGAATGCCGCCCGCCAGGTTCTTCACCTTGCGGAAGCCGGCCTGCTGCAGGAAGGTAACTGCCTTGGCGCTGCGCACGCCGGAGCGGCAGTGGGCCACGATTTCGCGGCTGGAATCCAGTTCATGCGCGCGCTTGGGCAGTTCGCCCAGCGGAATCAGGTAGCCGTTCAGGTTGCAGATCTGGTACTCGTGAGGCTCGCGCACATCGAGGATGAAAATGTCCTCGCCCGCGTCCAGCCTCGCCTTCAGTTCTTCCGGTTGAATTTCAGGAACGTTGGATGCCACCGGCTTCTCCTCGCCGCGAATGCCGCAGAATTCATTGTAGTCAATCAGCTTAGTCACGGTGGGGTGTTGGCCGCAAGCGGGGCACTCGGGATTCTTGCGCAGCTTGAGCTCGCGGAAGCGCATGCCCAGCGCATCCACCAGCAGCAGGCGGCCAATGAGCGGCTCACCTTTGCCTAGGATGAGCTTGATGGCCTCAGTGGCCTGCATCACGCCTACGAGACCCGGCAGGATTCCCAGCACACCGCCTTCGGCGCAACTCGGCACCAATCCAGGCGGTGGCGGCTCTGGATAAAGGCAGCGGTAGCACGGGCCATCCTTGGTGGCGAAAACGCTCACCTGGCCTTCAAACCGGAAGATGGACCCGTAAACGTTAGGCTTGCCGGTGAGCACGCAGGCATCGTTCACCAGGTAACGGGTGGGGAAGTTATCGGTGCCGTCCACGATGATGTCGAAATCGCGGAACAGCTCGAGCGCGTTCTCGCTGGTCAGCCGGGTTTCAAACGGGCGCAGCTGGACGAAGGGATTGATGGCCTTCACGGTTTCCGCGGCCGATTCCAGCTTTTTGCGGCCCACGTCGGCGGTGGTGTGAATCACCTGGCGCTGCAGGTTGGTGTAGTCCACCACGTCGAAGTCCACCACGCCCAGCGTGCCCACGCCGGCCGCCGCAAGATAGAGAGCGAGCGGCGAACCCAGGCCGCCGGCGCCGATGCACAGCACCTTGGCGGCCTTGAGCTTGAGCTGCCCCTCCATGCCCACCTCGGGCATGATCAGGTGGCGCGAGTAGCGCAGGACTTCATCGTTGCTGAGAGTCGTGGCTTGAACTCCGGGATGAGTAATGGTTGCCATGGTAATCGGCCTTCCTGTCAGCGAAAAATTGATTTTTCTGGAGCGAACCGTCAGGAAAACAACTAGGCGTTCTTTCGACAGGGACAACAACAGGCGCAGGAGCCGCCCGCGATGGAGGGCACGATGGAAAGGCTGTCGTTTTCGTTCACCGGGGTGCTTTCCTTATGCAAATAGCGGATGTCTTCGTCATTCAGATAAACGTTCACGAAGGCGCGCAATTTGCCCTCATCAGTATACAGGTGACGCCGCAAATCCGGGTACGTAGAGGTGAGCGCAGAAAGCGCATCGCCTACGTTCTCGGCCTGCACGTCAATGCTCGACTTCTTGCCCGCATACTGTCGTAGCGGAGTGGGTATGTGGATTCTCATGCTGGTTGCAAGTCTCCTCCTGTCGTAAGAAGTGCCTAGTTAACAGATGTTTAAGCCGGGGTCCTGGTTTCAGCAAATCCCGCAGCCACCTCGATGGGCTCGTCCTGGAAGCGCTTATCGGCCTCCTCGGCGCCCAGCAGCAGGAACGAGTTGGTTTCCCGTGCCTGCCCCTTTTCCACCCGGGTAATGACATACGAGCAGCCCAGCCAGTGAGCGTCGGCCAGGTCGGTGGACGACCAGCGCGCCGGGTGGTCGGGATGGGAATGATAAAAGCCCACAATGTCCAGGCCCTGCTCCCGCGCCTGGCGCTGAATGGCTATCAACTCCCGGGGGTCAATATTGTACCTGTTCTGCGGCGAATCAGTGCGCGTATTGCCGGCGCGTGCCACGGAGGTTACCAGGCGCTGGTCGTCGGCCTCCACTCGGCC
>DATEGI010000271.1:0-2361 GCA_035280205.1 Terriglobales bacterium | reverse complement strand
ACGGAGAAGGCGCTGCGCGGCGAGGCGGTGGACCCAACGCTTCTCTATCCAGCTCTGAACATTGCTACCCGCAACGGCGATGCCGCGCTTTATGACGCCATCCAGAAGCGCGCGCAATCTTCCAGTTCGCCGGAAGAAGCCTTTCGCTTTCTGCGGGCGCTGGGTAACTTCCAGAAACCGGATTTGGTGGAGCGCAGCCTGGAGTATGCCGTCTCGTCGCAGGTGCGCTCGCAGGACGCGCCCTTCCTTATTGGGCGGCTCATGGGCAATCCCGATACCCAGGACCAGGCCTGGAATTGGATACGCCAGCACTGGAGCCAGGTGGAAGCCAAGCTGACCAACTTTTCTACTGGTGCGGTGGTGGATGGCGCCGGCAGCTTCTGCGACGCCGGTCACAAGCAGCAGGTGCAGGACTTCTTCAGCCAGCACCCCATTCCTTCGGCGCAGCGCACACTGCGGCAGTCGCTGGAATTCATCGGCAACTGCGTGGACCTGAAACAACAGCAGGAACCGAATCTAGCTTCCTGGTTGCAGCAGCAGGGCGGCGGGCGGGAAGCGCAGTAAGCGGCTACGCCGCCAAGTCGTAAAAGCGGCATGCGGTGTGCGCTATACTCCGCAACACAAATTGCTTCGAGGTTCACTCCCCATGCCCACTCTTGGCAGAAAAAGCAAGTTGCGGTTGGAAGTTTGGCTAGCGCGTTGCATCCTGGTTGCCGCCCTGGTGTCAGCGGCGCCTCTCGCCGCGTTTTCCCAGAGCTCAGGCAGTTCTGCCAGCCAGATTGACCAGGTATTGCGCCAGGCGGTAAATCAAAACAAGGTTCCCGGCATTGTGGCCATGGTCGCAGAGGCAGGCAGAGTTAGGTTTCACGGTGCGTATGGGAAGCGAGACACGATTAAGCATCTTCCCATGACCCTGGATTCGATTTTCCATATCGCCTCCATGACCAAGCCGGTCACCTCGGTGGCTGTCATGCAATTGGTGGAGAGCGGGCGCGTGAAACTGGATGAGCCCGCCGCCACTTATCTGCCTGAGCTTGCTCACATCCAGGTACTCGAAGGCTTCGACGCCGGCACAGGAAAAGCGCGACTCCGCCCTCCCCGTACGCCTCCTACAGTGCGGCAAATGCTTACGCACACCTCGGGATTCGTCTACGAGATTTTCGATCCGGATATGCAGCGCTATGTGGCCAGCGGGGCAGTTCCTTCCATGTCGCGGGGGGATGATGGCTATCTGAATGCCCCGCTGATGTTTGACCCCGGAACGCGCTGGGAATATGGCATCAGCACAGATTGGCTGGGCAAACTGGTGGAGAAAGTCAGCGGCCAGACCCTGGCTGCCTACTTTCGCCGGCACATTTTCAAACCGCTGGGCATGAACGACACGTTCTTCAATGTTCCGCCCAAGAAGCAGGCGCGCGTGGTCGGGCTTGAGCAACGACAACCGGATGGCAGCTTGAAGGAGCCCCCGCCGCAGCCCTTCAAACCCGTGCAGTTCTTCAGTGGCGGCGGGGGACTCTACTCCACTGCGGCCGATTATATGAAGTTCGAGCGCATGTTGCTGAACGGCGGAAAAGCCGGCCATGCGCGCATCCTTCGGCCCGAGACCATTCAGGAGATGGGCCGCAACCAGATTGGCGACCTGAACCTGGTGCAACTGAGAAGCATGATGCCTCAGTTCGCCAAAGATCCCATTCGCATTCCCGGCGCGCTGGACAAGTTTGGCCTGGGATTTGGTATCAACAGCCAGCCGGTCAACGGCGGCCGCTCCGCCGGTTCGCTGGCCTGGGCGGGCATCTTCAACACCTACTTCTGGCTTGATCCCGCGCGTAGAACTTGCGCCGTGCTCCTGATGCAGATGCTTCCCTTCAGCGACGATGCCTCCTACTCCGTGGCCGAGCAATTTGAGCGCGCGGTTTACGCAGGTTCCGCGAAGACAGCCGGTGCCGTTGCCGGCGGCCACTGACCGGCCTTGCTGCCCGGTGCTTCCCAGCGCTCGGCGGCGTTGCTGGGGAAAATATCTGTCAGCCAATTGACTTTCCTCCGGGCCTTTGTCACCATGCGCACCCATCCACACCAAAGGAGGCGTTATGCCACATTACCTGCACCAAGTTGCCTATTCACGGGAAGGTTGGGAAGCCCTGGTAAAACAGCCGCAGGATCGCGTGGAAGCCGTCCGGCCGGCCATCGAGCGGCTGGGAGGCAAGATCAAAAGCGCATGGTTCGCCTTCGGCGACTACGACGTGGTGGTGATCAGCGAGATGCCGGACAACATCAGCGCCGCCGCTATTGCCATGGCCTTCGCCGGCGGCGGAGCCTGCAAAGCAGTACAAACCACGCCTCTACTCTCGACCGAGGAGGCCG
>DATEGI010000270.1:0-2668 GCA_035280205.1 Terriglobales bacterium | reverse complement strand
GGCGAGCATGTGCATGGCTACGGACTCGAAGGGCTCGTCCGGGTCGTGGCGGAAGCCAAACTCCCACAATCCGCCCACGGTGGAGTAGGTGGAGGCCACGGCGCAGGCCTTCCATTGCGCGAACATATCCCGGAACGTGCGAAAGTATGGGTAAGGTGGCGGGCCTTCCATAACCACGCGGAACTTTTCCTGGTCGTAAACGCCTTCGCCGTTGCCCACTTTTTCCTGCAGCTCGCGCAAGGCAACTTCGAAGAACTCCACGCCCTCGGGGCTGGCGCGGTAGACATAGAGCGGCCCCATAAGGGTGATGGCGTCGAAATAGGCATCGAAGGGAGAAGGGGAGCGGCGAGCCAGGTGCTTGATTTGCGACCACAGCTCTTCCACCCGGGCGGAGCAGCGCACCGCCTCCCGAAGCGCTCCAGGTCGAATTTGCGGCCGCAGATAGATTCCAGCACTGGCACCAGCTCCTTCAGCTGACGCACCACATACTGAACGTCGGCGGGCGTGGGCTCGTTTTCGCGCAAAAAGGGAACGTCAATGGTGTGCAGGGGGGCTCCGGTGAAGGCGGCGACGTGCTCGAACCATTTGAGGTAGGTATTGCAGCCCACGAAGTTGCACAGCACCAGCGCCGGTTGCGGCAGGCGGGAGCCGGTGGGCGTGAGGCCTTTGACATAGGCGCCGATATCCGCTTTCACGTAGGCGCAATTGTCGGCGGCATAGCCCAGGTCTTCAGCAGCGAGGATAGGCTCCAGCGACTGGTGGCGGATAGCCAACTGCAGGGCGTTAATCTCGGGATAAATGGGGACGGCGTCGAAGGCTTGCAGCAACTCGACGCAGTTGCCGGAAATCATCAAGGAAACGGCGGGAGGCCTCCCGGTCGCCGCCGACTGCTCCAGCCGCTCGTACCAGTTGAGCATGAGCTGCTTTTGGCGCTGGTGAATCTGGCCGCGGTATTCATGTTTGGTGGCCAATGTTTTTAGCTCCAGTTTTTGTTTGAGCACTCAGCGCGCTCAATATCAGCATTCACCCGTGATATTTGTTGCCTCTACTCTTCTCTTCTCCGTTGCCCCTAAACTTCAGCGGCTGAATGCTGAAAGCTGAGTGCTGAATGCTGTCAAACAAACATCAACGACTCCACAAACGTTTCCACCTCGGTGCGTACGCGGTCGAAGGTGAACATTTTTTCCTCGAACTCGAGCAGCAGGTGGGGAATACTCAAGCCCTCCAACTCGCGCTTGAAGAGCACGTAGTCGAAGTAGGCAGGCTCGCAAAACTTGGCAATTAAAAAGATGACGGCGCCGGCTTGCGCCCGGCGAACCTTCTCTACCAAGCCGGACGTGCGCGGCCGGGCGGGATTGTGGCGCACGGAAGAGTACACGGCACGGGCGGCATAGCTTTCCGCCAGGGCGAGCACAGGATCGCCTTCTGTGGGAACATCACCCGTGAACCAGCGGCGACCCAGCACGAAGTCATCGTCCACGATGTAGCAGCCCGCCTCCTCCATCAGGCGAATCAGTTCGCGCGGAGGCTGTTCGCAGAAAGCACCTTCCACTACCACGCGCAGCGAGTCGCGGGGCTTGGCGGTACGAGTGGGAAGGCTGGCCAGCACGTCACGCAGCATATTCGTGTGTTTGTCCACGGGCAGCAGGTTGCCAGCACGCAGCAGCAGGTAGAACTCGGAGGCGCGCAGCAGGTGTGGCTGCACGACACGCAGGAGCGAGAGCTGCCGTTGCAGCGCGCGGTTCTGGTTGTAGAGCGCAATAGAGTGCCGCAGTCGGCCATCGCTGAAAACACCGCCGTTCATCCGCTCCAGATTGGCTATCAGCCGTCGATATTCGCTAGCCAGGAAGTCAACTGTGGCGGGCGTGGGTGAGTTGTGCGGCAGGTGAAGGAAATCAATGTAGCGGTCGGAAGCGTTGCGCTTGAGAACGAAACAGAGATTGCGCGCCGAATCGCAGATGGAGGAAAAGAGGAAGCCGTCGAATGGCTCCAGGCGGCCGGTCAGGCCCAATTCCATGGTGGTCTTTACGATGGAACATATGAAGGAGCCGAAACGGGCGTCGGCATGCTGAATATCGAGTTGGTCGCCGGCGCCGGTGAGGCCGACCGGCAACATGCCACAGGCGTGGATGATCTCGGCCGGAGTGTAGACCGGAAAGTAAGCAATGGCACGAGCCTTGGGGTGTTCCGCCTTCCACTGGCGCACGGCGGTAAAGTTCAGGTCGGCGATGAGCTCTTCGCATGTATCGAACGTTCGTTCCATCTTGCGTCCATTGAGAAAAGCCGCTTGCGCGGCCTTATCTCTATTATCCCGCCATGGTCAGGCCGCCGTTCACGCTGATGACCTGGCCAGTAATATAGCCGGCATCATCGGAAGCCAGAAAGGCGACCACGGGCGCGATTTCCGCCGGCTGCCCCAGGCGCTTGAGCGGAATGGCACCGGTTACCGCACCCAGAATCTTGCCTCCAAACTCCTCGCCCTTGATTTCATCCAGCAAGGGCGTGTCCACTAGGCCGGGGCAGACCACGTTCACGCGAATACCGTCGCGGGCATGCTCGCGGGCCAGGGTCTTGGAAAACGCCACAGGCGACTTTGCCGTCTAAGTTCACTCTTAATTAAGTGACAAACTCTATCTATGCGTCGCCGCGGGCTTTGCGCTCGAAGCTG
>DATEGI010000269.1:0-14541 GCA_035280205.1 Terriglobales bacterium | reverse complement strand
TGTTCGAAGCGGTATGCGCCCCTACCTTCAGCGGCGACGGCGTGCGTACCGGCATGGTCACGGTAATGCGCGATGTCACCGACCTGCGCCGCGCCGACCAGGAAGTCCGCTCCAACCTGCAGAAGTTGCGTGATGCCGAAGAGGTTGTTCGCCAGGACCGCGACCGCCTCAACCTGGTCATCGAGAACGTGGGCGATCCCATTGTGGTGGCCGACGGCGCGGCTAAGATGGTGCTGCTTGATCCCCTGGCGCAAGAATTGTTTGGCGTGGGCGATGTCGCTCGTCACCCGGCAGTGGTGCGCAACCAGGCGCGCTTGGACGCTTATCTTACCGCCTTCACCTTCTCCTTCGCGGACAGCCAGAACCGCCCGCTTCGCCTGCACAATCCCACCTCCAACACGGAGATCGAATATGCGGCGCGCTCAGGAAAAATCTATGACGCCCGCGGGCAGGTGGCCTACACCGTCACCGTGCTGCGCGACCTGACAGCCTGGAAGAAGCTGGAGCAAATGCAGCTCGAGCGGCGCATGCTGGAAGTGGAAAAATTCGCCGCCACGGGCCGCCTGGCCGGCACCATCGCGCATGAAATCAACAATCCGCTGGAAGCTATAAAAAACGCCATCTATCTGCTGCCCGGCAAGCTTAAGCCGCCCGCCCAGCCGGTATATGACATTCTGAAGAGCGAAACGGAGCGCGTTACCCGCATCGTGCGCCAGATGCTGGGCCTTTATCGCAACACCGATCAGGTGGGGCCTTTTGACCTCAACAGCGTGGTCGAGGACACTCTGACCCTGTTTGCCCGCCAGCTCTCCACCGCCAGCATCAGCGTGGAGAAAGAACTGGGCAACCTGCCCCCCATCGTGGGCTCCGCCGATCAGTTTCGGCAAGTGCTGTCCAACCTGGTGGTAAATGCACGCGACAGCATGACCAAAGGTGGGCGGCTCGGCATCCGCACCCGGCACCTGCGCGCCACCGACGGCGTGCATGGTTCCGTCAATATACTGCTGGCCGATACCGGTTGCGGCATTCCTGCCGATATGTTGCAGTCGGTTTTCGAGCCTTTTGTCAGCACCAAGGGCGAAAAAGGTACGGGCCTGGGGCTTTGGATCGTCAAGGGGATAGTGGAGAACCACAGCGGCGGAATTCGGGTGCGCAGCCGCCAGGGCAAGGGTACAGTATTCAAGCTCTCGTTTCCCATTGTTCGCTAGCTCCAGATTCCTATGCCGAAAGCGAAAAAGCCCCAGATATTGGTGGTGGAAGATGAAGCCTCCGTGCTTCTCACCTATCGTCTTATGCTGGAGGACCAGGGCTACGAGGTTTTCTGCGCGCTCTCCTCGCACGAAGCGGCAGCGGTTCTGGGCAGCAGGCGCTTCGATCTGGTGCTGTGCGATCTGTCGCTGGAGCAGAACCATACCGGGTTCGAAGTGTTTGAGCGGGTTCATAAGCGCGATCCCAAAGTGCCCTGTGTCCTGCTGACCGGGTACGCTAACCGGGAGACGACGGAGCGGGCCGAGCAGGCGGGCATTACGGTTTTTTTTAAGCCCATTGAAATTGATGAATTTTTGCAGACCTTGCAAACCATCTTGAGGAACTCGCATGGAAAACCGGCAAAGGCGAACCGCAACTAAAGCGCCAAAGAGAGCTGCTAAAGCGGACAAAAACGTGGCCGAAGATGTTCACGTTCGGATCACCGAGTTCCCTGTTCCCCCCGAACCTGCGTCCGCCCAAGGCGGCCGCTATGTTTACGGCATCATCGAAGCCAAGCAACCTCTCTCCTTCGGCAAAATGGGAATCGGCGGCGCCGGCGAACCCGTCTATACCGTCAACTTTCAGGACATCGCCGCCATTGTCAGCAAGACCTCCGTGTACATCTTCGATCCCACCCGGGAGAACGCGCTCGCCCATGAGCACGTCATCGAAACTGTGATGAAAACTCACACCATCATCCCCATGAGTTTTGGCACGGTTTTCCGCACCGACAACGATATCCGCGAGGTCTTGCGTAGTATTTATGTCTCACTCAAGGATGTGCTCAAGCAGATGGAGGGCAAGCTGGAGTTCGGGCTCAAAGTGAACTGGGACCGGGACCGCATTATCGAAGAGTTGAAGGACGCCGACGAGGAAATCCGCCGCTTTCACCAGGAGATTACCCGCAAGCACCTGCAGTCCACTTATTTCGCCCGCATGCAGCTGGGCCGCATGATTGACAAGGCGCTGTCTGAGCGCTCGGCGCAGTATGTGCGCGACATCTACGAGGCCCTGCGCGGGGTGTGCGTGGCTTCGCGCGACAACAAGCCTATTGGCGACAAAATGATCATGAACGCCGCTTTTCTCGTGGAACGCGACCGCGAGCGCGACTTCGATGCCGCCGTTAATAAGATTGCCAAGTATTACGGTGAATTACTTAATTTCAAGTACACGGGACCTTGGCCGCCGTATAACTTTGTTAATATTCGGTTGAAGCTGGAGCGGGGCACCGCTTCCTGAGCAGTTCGGAACACGATACTATGCTGTTTATTGACGACCTGCTGCTTTCACCGATCACGGGCTTCAAATTCATCCTGCGCACTTTGCAGCGCGTGGCGGAGCAGGAGTACACCGACGACACGCCCCTGAAGGAACGTCTGCTGGAACTGCAACTCAAACTGGAAGAAGGCGAGATCTCCGAGCAGGAGTATGTGGCCGAGGAAGCCGGCATTATTCGCCAGTTGCGCGAGCTGCAAAACCGCAAGCGCGAGCTGGCAGGATTGCCGCCGGAAGAAGGCCCAATTTCTATGGCTCCCAAGCAGCACAGATGAACCCGGCAGAAGCACGCCCGGGCGGCGCACGGCAACAACTCACGCGCTGAAGGTCTGCGCAACCTCCTGGGTAGGTTTCTACATCTTCCCAACCGATCCCCCGGAGCTGCCATTTGACTCCTGTTCGCAGCAAACGTCCATGGGTCCTGCTGGCCGAAGATGAGCCTGGCATCCTGTTTACCTTCAGCGCCATCCTGCGCCAACAAGGCTACCAGGTGGAGACTGCGCGTACTTATGCCGAAGCTCAGGAACGAATGCTGGCCCATAGGTACGACGCCATGATTGCTGATCTGAACATGGAGCGGGTAGGGCTGGGTCTGGAACTGGCGCGCCAGGCCAAGGAACTCGACCCGCCGCCGGCAGTAGTGATCTACACCGGCTACCCCACCCTGGAGCAGCTTCGCGCCGCTTTGGCTTTGCACGTTGATTATCTGGCGCTCAAGCCAGTGGACCTGGAAGAGATCAAAACGGCGCTGCACCGATTGGTCACTCGGCGTGCTGTAAGCTTGGAGCAGACACTGGCCTGAAACCCGAGGCGATGCCTTTCAGCTCTGGTGTACAATTGCTTTAATTACCTGGCCCACCCCGTCGCCTAAATGACGCGAAAACCCTCACTCCTGATCGTAGATGACGAAGTCAGCGTCGCACGCACTCTGCAGATGGTCTTTGAGCAGGAGGGTTATAAAGTGGCGGCAGCCCACAGCTGCTCCGAAGCCTTGCACCTGCTGCATAACGGCGGCAGATACGACGCCATCATCACCGACTTGAACATGGAGCAGCCCGATATCGGTCTCGACGTGGCCCGCGCTGCCGGCGACTTGAGCCCCAGGCCGGTGGTGGTGATTTGCACTGGCTATGCCAGCTCCGACAATTCCCGCAGGGCACTGGAACTTCGCGTGGATTATCTGGCCACCAAGCCCGTGGACCTTAAGGAGTTGGTGCCTGCCCTCAACCGAATGCTTCTCCACAGACGCGATCTGAGGGGGTGGAAATGACCACCCGCACCTCAACTACCCTCAGGACAGCGCTGGTCGTGGCTTCTGATCTGGAAGTGCTCACCGCCTTTCAGACCGCCCTGACCAGCCAAGGTTATGTGGTCATCCTGGCTCGCGATCTGCCCACAGCTCTTCTGGCCACCACGCAGCACTACTTCGATCTGGCGGTTGTCTCTTCGCGCCTGGGTGAAGGCGGTGACGGCTGGGCCTTAGCCGGAGTCTTGCACCTGGTGTTTCCGCGCGCCTTCGTCGCCGTGCTCACTCCCGGTGAACCGGATGTGGTTACCTTCCAGTCCGCCATCAACAACGGCGTGAGCGAGATTTATGACCAGTCTCGCCGTCCCAACGAAATCGTCGGCGCCATCGTTGCCCAAAGCTCAGGAGTCAGCGACGCCAATGGCACGGGTTCCAGCAGCGAAACCGTCCAATAGGCTGCGTTGTCACTCGAAGCCGGGAAACCGTGAAACCAGTTACCTCGCTGCCTCCAGCGCCTGCGACACTTCCTCCCACTCCTCCATCATTTCCGCCAACTCCCGCCGCCGTTGTTCCAGCAGGCTGCTCTGGCGCTGGCTTTCCTCGGCGCTCACAAATATCTGCAGGGCCTGTTCACAGGCCGCAATGTCATGTTCCGCCCCGGCTATGCCCTCCTCCAATTCCTGGCGGCGCTGCTCCATCTCCCGCAGCTTTATGGGATTAATCTTTTTCTGTTTGGGTGCCAGCGCCTGGCTGCCGTTGCCGCCGGGAATGGAAGCGGCCGCCGCCGGTTGTTCCGAGGGCGGTGGCTCACCCCGGTTCTGCTTGGGCCATAAATAATCTTCGTAGTTGCCCGGGAAGACGCGCAC
This sequence comes from Terriglobales bacterium, assembly GCA_035280205.1. Taxonomy (GTDB): domain Bacteria; phylum Acidobacteriota; class Terriglobia; order Terriglobales; family Acidobacteriaceae; genus JAICWP01. The sequence goes on along the minus strand of DATEGI010000269.1, from coordinate 9,906 downwards.
TTCGCCCTCGCCGATTTCGAACACCCGGGTGGCAAGCTTGTCTATGAAGTAGCGGTCATGGGAAACGAACACCACCGTGCCGGTGTACTGCTCCAGCGCCTCCAGCAGCATGTCCTTGGCACGCATGTCCAGATGATTAGTGGGTTCGTCCAGCAGCAGGAAGTTGGAGGGCCGCAGCAGCATGCGCGCCAGCGCGTAGCGATTGCGCTCGCCGCCGGAGAGCACCCCCAGCCGCTTGAAGACGTCGTCCTCGGAGAACAGGAATGCGCCCAGCAGGCTGCGCAATTGGGTTTGCGTGTGGGTGGGCGCCAAGTTCCACAAGTCGTCCAGCATGCGCGCCTCGGGGTCCAGTTCTTTGTACTGATCCTGCGCAAAGTAGTCCGCCTCGACGTTATGGCCCAGGCGCAGCTCGCCCCCGGTGACCGGCTCAATGCCCGCCAGCAGTTTGATGAGGGTGGACTTTCCCGCGCCATTCACTCCTACTAGCGCCACACGGTCCCCGCGCTCAATGACAAAACTGACGACGCGGAATACCCGATTTTCGCCGTAGCTCTTGGCTACATCCTTGAATTCCGCCACTATTCGCCCGCTGGCCTTGGGCTGGGGAAAGGAGAAGTGGATGGTCTTCTCCTCCGGCGGAATCTCAATGCGCTCGATGCGCTCTAGTTCCTTAATGCGGCTCTGCACCTGTTTGGCCTTAGTCGCCTGGTAGCGGAAGCGGTTGATGAAAGCCTCTACCTGCTCAATGCGTTCGCGCTGGTTCCGGTAGGCCGCCACCAGCTGTTCCTTGCGCTCTGTCTTCTGCTTCAGGAACTGCTCGTAATTGCCGGTGTAGAAGGTGACCCGGCGGTTCCAGATGTCCGCCGTCTTGCTCACCGTTACATCCAGAAAATATCGGTCGTGCGAGATGACCACATAAGCGTGCGGATACTCCGCCAGGTACTCCTCCAGCCAGTTGCGCGCTTCCAGGTCAAGGTGATTGGTAGGTTCGTCGAGCAGCAGCATGTTCGGCTTTTGCAGCAGCAGCTTGGCCATGGCTACGCGCATCTGCCAGCCGCCACTGAACTCCTCCGTGCGTCGGCTCCAGTCGTCTTTGCGGAAGCCCAAACCGGTGAGCACTGTGCCTACCTGCGCTTCCAGCGCATAGCCGTCGTGAGCGGCGAACTGGCCCTGTAAGTGATGGAAGCGGTCAGCTATCTGGTCGTACTCGGCGCTGGTGTGGTCCACCTCGGCCATGCGCTCGGTTAGCGACTCCATCTCGCGTTCCATGTCGCGCACTTCATCAAACACCGACATGCACTCCTGGAACACGCTGCGCCCCGAAAGGCTCAGCCCATCCTGAGGCAGGTAGCCGGCAGTGGTGCCCTTCATCACCGTCATGGAGCCGTAGTCGAGGCTTTCCAGTCCCGCCAGCACTTTGAGCAGCGTGGTTTTGCCCGTGCCATTGGCCCCCACCAGGCCCACGCGGTCGTGTGGCGTGATCAGCCAGTTGAGCTCTTCAAACAGGATTTTGCCGCCGAAGCGTTTTCCGGCCGAGGATAGCTGGATCATTGCTTCTGTCTATTGTCGCAAAGCAACCCGGTTTTCGGGAAGTAATGGAGCCCTCCAGGATAGATGGACCCTTTGCCGGGCCGCACAACTCTACGTGGTAAAGGAGGCGTGATGAACCGTCCTGATAGCAACATTCAGACGATGCTGGGAGTCTTTGCAGCGGTAGAACATCGCGATCAGGAGCGCATGCTCGACTTGTGCGCTCCCGACGTAGAATTCCACTGGCCGAAGTCGCTCCCTTACGGCCGGGAGGTCGGCACCTTGACGAGCCGAGGCCCGGGCTGGGGTGAAACCTGGGCGCCTCTGCAGCCTACCGAAGCCGAGCGGCGACTCGATCCGCGGGTGATAGCAGCCAGTGACACTGAGGTGGTGGTCCATTGGACTCAACGAGGGTTGAGTCCCTCAGGAGAGCGATTCGAAGGAGAAGTCCTGGGTCTTTATCGCCTGCGCGATGGGAAGCTCGCCCGCGCCCAGATGTTTTACTTCGACACCGTGGCAGTGGTTCAGTTCCTGGAGCGTGCGGCGCGTGGTGGGCCGCCCCAATCGGCAGGGCGAGCCAAACGGCCGGGCGAAGCTGGCTGATGCTCAAATCTGAGTGCGCTTTCTCCGGGTGTCGGCGCAGATACCAGCACGGAGTTCTGCTTAAGTGCGGAAACAGAGAGTTGACACAGCTTTCCGGCCGCGGGTCCTGGAAGAGAAACTCGGTCTTGCCGCTTTTCAGGCGCACGGCGTAATACGCGCGTACTGTGACCTGGCCCAATGCCCCGGTTCTCGCGGCAAGGCGGTAGCGCAGCAGCGCATAATCCCCGGCAAACAGGACTGTGGCCAAGCCAGTCAGGAGCAGAGGCCCCCAAATCAGTGCCCGCCTGATTAGCTTGCCGCGCCGGGTGAAAAAAACGGCAGGAGGCGACCCAGGTAAACGCTCCCCCAGTCGGTCCAGGTCTAGCATGTCCGCAATTCGCTGGTAATATCCGCGCACGGCCAGGTCCTAGCCCGTCTCCTTCACCCGTCCGTCATTGCAGCCGGGGACAGGAGCGCAAAAGTTTGCGGGTTGGGTGGACTCCAGATGAGTCCTGCCAAGACCGTTTTTGGACGTTGGCGTGCTCTGCCTGTTCATCCGTACGAGCTTTACAAACCTTTACAACTCTTTACTGTTGCCTTCTCGATTTCGTGTTTGAATGTCCCCCGCAGCTTCGCAGCTGAGATTAGCACAGGCGTTTGGTTCGCCGGCTGCGGGATGCCCTTCGCGGACGGCCGGTCGCTCATGCTCCTTTCCCTGTCCTCAACCGGCCGTTTCGCGACGCGACTTTCCGCTGGTCACTCGCCCAAGCGGCTTCGCACTTGCCGCCTTCCCCACGTATCACAGTCCGTTGTGATGAACATCATTGGATAAAGGCCTTTCCCGGCCGATTATGAAATTGGACTTGGTGGGCGCGCGGGATCGGCGCGTTCGCCGGGGGTGTGCCATGACTTCGCTCCTGCTTGCCATTGGACTTGCTCTGGTCTGGATATTCCTTTGTGGCCTGGTCGCGGAGTTCGCGGACAGGAGAGGGCATAGTGCCGGACTCTGGTATCTGTTCTCGCTTGTGTTCACCCCGCTGTTGGGATTTTTTATCGTTGGCACTTTGCCCTCGGCAGCCGATCTGGTCCCCGCCGGCCACCGCCGCTGCCCTACCTGTTCCGGCATCATGATGGCAGAAGCCCGCCTCTGCCCTTATTGCCACGCTGATTTGTCGGGGAAGGCTAAGCCCGAAAAGCTGGCAGCGTAAGCCGGACCTGGTACGTTCCAAAAACAGAAGAGACGTTGCAAGCAACGTCTCTACCCCAGCTCATATTCCGATCGAATAATCACGCAAATCAGTAGAGACGTAACTCGTTACGTCTCGCGTGCTGCCCACCCTTGCTCCTCTTTGCAAAGGGTGGGCTCAGCCTGAGCACGGATTGTTGCTGGTTCCTACCAGAGTACAGCCTGGATCTTATCCGCAAACAAGTACCAGGGGTCCCCGTTGTAGTCGGTGTCCTGCTCAAACTGGATAAGGAACTCCTTGTTGTAGGGCACCGCTCCCGCTGCCACCCACTTATCCACGTTGTAGTCCCTCCCGTCTACCCGTAGGGCGGCGTAGTGCAGATACTTGTGGGTGTTATCAATGGTGAAGTACCAGGTGACCTTGTGCCAGGTGTTCGGTCCCCATTTCTGGCAGGGGATGGAGGTGTGCTGCCAGTAGCGTCCTGTGTTGCTCCAGATATCCCAGGTGCCATGGCCGTAGTTGCATTGCGTGCCGAACAGGTATTTGAAATCGCCAATCAGCATGCGGGCATCGAACTCAATCGCCTGCACCACGTAGCTTCCGTTAGCCTGCTTCGTTTTTGGCGCATTCCACAGAAAATTCATGGAAAATTCAATGTGCCGCGCCCAGGTCTGGTCGCCGAACTTCCTCACAAACAGGTCGTCGCCCCAAGTGCCGTACCGTCCCTTGATGTAAGTCTCCATGCTGTGTCCATCCAGCGATGGGTTGGCCACCCATTGCTTGTACCAGTAAGAGGCAGCGGCCCCCGACTGGGCGCAGGCCGAACACGCAATCCAGCCCGACATCTGGTCAATGTTATTGAAATATTTGGCTCCGGAAGGCGGCGCCGGAATGAGTCCGCCGTTTGCCAGGCTGGGTGAAACTGCCAACAACAACCACGCTGCCATTATGAATACGGTTTTCAAAAGTACTACCTCGCTAGAGTGGAATTTATGGAGCGGCGTACAGCAGGGCCGGCCAGCAACCCCATGGCCCGGGTTCAAATGTGACTAACAGGTGGACAAGACCATAACAGGGCGCAAGGCGCGCCCCAATCGGCGGAATCGCTCAATTTCGAAAAATCATCTTGTACGCGTTTTGCGACAGGTCCACTAAGGTGTTTGCCCGTAACCAACCGGCGCAAGTGCCCAGGGAAGGTGTTGAGGGGTTCGCCTACGAACGCGGTTCGCGGGCTGGTCGGTTTACAGCGTATGGCCCCTTCTTCCCGACTCTTAGTTCACGTCTGCGAGAACGACGCTGGTGTATCCGCCGGCGGCGTCGAACGCCACCACTGTCCGAATCTGCCCGGCATGAAAGGTAAGCGCGCCGCTGTCAATCAGAGGGGTCTTCTGTCCGGCCGCCGTGAAGTAAATTTCATAGTTTCCCGGCGCCAGGCTCTGGTAGGTGCTCGCTGCTTGAAATGCCAGATTGCTGATGGTCGGGCTCACGCCCTGAAGATTCTTTCCCGGCGAAACCACGTAAACATCCAGATTTCCCACGTCCGGCGAGGCATTGACCACACGCAGCTTCATTTGTCCAGTACTTGCCGCGCTGTTGTCGTCGGTCAGTAAAATCGGCGCCAGCGAAGGTGAAGCAAAAGCGGCTTCGGCAGCGATAAAGGTGTACGACGTGGCCGGCTGAAACACTACGGGCAGGTTGATCAGGGTCGCGGTGGTGCCCCCCGGTTCCACGTGCACGGTATAGCCACCCGGCGCCTCCTCGGTGTAAGCCGTCGCCGTTGGATAGGCTAAGCCGGACGCAACCGTGGCCGTAGTGAGCAGGAAGGTCAGGCTCGGCTGTTCCACCGCCGCGTTCATCACCCGAAATCGTGGGTTGGCCGCAATCGTTCCCGCCGATTTGCACCCGGCGGCAAACACAGTCAGCAATAGTGCCAGGAATCCCAGGAGTTGAGATAGCTTCACGAATCCGTTTCCTTGAGCAATTTATACACGAATGTTACGGCAGTATATCGAGGCGCACAAAATTGCGGTCAGACCTGCTCCATAAAAACATTAAGTCCGGCGCAGAAGTTGCCCCAAAGAGGTGTAATCCTAGGAACTGAGAGGTTTTCACCACTACCCAAACTCTCTGAAACAGCGTATTTTCTCCAATTTATAGAAGCAATTTCATGTAAATGGCGGTATATACTAGGCCGCCAAGGGGCGGCATTTAGACCCTGAAAGCTGCGGTTTTCGCGCGCCAACCCGGCTGATATGGAAAAACCTCCTGACCCTTCCGACAGCCCAACCCTCGTGCCGGAGAACTCGCCTCCAGCCCGGCCCCAGCCTGCTGCTCAAACCCTGACGCCCCCTCCGTCTTCGGCTGATTCGCCCACCATGGTGCCGGAAAGCAGCAGTTCGGATGCGCCCACCATGGTGCCGCTCTCCTCCAGCAGCCAGACCGCCGCGGGCGCTTCCTCCTCGCCGGGTGCCTGGAGCGCCGAGGGCCTGCAACCGGGCACTATCCTGGGCGGGCGCTACGAAATCCTGCAGGCCCTGGGCGAAGGCGGCATGGGCGCGGTTTACAAGGCCCGCGACAAGGAACTCGACCGCCTGGTGGCGCTCAAGGTTATCCGTCCCGACCTGGCCCGTAACCCCGCTATTATTCAGCGATTTAAGCAGGAACTGATCCTCGCCCGCCAGGTCACCCACCGCAACGTGGTGCGCATTTTCGATCTCGGCGAGGCTGACGGCATCAAGTTCATAACAATGGAGTTCATTGAGGGTAAGGACCTGCGCTCCCTGCTGCTGGAGCACAAGAAGTTCTCGCCCGAGGAGGCGGCGGAAATCATCCGCCAGGTGTGCCTTGCCCTCGATACCGCTCACACCGAAGGAGTTATCCACCGCGACCTGAAGCCGCAGAACATCATGCGCGACGCTCAGGGGCGCATCGTGGTGATGGATTTCGGCCTGGCTCGCTCCCTGGAGAGCGACGGCATGACCCAGACCGGCGCCCTGATCGGCACCATGGAGTACATGTCGCCGGAGCAGGGCCTGGGCCAGGATTTGGACCAGCGTTCCGATCTCTTCACCCTCGGCCTCATCTTTTACGAGCTGCTCACCGGCCAGGTGCCGTACAAGGCGGAGAGCGCCCTCGCCAGCCTGCTCAAGCGCACGCAGGAGCGGGCGGTGCCCATCTCCCAACTGGACAGCCAGATGCCGCGGGTGCTGAGCAACATCGTGGCTAAGTGCCTGGAGCGCGACTCCAAGCTGCGCTACGCCACCGCCAAAGAGCTGCTGACCGATTTGGAGGCCTGGCAGGGTAAAAGCGCCGCCGCTTCCATCCGCCTGCCTGCGGTGCAGCCCTGGGGGCAGGACATCCCCTGGGTGTGGATCAGCGTGGCCGCGGTGGTGCTGATTTTGGCGGTGACTGGCTTTCTGCTGCGGGGAAAGCTATTTGGACCCTCGGCGAAGGGTCCGTCGGGTCCTGTTGCTTCGCTGGCCATACTTCCGTTCCGAAATGGGACAAGTGACTCTTCCATTGACTGGTACGGTCCCACCCTTGCGGACATGCTGCGCACTGACATGGGACAGTCGGCGTACTTGCGCACAGTTTCCTCCGATCGCATTGACCAGATTCTGCATGATCTGCGCCTTGGCCCGGAGGCCAGCTTCGATCCCGATACCCTGCGCCGGGTGGCGGAATTCACCAGCGCTGACCGCCTGCTTTCGGGGCGATACGTCCGTCTGGGCGGACAGATTCGCATCAGCGCCACCCTGCAGGACTTGAAGCACCAGACCTCGTTTCCCCTGGAAGCAAACGCCGCCGGCGAGAAGGATTTGCCTAAAGCGATGGAGCAGCTGGCGCAGGCGGTGCAGAAGAAGCTGGCGCTCTCCACTGACACCATCAAGGAAATCCAGGCCACTTCGCTGCATCCTTCCACGCAGTCGGTGCAGGCCTTGGGAGATTACGGCCAGGGAATGAACTTTTCCCGCCAAGGGAAGAACCTCGACGCTGTTAAAGCCTTTGAGGCCGCCACCAAAGACGATCCCAACTTTGGCTTGGCTTATTCCAAGCTGGCAATGACTTATGCCGCTCTCGGCTATGGGGACAAGGCCCAGGAGTTCTCGAACAAGGCGTTGGACCTGCGCGGCAAAGTTTCGCCCCAAGAGAAATATCTGATAGAGGCCGAGGACGCGTGGGTGGCGAGGGACTATGCCAAGGCCATCGCGGCTTACGAGAACCTCGCCAAGGCTGTGCCGGACGATGCCGATGTCCAATATGCGCTGGCAAGACTTTACGAGGAATCCAGCTCGTTCGATAAAAGCCACGCTTACTACGAAAAACTGCTGGCCCGCGATGGCAAGAATGTGGACGCACTTCTCCACATGGGCTGGGTGGAAATCAAGCTCAACAATGCTCAGGGTGCTCTCGACTACCTGAATCGCGCGCTCACTATTGCCGCGCAGCTTGGCAACGATGAGGAGAAGGCCGCGATCCTCGATGCTGTTGGCTATGCCTACCAATCGTTAAACAAAGCAGAAGACGCGCTGCGAAATTACCAGCAGGCGCTGGACATCAAGCGGCGCCTGGGCAACAAAGGCGGCATCGCCGAGACCCTCGATTACATGGCCCAGGCGGACGAGCTTGCCGGCAAGTCAGAGGACGCCCTTAAAAACTACCAGGAGGGTTTGAGCCTGCGTCGCGAAATCGGCGACAAGATGGGCATCGCGCGCAATCTGCTGGACCTCGGCGGTTATTTTGAAAGTCGTGGCCGCTATGACGAAGCTTTGAGCGCTTCCAAGGAAAGCCTGCGCCTGTTTCAGGATGCGGGCGACCGCCTGGGTGAGGGCATGTGTTTGAGTAATATCGGGCTGATTTATCTGGACAAGGCCGATTACGAAAACGCCATGAGCTACTTCCAGCAGGCTCTGCCGGTACGTGAGAAAGTGGGCTCGCCAACTTATGTTGCCGACACCACTTACAACATCGGCGAAACCTACAACCGTACCGGGCAATACAGCCAGGCAGTGGATTATTACCTGAAGGCGCTGGACCTCTGGCGTAAGGCAGACGACAAGACGGATGCGGCGTTCGCATCTTACGGTCTGGGCAAGGTATTTCAGCGCCAGGGCCGCTACGGGGCTGCGTTGAGCGCGGGACAGGATGCGCTTAAGGGCTGGCAGGAAAGCAATCAACAGGGCGTTTATTTGCCTCAGATACAGGCGAGCTACGCCAACGCGCTGACGCTCATGGGGCGCGGGGACGAGGCGCAAAAGCAACTGGATGAAGCACTCAAAATGGCGCGCGACCTCAAGAACAACGCGCTGATCGCGCAGATTCTCAATTTTCAGGGCGATCGCCTGTTCTATCGCGGTGATTTTAAAGGCGCAAAGCCTTTGTTCGCGCAGGCGGCGCAGGTGGCGCAGCATAGTACAGATCGCGAGCAGGTCCTGCTTTCCAAGTTCAATCTGGCGAAAGTGGCGCTCAGCGAAGGCCGGTCACACGAAACCATCGCGACATTCCAAAGCGTGGGGCAGCAGGCTGACCAGGTGGGTTTGAAGTACCTGGCGGTGGAGTGCTCCATTGGTGTGGGGCAAGCGCTGATTGCTGACAAGGACTATTCGGGTGCCCGCCAGCAACTCGAGCGCACTGTGCGCGATAGTGACAAGCTGGGCCTGCAAGCCTCGCTAGCCAAGAGCAATTACTTTCTGGGCGAGGCGCTTCGCCTGGGAGGGAACCAGTCAGATGCGTCTTCTCATTACGCCGAGGCGCACCGCATTCTGGATGGCATTCGCAAAGAAGCACGCAGCGATGACGTGCTGAAGCGCAGCGATCTAGCCGCTATCTACCAGCAACCCGCGCGATGACAATAACTTCAGCTGGGTAGGGTAGAAATCTACCCTGCCCGGGTAGAATTCTACCCGCAGAGCGGAGCCGGATTCCCAATACCTTCAAAAGAAAGAGCCAAGCCGGGTTGGCCTGGCTCTCAGTGTTCAGACGACAACTACGGACAGCTGGGCGCGATGGTGATGTCTTGGCAGAAGTCTTGGGCGTTGTGGGTATCGTCGTAAGTGCATAGGTGATACGTCTGCCTCGCCGTAGCCGGGGGGGCAGACCAATTGAATATCCATTGCATACCAGATAACCGGTACGTGGTCACACCGTTACTGGCCGGCAGCTGGGTGGAGCAGATTCCGAAATTGGGCGCTGGATTGGGCGGTGACCCAACCATACTGCTCGCGTTGGCTTGACTCGGCGCGGCGCCGGTGCAGAACTGCGCCGGAGGCGCCTGTGCCGGCGTCACGATTTGCAGCCGCGGGCCCCAGGGCGTCGTTGAGGATATTCCAAAATTCTGCAGCTTGAAACCGCGAGGGAGCTTGTTGCATGTGAATTTAACCGGGATGGTGATGGGGTTCTGGAAACACTGGTGGGGAACTGGGGTTGTGTAGGAGCAACCGAAATCCACCGGTTGTTTACCGTTCGCGTTCACCGGCGTGCCGATGCCCGTGGAACTCGGATAGCGGCCGCTGGGATAGTCATTGCCGACGCCAGTAGTGGTGTTGTAGGAGGAATCCACGAACACATTGTTGTTCACGGACTGAAAGGCCAATGGAACGTCAAAGCT
>DATEGI010000268.1:0-26016 GCA_035280205.1 Terriglobales bacterium | reverse complement strand
GGAGGCGGCGAGCGCGGCTTGCACCGCGGCGGCGGCGATCCCTGCGCCCGCATTCTCCGCCAGCAGAACAAGGGCCAGGGCGGCCCGCCCGAAGGCTCAGAACCGCAACCGTAGAATGGTGTGCCTCCGCAGCTTATTGCGCCTGCTACCCTCGGCGGAGCAGGTCAGAATATTGCTGCATGTCATCCTGAGCGCAGCCGAAGGACCCCTGTACCTCTCGGACGCGTAGCTGACGCGCAAGGGAATTCTCCCGGGATTGCACTAAGCCACGCTATCTGCTCTTCGCGCTGTAGTCACTGCTTCCCACTCCCACGACAGTCCCCGTTTCAATATCGCACCATGCCCGGGGAAGGGGAAATGGTAGGCCTGCACTGGAACGTGGTCAGCAGCGGCCCAGTCCAGCAGCTTCTGCCGGGTAGTGCTCGCTGTTTCGGGATCAAGGTCAAAAACAGCACGCCAATCCGGATGCGCCAGGTGCACGGGGTGCAGCACCGCGTCGGCGGCGATCAGCAACTGCTCTTTGTCTGACGAGAGCAGCAGCGCCAGATGCCCAGGCGTGTGACCCGGCGCGGCCAGCGCCCGAATGCCCGGCACAATTTCCTTCTCGCCGTCAATTAACTCCAGTTGCGGCTTGAGCGGCGGCAAATTGTGGCGCACCGCACTCAGCATCATGTCCTTGATGAATTGCTCCAGGGCGACGCGGTCTAGGCTGGGCGACTGGGTCCAAAATTCGTGTTCTCGCCGGCCGATTACGTAACGAGCGTTGGGAAATGCGGGCTTACCCGTCTTGTCGAGCACGCCGCCTATATGGTCTGGGTGACCATGTGTCAGCAGCACCGTTGTTACCTGCTGCGGACTTACTCCCAGTTCCTGCAGTTTCTGTGGCAGCTCACCGGTGCCTGGCGCCAGGCCGCCGGCGCCGGTGTCTACTAGCACGCATTCGTTTCCCGTGCGCGCCAGCAGGCAGGTGTAGGCGGCGAGCACGTGGTCGGTGGGCAACTGGCGCGACCGCAATTCGTTCTCCACCTCCTGCGGCGCCGCATTCGAAAAAAACCAGTTGGCAGGGTAGGGAAGCGTGCCGTCGCATAACGCTGCGCACTCAATCTCACCGACTTTGAATTGATAGTGATTGCCCATAAGTCCTCTCCCGGCTAAGCCACACCCGCGCGCTGAGCCCGAAACCCGGTGGCGTATTCCGTCACGGAGCGCAGCCGCACGCCGTATTGTTCCGCTGTTTCCTGGGCCCCTGCGATCACGTCGCCCTGAGCGTAGCCCAGCATGAGCGCGGCAAATGTCTTCTGCAACGGATCGGTAGCGGACTGGTGCTGCTCTTGCAGCGCCTCCCAGGGAACGTGCTCCACGGCGATTTTCTTTTGCAGCGCCTGCTCAAAAATTCCTACCGCATCCAGTTGCGACACCGCTTCCGGTCCGCCCATCTCCAGAATGGTCTGGCGCTTGTCTACTTTCTTGACTGCCGCGGCGGCCGCGCACTCCGCCACATCAAAAGCGGAAATATAGCTGGCTTTGGCCTCGCCGTTCCCGTAGATGCGCGCTGTGCCTTTTTCCGGATCAAAGCCCAGGTGCGCGCTGAGCCACATTTCCATGAAATACGAGGGGCGGAGGACGATGGCTTGCATCCCTCCACTGAGCAGGCGCTCTTCGCAGGTGCGTTTCGCCGTCTCCAGGGGCGAGTCGAAGCGCAAGTTCCCAGAGTAAGATGTGTAGACGAAACGCCGCACCCCGGCGCGTTCGGCCGCCTCAATCAGCGCCAGCGTACCCTCCAAGTCAACTCGGCGCAGGCCGTCGTTGGCGGCGGCAGGCATGGACGTGGCCGTGCAAACAATGGTCTCTATGCCGGCGCAAGCCGCTTCCAGGCTCTCGGGGGCGGTCAGGTCGCCTTCGACAACGGCAACTCCTGCTGTCTGCAGGTCTTTAGCCTTGGGATGGGAAGCTCCGCCGCGCACCAGGCCCCGCACCTGGTTTCCGCGCTCGCGCAGTTTCAGCGCCGCTGCCTGGCCCACGAATCCCGTCGCCCCTACTGCCAGGATGGCCATAGCTGGACCTCATCAAACTGGCCGACTCTAGGCCCGCCCGCTGCCGGTGTCAAGCCAGGACCAGCACTGAACCAGGCAGGTACCAAGGTCACCTGGTTTGCCTCCGGAGTGACGCCACCTTCGCTTACAATAAGTGCAGAACCCGCTCACCGCAGCCGGCTACTCTGCATCTAAACGGGTTAAGAGTCCCATGAGGGTTGTGATGAAGAAGTCTTTAGCCTTGCTTTGCTTGCTCCTGCTGGTCAGCGGCCTGTCATTTGCCGCCGCACTGGGCACAGCCACCCAGTCGGTGATTCCGGCCGACGTGCAACAGATTATTTCCGTGGATTACCGCTCTCTGCAGAATTCCCCGACCGCCCAGGCCCTCAAGGCCCAGGTGCTGCCGGAAAATTTGAAGGAATTCGAGACCTCCTTGCGCGGCATCGGCCTTAACCCGGAAAAGGAAGTGGAGCAGCTGATTTTCGTCTCCTACCGGGCTAACAAGCAGGTGAAGACAATGGGCATTGCCCAGGGCCAGTTCTCGCCTCGATTGGTGTTGAAGAATCTGCGGCTGCGCAAGATCAGGCCTGTCGCCTATCAGGATTCGTACCTCTATCCCATGGGCAACGGGATGGAGATGAGTTTTCTCGACAATTCCACGCTGCTGTTCGGCGACATGAGCGCGGTCAAGGGCGCTCTGGACGCGCGCAACGGCGCCACTCCCGCACTGGGCAGCAATTCGCAGATGACGGATATGCTGGGCGGGGTCGAGTCCGGTGCGGTGTGGAGCGTGCTGGACTCAGGCGGCACGCAGAACATGATGCACTCCGCTCTGGGTCAGGCTTCGCAGTTGGCCGACTACAGCGCGGTCAAGCAGCGGCTGCTCGGTTCCCGCTACGTGATGGACTTCTCCAACGGCGTCAACTTCGATATGGACGTACTGACCTCCGATTCCATGATGGCGGCCACCATGGCCAACCTGGTCAAGGCGGGAATGATGTATCGCAAAATGAGCGCCAGCCCCACGGAAAAGCTGGCCATTGACAGCACCACCGTGGATAACGACGGCTCTACCATGAAGGTCCACTTCCGCACCGACGACACTCGCTTCCAGTCGTTGCTGCACTCTGAGTTGTTCGCCGCAGTCTCCCGCTAGACGGCATTTACCTTCCAGTAGCTAAGAAGCAGAGCGGCCATAAGGTCGCTCTGCGCTTATGCCGGGAGGAAACCGCGCTGCACCAAATGGATAGCATCCCCAGGTAATATGCGGGCTTCCTATAAATCAGGTGTAGAATCCTACATAGCAGGGTGGTGCGGGATGAGCGCGGCGGTGCGGCTGTCACATACCTCGGCCCTCATACTTCAGAGTATTGGCACGGCCCACGATTACGGCTTTGACGTAATGGAGGTTACCGGCTTACCCAGCGGCACTGTCTACCCCGCCCTGCGCCGTCTGGAACGCGACCGCCTGATTGTTTCCCGCTGGGAAGAGCTGCCCGCCAGCATCCAGCGGCCCGCCCGCCGCTACTACACGCTCACTCCTGAAGGCGCTACTGCTCTGCACATCGTCCAACAACGTTATCCGCTGCTGCGTCATCTTGCCGGCCAGCGCGGGCCGGTTCGCCGCAAGGGAGCCGCGGCATGAAGCGCCCACCCCAGAGCTTGCTCTTTTCCTGCCGCGGGCTGCTGTGGCTGGCCAGCTGGCTGGTGCCGTCGAAAAAGCGCCGTGCATGGCACGAAAAGAGGGATAAGGAAGTTTTCCACTGGCTTCACTTCCTCGCCGAATCGGACCGGCTTACTCCCAGCACCCGCCTCGAGGTGCTGCGGCACTGCTGGCACGCTTTTCCGGAAGCGCTTTGGCAGAGATTTGACCACGAGCAGACCGTTACTCGCCTCGACTCCATCCTGCGCGCGCCCGTCCTCTGTCTCGGCATCTTTGCCGGCGTGCTCCTGAGCGTGGTGTTGCTCACCGGCTTTGCTCCGGCGGTCCGCTCCATGGTGCGCCTGCCCTATTCCGACCCCGGCACGCTGTTTGCCGTCCGTCCGGCGGGGCGCTTCATGTGGTTCCGCTCCGACCAGCTCGTGCGCGTCACCCAAGCCTGGAGCAAAAGCCCGCTGGTCACCAACATCGCCGCTTATTCTTTCCAGCGCGGCACGCTGACGACTGCGGATAGGGATGCGGCCATCATTTCCGCGCAGGTGGCGCCAAACTTTTTTCAGGTGCTTGGCGTACCGGCAGCCCTGGGCAGAACCTTCCGCGAGACCGATGCAAAGGAATGCCAGAACTGCGTGGTGCTCAGTCATGCAGCGTGGAAATCGTTTTTCGCCAGCGACCCGCAGATCATTGGCAGGCAAATTAAGGTGGACGGGCAGGAGATGAAGGTGCTGGGCGTTCTGCCCGAGCAATTCTCGTTCGCTTCACCCCGAATTGCCGCCTGGTCTTTGCTGCAGCCCTCGGATCCGCCCGCCGCCAACTTGGTGGACCGGATGGGAGCCGTGGCGCGCTTTGCTTCGCCGGTCAGTGAAGAGCAGGCCACGAAGGAGCTGCAACGGGTGACCGACGAGGCCGGCTACCACTTCGTGAACACCAGGTTGGAGGTGGTTTCGCTCGCGCAGCAGCAGCGCCAGGACCTGGACTCCTACCTGTTCTTTCTCCTGCTCGCGCTTGTTGGCTCGGTGCTGGTGACGTGGCTGGCAGGCACGCACGGCCATCTTGGTCCCTCTGCTCGGGGAAGCAAGTGGGGGTGGTGGGGATTTTTTGGCGGCAAGACGGCGCTGCTCCTCATGCTTTGCTTCGTGATTGCCCTGGACCTGAGCCGCTACGGCTCCGTGCTGCTGACTGGGACAGTGCATCCCATGACCAATATTGTTTCCATGTGGGTGTTCCTGGTGCTGGCTATCGGCGCTCTGTCGTGGGCGGTTTACGACCAGCGCCGCCGCTGCCGCGTGTGCCTGCGCCGCCTGGGATTCTCGGTGCAGGTTGGGTGCCCCGGCTACACGCTGCTCGAGTGTTGGGCAGCCACCGAACTGATGTGCGCGCAAGGTCACGGCATGCTCTACATGCCTGAGACCGAGGCCAGCTGGCTGGAAGGCGACCAGTGGAGCAACTTCGATACCTCGCTGGCAGCGTCTTCCAAACCGCGCCATCCATCGCGAAACGTCTAGAACAATCGTAGAGACGTAACTCTTTACGTCTCTTGCCGCCATCTCGGTCCGCGTGCTGCGAGTTAATGGAACACGTTACGAGAAGGTATCTCATAAATCGGCTTTGAAAGGGCGCGGCTTTCAGCCGCGCCATCTCGTATTTTGTTCCATTTTGTCATCCTGAGTCGTGCGACCGAGCCTAGGCGAAAGCCTGCCCTGAGCGAAGCCGAAGGGGAGCGCGACGAGGGACCTGCTTTTCCAGCCCGAACTCCTGGGCACTCGCAAAAGTCGTTTGACGACGATGACTGATCGGGTGCGCGGGCCAATTCGCGACGCTCCACTCAGGCTATACTCTCCACCAAGCTTCCTATGTCCTCCATGCTGCGATTCGTTTGGCGGGCCAGCCGCGGCCATCGCCTTGCGCCCTGGCGCAGTCCCTACCTGCGCTGGCGAATGGAAACCTACAGCGGCATTAAGATGCAGCAGATCGGCTTCCTCGAGTTCTGGGGATTTATGTGGCGCGAACGCCACAGCCTGAGGCGATTCCTGGAATGGACTACGGAGATGGAGCGCTACGGCAGGCCAACCGAGAAGCAACGCGGATGAGCGACTGGTAATTGGTGTGGGGCTGGTCTTGTAGCGCCGGCATCTTGCCGGCTGTCGCGAGGGCATCTTGCCCTCGCCTCTGCACGTGGCAATACCAGTCGTTATGTCATGAAGCAGCTACGGCACGAGCTTTCGGAAGGGCTCGGCTTCAGCCGAGCCGCAAGCTAGCTAGAGGAAGCCGAGCTTCAGCCCCAGAGGGTCGCTTCTGAAGGTCTGTGGAATCCTTCGCTGCGAACTTCTGTCCACAAAATCACAAATTGCTAAATTACAAATTCACGATGCCGTCTGTGCCGTCCCCGTTCCTTCAAACACCAGTCCAACTTCCAAACCTTTTTTTGCGCCCAGCAGATCGGCGGCGGAAGCGCGGTTGGCAGCCACTTCCAAATATCCCATGCTGCCCAGAATGGCGAAAACCTGGCCCGGAGCGCCCTGGGCGTAGGCCGCTTTCAAATCACTGACTTCGTGCGTTCCCACCATAATTTTGAACGCCGGCGGCGTCGCCTGGAACAAGGCAGGCGCATCCTGGGGAGTGATGTTGGTCACGACGTTGCCGAACTTATCCACCTTTAGCACTACGCCCCGCAACGTGCGCTCATTGATGGCCTTGGGCTTGGGCGCAGCGAAGCGCACAAAATCGGTGATCTCTTCGCCAAACTTGGCCGCTTCCACGCCTTTGCTCAGGTAACCGGCGGCGCGGGCAAAAATGTCGCGTCCGTGGAACGTGGCGCTTACCGGCTGCAGAAAATAATGTTCGGCCGTGATGTGGCGCACAGAAAGCCGGCTCTCCCGCTCGTAAACCAGGGATAGCACGCCGTTATCGGGTGCGATGAACATGTGTTTTTCCGTGGTCACCAGAATGGGCCGGCGCGCGCTGCCGACTCCGGGATCAACCACTACCACGTGAATGGTTTCAGAAGGGAAGTAGCGGTAGGCCTGGGTGATGGTCAGCGCGCCGTCGAGCACATCGAAGGCCTGCACCGAGTGCGAAATGTCCACCAGGTAGGCTTCAGGATTGATGTTGAGCACCACGCCTTTCATGGTGCCTACGTAATGGTCCTGCAGCCCAAAATCGGTGGTGAAGGTAACAATGCGCGACACGCGTGCCCCTCTCCGCAGCTTGATGTTGATGTAAATACGGAACTTAACCCGGCTGGAGCAGGCGAGTCAAGTTACGTAGGGTTAGCTGAATTTGGGCAGCAAAACCAGATCGTCGTCGGGCACGAGCTCCAAGGGAAGCCCGGCCTTGGTCCAGGTGCGCAAGCCGCCGACGATGACGTAAGCGCGAAAACCCTGCTCGTTCAGCCAATGCGCCACCCGGGCGCTGGTCGCCTCCCGCGTTCAAGTGCAGTAAAGATAGATGTCCTTGTCGGTGGGCAGTTCGTGGAGCGTTTCCTTGAGCTTGTTGGGCTCCAGGCGTATAGAGCCCTGGATACGCGTGGCGCCCGGGTCGTAATAGCCATGGCTGCGCACGTCCACCATGAGCACCTGACCGGGATTGGCTGCCAGCTGGCGGGACACTTCTTCCACCGGCACTCGCGGCACCACCGAGTATTCGCGCTGCTTCCAGTAGCGACCGGCATAGTAGCCGATGTAGCCGATTACCGCGGCAATTAACACATACTCCGCGCCCAGGCCTACCAGGCGAAATTGCCGCGCAATGGCTTCGGCGAAGCCGCTGAAAATGAAGCCAGCAGCCCCGTAACCCAGCACATACAGGCTTACGCCCAGCAGATCGAAGCGCAGAAATTGGCCCGGCTTCATCTTCATGCTGCCGGCCAGCGGCGCGGCCATGGTGCTGATGCCGGGCACGAACTTGGCAAAAACCAGGGTCAGGCGCCCGCGCTTATAGAAGGACTCGGCGGAGCGCAGGATGCAGCTCTCCGGGTTAGCGCTGATGCGACACAAGTAGCCCAGCAACCTCCATCCCGTGCGCCGACCCAGAAGAAACAGGGGGATGTCGCCGGCCATCATGGCGGCGATGGCGATGGGCAGCGCCACCGATAGGCTCAGCTTGTGCGTGGCTCCGGCCGCGCCCGCGGCGAATAGCGCCAGCGCGGCAGGCACAGGAACGCCCACGGCTTCCAGGAAGACCGCCAGCGCCACTACGGCATAACCGTGACGCGTGATGAGATTGAGAATGTCGTGCATGCGGGGGCGAAGTGGTTTCCAGCAGAACAGATGATCTCACAACGCGCCCGGCTCCACATTTGTAATTTGGTGGTTCGTAAGGGCTCGGCTTCAGCCGAGCCCCACAGCACAGTATTTACCTTGTCATCCCGAGCGTAGGCGGACTGATTCGCTTGCGTATCAGTCCTCGAAGTCGAGGGACCTTGCGTTTTTTGGCCTGCTCATTTTTCCTTGCGTGCACAAGCCCTCCCCCAGCGGCTGAAGCCGCCTTCCCCTCGGATTGGATTCGGCACAGATGAAGCTATGCCCTTCCGAACGCGGTCAGAATCAACGGAAATCTCAACCAGCCTGAATCCCAGCTTCTCAGTCGTACCGCAGGGCTTCAATCGGGCTGAGGCGGGCAGCTTTCCACGCCGGCCAGAAACCGGAGGCAATGCCCACTAGGGAAAGGATGATGAAGGATACCGTCATCACGCTGGCGGAGAGCTTCAGGAAGATATCCCCTTGGTGGTTGGCTGTCTTGTAGAGCGCACTGTAAAGGGGCAGGGGAGGTATGGCATGGGTGAGGGCCAATGAAAGCACAATACCGGCCACCCCGCCCATAAAGGTCAAAACCAGGGCTTCCAGTAAAAATTGAGTAAGAATGTGTAAGTGCCGAGCACCTAAAGCTTTACGCAGGCCTATTTCCTTGATCCGCTCTGTCACTGAAACCAGCATGATGTTCATCACTCCCACCCCGCCCACGCCCAGGGTGAGGGCGCCAATTACGCCCAGCAGTACCTGCAACCCCAGGCTGAAGGCGCTGATCATGCCCTTGGTTTCAATGGTGTTCCACTCCGGGGTGGCTTTGTCGTCCTTGGGATTGAAATGGTGGTGGCGGCCTATGACCTCGCGCACCGCGGCCAGCGTCTTGGTATCCAGCGTAGGATCCAGCGGCTGGAACACAATCATGTCAGGATCACGTTGGCTTTTCAGGTCGCGGTAGCAATCGAAGGGGATGAACCCATCCTGATTGTCCGGGCCCTCATACATGGAGTCTTGAATCTTCTGCTTCATCACTCCGATCACGTCGAACATCTGCCCGCCGATTTCGACGGACTGGCCGACTGCGGGAGCGCCCTGGAAAATCTTTTTATTAGCGTCGGAGCCAAGAATTACCACGCGGCGGTGCTCGGCAAAGTCGGAGGCGTCGAAGTAGCGGCCGTCTTCAATCTCCAGGCGGCGCATCTGACCGTAGGGCAATTCCACGCCGCGGGTCTGGATGGAAACCACGCGCGTGCCCACCTTGTAGGGCAGTTGGTCGGTGGATTCGGCGCTTACGGCGCGCACCAGGGGCACGTCGGCACGAATGGCTTCAACATCCGCGTATTCGAATTTAACCTTCTTGCCGGCGCGCTGCCCGCCCGCCTGCATGCTGGTTTGCCCGGGCCAGAGCACGATGACGTTATTGCCCATGGCGGAAAACGCCGCCAGCACGCCTCCGCCCAGCCCCTGTCCATAGGCCAGCAGGATCACCACCGAAACCAGCCCCCAGGTTATGCCCATCATGGTCAGGATGGAGCGCAAGCGGTTGCGCATCAGCGCCTGCCAGCCTTGCAGGATGAGCTCTTTGAGCATCATGGGAGTGGCATCCCTGTGTATAGATACGGAAGTGAGCAGTTTCGAGTTTCAAGTTTCGAAACCAGGCCGATGAAACTTAGAGCTTCTGCGTAGCGCCGCCGTCCCGGCGGCTGTGGATGCGGGCGTCTCGCCCGCATCGCGAGGGCGAGCTTGCCCTGAGCGGAGCCGAAGGGCAGTCGCAACAGCCGGCCAGAGGCCGGCGCTACAAAAGCCTCACTCAATCTCAATATTTCCTGACCCAGTCCGCACCTCGACTAGGCTGCCACCGTTGCCCGCCTTGCCATGTATCGAATGGCGGGAGATATTGCCGGAAACCGTTACCGAGTGGCTCAGTTCGATGTCGCCCGAACTGGTGGAAGCATCCAGATCAAACCCGGCCTCGCGTGGAATTTGCAGCTTGATGGTGCCGGAGCCGGCGCTCAGCTTCCATTCGCCGCCGGGAGTGCCTTCAACGTCCACGTCGCCGCTGCCGGTATCGGCATTCACCATGCTCTTTACGCCATGCAGGTCAACCCCGCCGGAGCCGGTGCGAACGCGTACCTCTCCCGAGGCGGTCTGGCGCAGGCCCACATCGCCGCTGCCGGTTTCCGCGTCGAAAGCGCCCGCCACGCCATCACCTTGAATGTTGCCGCTGCCGGTGCGGGCGTGCACGTCGCCGTTAATGCTGCTCATCTGCAGAGCGCCGGACCCGGTATGCGCTTCCACCCGGCTCCCGATGCCGGAAATATGCATATCGCCGGAGCCGGAACGCGCCTCCAGCGGACCCTTGATGCCGTCAATTTTCTGGTCGCCGGAGCCGGTGTGCGACGTCAGGCTGGTCGCCTGCGGAACCACGACCGTATAGTCAATGGAAACGTTGTGCCGCAGTTCCGGATCCTGGATGTACCCAACGCGGATGCTGTTGCCGTTCTGCTCAACGGGCGGGTTCTGCTCCAGCTTGCGAACCTTCTCCTCTCCGTTGTCACCCCAACCGCTCACCTTGATGCGGCCGGTCACCTGCACCGATCCCACGGCCCCGCTGCGGACCTCAATGTCGCCGGAGCCGGTGCTGACGTCGAGCTCTACCGGTCCGGTTACGGTCAGGGTGCGCTGAAACGAGCCGCGGGCGGCGGCCTGCGCGGGAATTGTCGAAATCCAGAACAGCGCTGCCAAGGCAGCGGCCAAAATTGCAATCGAGCTTTTGCGGTCGTGCATCTCTTTCCTCCCCTGGAAAGACGTATGACAAGCCCGAAGGCGAGCAGGATTATTCATAGCGCAGCGATTCAATGGGTTCCATGGCCGCCGCCCGCTGTGCCGGGTACACTCCCGCCGTCACCGTAATCAGGGACAGGGTGACCACGGAAGCCACCAGCGACAGCGAGGAAATGATGGGATGGGGCACGAAGTCGGGCAGGGGAAGCGCGCCCATCGCCAGGCACAGTCCGATACCGACGGTGAGGCCAACCGCGCCGCTGAACAGGGTTAGCATGGCCGCCTCGGTAAAAAACTGTCTGAGAATATCGGCCTTGGTGGCGCCGATGGCCTTACGCATGCCGATTTCGCGGGTGCGCTCGCTTACTGAAACCAGCATGATGTTCATCACCCCGATGCCGCCCAGGCAGAGGGTCACGACGGCAACACAGGTGAAAAAAATGGTGATCACATCAAAGATGCGGCTCACCAGCTTGGCGCCATCCATGGTGTCCCAAATGAAGAGCGCGTCCTTGTCATCAGGCTCAAAATGGTGGACCCGGCCGAGAGCGCGTCGCACCTGCATGACCGCTTCTTCGTGTTCTGCCGCGTTGGCGACTTCAAAAACGATGTCATTCACCCAGCCGCGCTGGATGGTGCGCTTCTGCCCCTGGTCGTTCTCCGGCGGCGGCATGTCACGCGCCACGGCGGAAAAAGGGGCGTACAGGTTGTCGTTGTCTGGCCCGCTGTAATTGGAGTTTTGTTTTTTCTCCTCCAGCACGCCGACCACCGTGTAGGGCCACCCCAAAATGGAAAGGTTGGCGCCGACCGCGGGCTGCCCGTTGAACAACTGCTTGCGGGCGGCATAGCCGAGCACCACCACGCGCGCGCCCTGGTCTTCGTCGTCCTGTGTGATGAGCCTGCCCTCGGCCACTTTCAGAGAGCGGAAATCCTGGTACTCGGGCCACATGCCCACCACCGAGCGGTTGGCCTGGTTGAAAGCGCTGACTTCGGGCACCGAGCGGCGCAGTTCCGGGCTCACCGCCTTCACCAGATAGCACTGCTGCTTGATCAGTTGTGCATCGGTGATGTTAAGTGGAATCTCCCGCCCTGCGGCCAGTCCACCCGCCTGCGCGCTGGTGCGCCCGCCCCACATGATCACCAGATCCTTGCCCAGGGTTTCCATGCGCTTGTGCTGGTCTTTGCTGAAACCCAGGCCTAGTCCGACCAAAATGATGACCGAAGAAATGCCCCAGATGATCCCGAACATGGTCAGGAACGTGCGCATTTTGTGCGCGCGGAAGGTGGAAAACGTCTGCCGCATTAGCTCGAGGAGGTTCATGGGGAAGAACCGGCTGTTGGCTCTTAGCTCTTGGCTGTTGGCAAAAAGCTAAGAGCTAATAGCCAAAAGCCAAGAGCTCTTACTGCAGCACCACCTGCTCGCCTTCTTTCAGGCCGCTCAATACTTCGGTTTTCGCGCCGTTGGAGATGCCGGCGTTGATTGCCACTTTGCGCGCGCCGTCCTTGGCGCTGGGGTCGGGCACCTGAACGTAGGTCTTTTTGTCTTTGTCGTAAATCAGCGCGCCTTCGGGGATCTGCAGCACGCTCTTGTGCTCTTCCAGGATGATCTCAGCGTTGGCCGTCATGTTGGCCTTGAGTTCGCCGCCGGGATTGTTGATGGAGACGCGCACCTCGAAGGTGGTGACGTTGTCCTTCTCCACCCCCATGGGCGCAATCTTGGTGACCTTGCCGTGGAACGTCTTGTCCTTAAACGATTCCACCTTAATCCGCGCGGGCTGGCCCAGGTACACCTTGCCGATGTCGCTCTCGTCCACCTTGCCCTTCACGTAGACCTGGCTGGTGTCGCCCAGGGTCATGATCAGCGTGGCGGAAGAGCCGAGCACCAGGATGGAACTCACGGCGTCGCCCATTTCCACGTCTCGCGAAAGGATCACGCCATCAATCGGGGAAGTAATGTTGGTGTAACTGAGCTGTTCTTCCAGTTGGGCCAGATTGGCCTTGTCCTGTTGCACCTGGGCGGCAGCTTGCTTCTCCTTCGCCGTCAGCACCAGGACCTGTGCCTTGGACACGTTCTGTTTGTTGAGGGCGAGTTCGTAGTTCTTCTGCGCGTCATCCAAAGAGGACTGGGAGACCACTCCATCCTTGGCCATTCGCGTGGCCCGGTCGTATGCCCGTTTTAGAAGGGGTACATCCGGCCCTTCGGCGTCCACCTTGGCACGGGCCAGATCGGCCCCGGCGCCGCGCTCGGCCGCCTGTGAAGCCAGCAATTGGGCCTGGGCGGAGTTGACCTGAGCCTGGATTTCATCCCGGTCCAGTTCGCACAAAACCTGGCCTCTCTTAACTCGGTCTCCGGCGTCAACCAGCAGCTTCTTTACAATGCCGCTGGCCTTGGATTTGATTTCCACCTTGGTGATGGGCTCAACCTTACCGGTCGCGACCACGCTCTTGGCCAGGTCGCCACGCTCCACTTTGGCCAGCTTGGTGGGATCAAGTTTCGTTCCCCCGCGGGTGGCTGCCGTTACCCCGAGCACAATGAGGATCAGGGCCAGGAGCGATCCGCCGGCATACACAAGCCGTTTGCGCTTTTTCTTTTTGCCGTTGCCATTGCCATTGCCGTTAGCCACGGTCGCCCTCCTGCCCCCGATACAAATCGGCTCTCACTCTTTACTACGCCGCCCGCCTGCCATTTGTTCCTGGCTCGCGCAAAAAATTTCGAGAGTCACGACAGTTGATCTGCATCCGCTGGGTTAGACAGAAGAGAAGGTAAAAGGGAAGCAAAGAACAACTGGGCACTATGGGCCGGTCTGAAGTTCGTGGCGGGGGCCCGGTGGAATTCCTGCTTGCTCTGGCTCCTTCTCCGCAAGATCAGCATAACACAGCTAGTTATGCTTTATGGGCGTGAACCGGGCCAGAGTCGAACGAGATGCTAGAATCTAGTTTTAAATGGTTAGCTTCCTGCTGCTGCGAGTGCTGCTGGTGGTTTTGCTCGTGGCGGCCAACGCATTTTTCGTGGCGGCCGAATTCGCCCTGGTCAGCGTGCGCGATACGCGCCTGCAACAGCTGGTCGAGGCCCGCCGCATCGGCGCCCGCACCGTTCAAAAACTTCATCAGCGACTGGCTGAAGTTCTGGCCGGAGTGCAGTTCGGCGTCACCCTCGCCAGCCTGCTCCTGGGCTGGATTGGCGAGCCGGTGGTGGCCAGCATGTTTCAGAACGTGCTGGCCAATGTGCCCCACGCCGGCGTTTACGCTCACACCCTCGCGGTCGTCATTTCCTTCTCCCTCATCACCTATCTGCTGGTCATTCTGGGTGAGATTGTTCCCAAATCAGTAGCCCTGCAGCGTGCCGAGCGGGTGGCGCTGGCGGTCGCCGGGCCCATGGACGTCTTCCTGGCCATCTCGCGGCCATTCCTCTTTGTGATGAACCGCTCAGCCGACGCCGTGCTGCGTGCCTTCGGCTCGCGGCAGATTCGCAGCGGCGCGGCGCACTCGCCCGAGGAGCTGAAGCTGATCGTGGCCGCCAGCCGGCGTTTCGGACTCATTCCCGAGTTTGAAGAAGAAATTATCGCCCACGCGCTGGAGTTGGGCGAGGTTACGGTACGCGAAGTGATGGTGCCGCGGCCCAACATTTTTTCTTTTCCCGCCGATTTGACGCTGGATGAGGCGGTGGCCCGCGTAGTGGAAGAGCAGCACTCGCGCATTCCGGTTTTCGATCCGCAGCGCGGCCCCGAACACATCGTCGGCATTCTCTATGCTAAAGACCTGATGCGCTGGATGCGGCTGCGCATTTCTCTTTCCCAGGCGCAACCGGCAGCCGCGCGCGTGGCTAAGATGCCCATCAGCCAGATCATGCGCGACGTGCTGGTGGTGCCGGAAACCAAGCCCCTGGGCG
The DNA here is from genome assembly GCA_035280205.1 of Terriglobales bacterium. Lineage (GTDB taxonomy): Bacteria > Acidobacteriota > Terriglobia > Terriglobales > Acidobacteriaceae > JAICWP01. The sequence continues at coordinate 11,406 of DATEGI010000268.1, read as the reverse complement.
ACCTGCTCACCGAGTTCAAGCAGCGCAAGCGGCACCTCGCGGTCGTGGTGGACGAGTTTGGCTCCACCGTGGGCGTCGTCACCGTGGAAGACGTACTGGAGCAGCTGGTCGGCGAAATTGAAGATGAATTCGACGTGGCCGCCATGGCGCCGCTGAAGGCCGGGGCCACTATGGTGCTGGAAGGTGCGGCCAACATTCTCGATTTGGACAGCCAGTATCAGCTCAGCCTGCCGCGTAACCAGGGATTTGAAACACTGGCCGGCTTTGTGCTCACCCGCCTGCAGAAGATTCCCATTACCGGCGACTCGTTTGACTACGACCGCCGGCGCTTTACGGTGGTGGAGATGGATGGTCACCGCATCTCCAAGGTGCGGATTGAAATGCTGCAGGAGCGTCCCCAGGCCGTTGGAAAAACAGGGGATTAGAACCGGGTACTCAGCGGCTCAGCCCGCTGGAGCTCCGTTCCCAAGCCGCTTGAATCCGAGGCGCATTACCTTACTCCGGGCTTATACTCAGCAATGCTCGGAGGTGCCCCATGCGCCTGCTTCGGGTGGTTCTTCCCAGTGCCGCCATTGTCCTGGCGCTCGTCTCCGCTGCGGCGTCTAAAGACAAAAACTCCCTCCCGCAAGGAAAGGTATGTGTCGCGGTAGTCGCCAACGCCAGCACAACTTCCGCGAGTGTGGAACAAATGACGGAGCGCCTCGTCAAAAGCCTGAAACAGGATAAGGTTGATGCCCTTGGCATGGACTCGCGAACAACAATGCAGTACCCGCTTCACTTCAGCAAAGACAACGGCGAGGAGTCACAGCAGAAGGCATGTGATTACATTCTGCTGACGCAGTTGCGTGATCCGCGCGAGCATCCCTTCGAACCTCATCTTCCGGAAATCTCCATCGGCGGCCCCGTCCCCAGCACGGATGCCAGCGATGAAACGGCGGAGGCTGGGCCCAATCTGCAGGTGGCTTTTGCCCTTTTCCGCAGTGGCCGGTTCGAGCCAGTGGTGGATACTTACCTTCTGGACAGGACCGGGACAAGCGTTGCCACCAGGTTTTGGCACGGTATGGACATGGAGGCCAACCGCGTAAGGTCGGAATTGAAAAAGAAGCACCTGCCGGAATAAGAAAGGCCGCTCCTTACGACTCTTTAGAACGACCGCCCAGGCGCCCACAGAAAAGCTGTTTCCGCAAGTTGGAATCCCTATAATAGCCGCAACCTTTTTCATGAAATCTACGCTTCGCTACCTGGGGGTCCGCCTGCTCTACACCCTGCCGGTGATCTGGCTGGTGGTATCCATTGTTTTTCTTTTGATTCACCTGGTGCCGGGCGATCCCATTCAGCAGATGCTGGGCGAAGGCGCAGCCGCCACCGACATGCAGGCAGCCCGCCATGCCTACGGCCTCGATGTGCCACTGGGCCGGCAATACATCAATTACTGGGCCGGCGTGGTGCACGGCAACCTGGGGCCGTCGCTGCGTTTTAACCAGAGCGTGAGCAGCCTGATTGCGCAGCGCTACCCTTACACGCTCGAACTAACGATTGCATCTCTGCTGGTGGCGCTCGCGCTTTCCATTCCTGCGGGAGTGCGCTCGGCACAGCACCGCAATCGCTGGGACGACCGCCTGCTTAGCGTTATCAGCCTCTTCGGACTGTCGTTTCCCAACTTCGCGCTGGGCCCGGTGCTGATTCTGTTCTTTGCCATTGAACTGGGATGGCTGCCGGTCTCGGGCTCGGGCAGCCTGGCTCACCTGGTGCTGCCCGCCATCACCATGGGAAGCGCGTTGGCCGCCATCCTCACCCGCATGGTGCGCACCTCAATGCTGGAAGAGTTGGGCCAGGACTACATTCGCACCGCGCGGGCCAAAGGCCTGCCCGAGCGCACCGTCGTGTATCGCCACGCACTGCGCAACGCCATGATTCCGGTGCTCACCGTGGTGGGATTGCAGTTCGGCGCGCTGCTGGCCGGCGCCATCGTGACCGAAACCATCTTTTCCTGGCCGGGAATCGGGCGGCTCACTATCCAGGCCATTTCCAATCGCGATTATTACCTGGTGGAGGGTTGCATTCTGGCCATTGGATTAACGTACGTGGCGGTGAATGTTTTGACGGATTTGCTGTATTCAGTGGTGAATCCGCGAATTCGCCAATGAAACCCTCAACGCAGAGAACGCAGAAAACATTACCGCAGAGGACGCGGAGAAAAAACGGGAGAAAGAGATTGATGCGACGAGCTAACGCTACTGGTTTTTCTCTCTTTATCCCTGCGCCCTCTGCGTTGAAGATTCTTGACTTATGGCAACCATAGCCCAAGCGACAGCAGCTGCAGCGCCCGCTCCGGCGCGCTCCGCCCAGCGCAACTGGCTGGCGATCGTCGGCGTGGTGCTGGTCGTCATCTTCGTTATATTCGCGCTGTTTGCGCCCTGGATTGCGCCGCAGGATCCGGCGCGCATCGAATTGGCCACGCGTTTGTCGCCTCCCTCGCTGGTGCACCCCTGCGGCACCGACGAATTGGGGCGCGACATCCTTTCCCGTCTCATCTACGGCGCCCGCATTTCCATGCTGGTAGGCAGCAGCGTGGTCCTGGGCGCGCTGTTTTTGGGCCTGGTGATCGGCTCCATTGCCGGCTACTACGGCGGCAAAGTGGACCGTTTCGTAAACGTCATCCTGATGAACGCCTTCCTCTCCTTTCCCGGCATTCTGATTGCCATCTCTTTCGTGGCCTTTCGCGGGCCGGGAATTTTCAACTTGATCCTGGCTCTTTGTCTGGGAGGCTGGGTGGGCTATGCGCGTCTGGTGCGGGCGCAGGTGCTGTCGGCGCGCGAGCGCGAATATGTGGAGGCGGCGCGGGCGCTCGGCGCCAGCGACTGGCGCATCATCACACGCCACATTCTGCCCAACATTATTCAGCCCGTCATTGTGCAGGCGGCCATCGGCATGGCCGGCGCGGTGCTGGCGGAAGCCACCATGAGTTTCCTCGGGTTGGGTGTGCCGCCACCCACCGCCAGCTGGGGCTCCATGCTGAACGACGGCCGTGCTCACCTGTTTGACGCGCCCCACCTGGTGTTGTTTCCCGCGGCGGCGGTCATGCTGGCCGTGCTCTCCTTCAACTTTATAGGTGACGCCCTGCGCGATTACCTGGATCCGCGCTCGCGCATTGAAGCTGGGCTGTGAGTCGAGCTCACGCCATTTCCTGAATGTCATGCTGAGCGGAACCGGCCAGTTCGCTTGCGAACCGGCCGGTGAAGTCGAAGCACCCCTGCCAGATTTTGGGTTGCTTTGCCGTTCCAGGGAGTTCTCACACTACTCGCTTACACACTAACGGCAGTCCCCCGGATCTCCTGGAAGCGGCTGAGAGCAGCCCGCCAGTTCAGAGATCGTTCGGTGCTGCAGCGGAGGTGAGCAAAAACCGCGTCAGCCGCGTAGCGGCGACTGAAAGTAGCCCGCCAGTTTTACTGGCGGGGATCCGTCCGAGAGAGAGTCAAGTCCCGGAGGGACGGCTGAAGCACTCCATCGGCCAGTCGTCGTCACCGGATTTTTGCTATCTAGAATTGCCTGGTCCCGCCGCTGAACAGGCTGTTACGAAACACTGGGTGCTGCATCGGAGGTGAGCAAAAACCGCATCAGCCGCGAAGCGGCGACTGAAAGTAGCCCGCCAGTTTACTGGCGGGAATCCGTCCGAGAGAGAGTCAAGTCCCGGAGGGACGGCTGAAGCACTCAATTGGGGTTACGAAACACTGTCCAACACGGAAGTACCGGGAAGACCTTTGAAGTGATCAAGAGCCAGCGGACGGACGGCGGCCACGCCGCCGCTCGGCATGGGCGCGGCCTGTGCGGCGGGCGTTATCGCGGGCGGACTCTGCCACCGCAGGCAAGTGCGCGGGCACGTGCCCGGCGCTGCGCGACAGGTCGTAGAGCTTATCGGCAGTCCGCCGCCGCAGCCGGTTCTTCAATTCGCCCTTTTTCATAACTCGAACATTTGATGCCAAGAACCTCGCCGGTGTCACTCCGGGTTGCGATCGCTCCACGAGACCTGTAGACCGTTCGTGGAGCCTGCCCACTGATCCGATCAACTACCTAGGTAATCTGAGTTGAACATCGGTGAATGCGCCTCGATGTTCTGAGGCTTTTTGCGAATAGGATAGGCGCCGCTTTGCTGATATTCCTGAGTTCCTCAAATCCATGACTGGCGCCGGGAAACTCTGGCCGCGATTTTTTCGCAGCGCACGGGAGCCAGTTCAGGTTCAGGGGAGCTCTTTTATGCGTTCTGCTTTGAAAATAGTTGCTGTGTTGCTGCTGCTCGCAGCGCCCTGCCTGGCCTCAATATCTGTAGGTGTACAGCCCGTAGGCTCTACCTCGCCGGTGGACATTGTTGCCACTGCCAGTTCCTCGAACGCCATCACCGGCTGGTGCATTTACGTGGATTCGTCGCTGGTGTTTCGGCAAAACACCTCGGCCGGCAAGATCAGCCAGTGGATCAGCATGAGTGCGGGCACGCACCAGGTGGTGGTTCGCGCCTGGAATACGACCGGCGCCTTCGGCAGCGCCTACCTTACCGTGAACATCGGTTCATACAGCCCGAGCAATCTGACCGGGGGCGGCCTGATTCCGGCTCCGCCTTCAAGTGCGAAATTCTTCAGCAATATTGACAACATGACCGGCTGGATCGGCTGCACGGTTTGCGCCAACGGGCCTGTCGCGCAGTACTGGATGAAGCAGTTTGTGAGCAGCCCGTCCCTGGACGGCAGCGGCATCGAAGCCTGGATTGGAGGTTACGTGCCCTGGGCCGACGACCTGTTCGTGAAGAAGTTTGGCGATCAGGATTGGGCCAACCACATCGAGTACACCATGAGCTTCATGTGGAACGCCTCCAGAACCAAACAGTCCAATGGGGCCTACGTAGTACAGGCGCTGGAGTTTGACACGTATTTCTCCACCAATGGATTCAAATACATGTTCGGCTCGCAATGCGATTACGCCAGCGGGCATTGGGACATCTGGAACAACACCGGGCGCTATTGGCAGCACACGGCAGTAGCCTGCAGCAAGTTCGGCCCGGGGCAGTGGCACAAGATCACCTGGTATGTCGAGCGCGACCCCAACACCAAATACCTGCATTACGTGGCGCTGCAGGTTGACAACACGCAATACAAGATCAACACCTGGGTGCCTGCGGTGGCTACCAACTGGGGCGATGACTTCGGTGTGCAATTCCAGCAAGACACCGACAGCGCCGGCGACCCCTGGTACGAGTGGGTTGATAAGGTAAACGCCGCGATCTGGTAAATCGTTTGGACCTAAAGCCACACCCGCGCAGCCACCGAGCGCGGGTGTTTTACTCGGGGGGCGGACCTTTTTTGCTTTTGCCCGGCAGGCTGGCAGGATTTTCGTGAACCCGCTCCCGGAAACGGGCATTCATGCCGCCTCCCAGTTCCACCGCCGATTCTCCGTACTTGTCGCGCAAGTGGTCGGCCGCGGATAGCGCCTGCCGCCAGCGCCGCTGCTTGTCGCCATCCAGCAGGTCCAGCTGTCCTTCTTCATGCGCGAAGGAGGAAGCGTGCACGCCCAGAAGGCGGACAGGCCTGCCCGCCTTCCAATTATCGCGAAACAACTTGCGGGCGGCCGCGAACAGTTCCACGTCAAGCTGTGTGGAGCGGGGCAGGGTATGGGCCCGGGTAATAGTGGTGAAGTCTTCGTAGCGCAGCTTCAGTTGCACGGTGCGGGCGTGCAGGCCGGCTTCGCGCAGTCGCCGTCCCACCATTTCCGCCAGCCGCAGCAGAGTGGATTCCAGCCGCTGTGGATCGGAGGTATCGGTGGAGAACGTGTGTTCGTGGCTCATGGATTTGGGGTCTTCGTCGGCGCCGATTTCAGCATCGAACCAGCCGCCGGCGTCGAGTCCCCTGGCTTTCCCGGCCAGGGCCAGTCCCCACTTTCCGAATCGCTCTTCCAGGAAAGCTTCGTCGAAGCGGGCCAGGTCGCCCACCGTGCTGATCCCCAGGGAGTGCAGGTTCTGTTCGGTAACCTCGCCCACGCCGGGTATCTTGCGTATCGCCAGGGGCGCCAGGAAAGTAGCCTCGCTCCCGGAAAGAACCCAAAGCACTCCGTTGGGCTTCGCCTGGTCGGAACAAACCTTGGCCACCAGCCGCGAAGCTGCGATGCCAATCGAGCAGTTCAGTTGGGTCTTGGCATGAATGGCATGGTGCAGTGAATGAGCGGCGCGCAAAGGCGGCCCATGCAGCCGCTGCGTGCCGCTCATGTCGAGGTAGGCTTCATCAATCGAGACCATCTCGATCTGCGGCGAGAAGTTGTGCAGAAGATCGTGCACTTTCTGGGAATATTCGCGGTAACGGTCGGGGTGGCCCTCCACAAAGATGGCGTGGGGACAGAGCTTGGCGGCAGTGCGCAAAGGCATGGCGGAGTGCACGCCAAATTTGCGCGCTTCGTAGGAAGCGGCGGAGACCACGCCGCGCTCATCGCGCTGCCCGCCAACTACCACCGCTTTGCCGCGCAGCCCAGGATCAAACAGTTCCTCAACCGACACGAAAAAGGCATCCATGTCCACGTGGAACACAAGCGGGGCGTGGCCGGCAGCGTCGGGCATGGGGGGAGCCTTACCGCCTCATAGTAACCCAGCCCCTGGTGTGCCGGGTAAGAAGGGAAATTATGAAACCACTAGGGTGCCGGGACGCGTGGAAAAGGAAAGCGACAAACGCGAATAAGGACTACTGAATGACCTGCCCGGCGAAGGGGGCGTTCGCGCAATTGGCAGCCGTGGGCACCGCGGCACTGAGCCCTGGGTTGAGATCGTAATGAATCACGTTATCATTCAGGCCGCAGAAGCGACGGACCCCTGTCGTGTTGGGCGCCGCCGGCGCAGCCCCGACATAAAAACTGGTGTTGGCTCCAAGAGGGTTGGGAGTTCCGCCCACGGCATTAAATGAATAGCCGGCCTTAAGACCAGTTGCCAGAACGGAATCTATCAGGCAGGCATTGTTGGGGGCGGGAATGCAGGGAGGTGAGCCCGCCAGGTCCGACAAAGCTACGGCGTATCCGACATTGGGGTAAGTAGTGTTGTAAGCCGATTCGGCCGTCATGATGGTGCGGAGGGAAGAAACAGCCGAGGACTCATTGGCGGCAATACGAGCGCGAATCAGACTGGGAATCGAAATAGCGGCGATAACGAGAATAACCGCCACCACCAGTAGCAACTCAATCAGCGAAAATCCCTTGTCTCTCGCCATTTTCTGCAGCGCCATCCCAAGCTGTGGTACCGCACAAAACTTCCACGAGAAAAATATGCATCCCAGGGGCCATTCCGCCCCGCCATGTGCAAGCCATTCAATTCATGGAAATTACGGCGAAGTTACGCAAAGCCGGGCGGAAGCTTTTTGAGCCCTTTGCATGGGATTGTTGACAGATTTTGTCATTGCCAATGGCAGTTTTGGAGACGAGGAGGCGAGCCTTCAGGGCGCCCACCGCTCCTTTCGTAATCCCTGGCCGCCATTGGCTTACAAGGTGTCAGAGGGGAAATGTGTACTGTGAATGATATAGTTATCACAGCGGCATGTGATATGAGGTGCGCATGGGTTCGCCCTATGGTCTGCCCATCATCGAGAATTGCCTGATCTGTAACCTGCGCTCGGAACGCTTTTTCTGCGACCTGCCCAAGACCGCCCTGGCCGCTTTTGAGAAAATCAAGTACTCCTCGGCCGTGCCTCCGGGAGCGGTATTGTTCGTGGAAGGACAGGCGCCTCGCGGCATGTACGTGGTGTGCCGTGGCCGGGTCAAGCTTTCCACCACCTCCCGCGACGGCAAGACGCTGATTTTGCGCATCGCCGAACCCGGCGAAGTACTGGGCCTGCACGCCACTGTTTCCGGCAAGCCATACGAATTGACGGCAGAGGCTCTGCAGGCTTCGCAACTCAACTTCGTCAAACGTGACGACTTTCTTCATTTTCTGGAGGAGCATGGTGATGCCTGCCTGCGTGCGGCGCAACACCTGAGCCAGAACTGCCAGTCCGCCTACGAGATGATCCGCTCGCTAGGCTTGTCGCACTCGGTGACGGAGAAGATGGCGCGCCTGCTGCTGGAGTGGTCAGAGCAGGGCGAGAACACCAAAGACGGAGTGCGCATCAAGATCGCTCTTACCCATGAAGAAATCGCACAATTAGTGGGCACTTCGCGCGAAACCGTAACCCGGGTACTGAGCGACTTCCGCAAGCAGCAGATCGCGCAACTGCGCGGTTCCACTCTGCTGATTCGCAACAAGCCTGCACTAGAGAAGCTGGTTGGGGCGTAGAAACAGTTGCCAGTCAGCTTAATTCTCAGATAGTAAAGGGCTTCCGAACAACCCCCGAAGATACACAAAAGATACACCGAAAATACATCAGGCACACAAAAAGCAAGCCCGGGCTCGCGCCCAGGCTCGCTCGTGGCTGGTACCCTCCCCCGAGGTACTTCGCCAAACTCAAGGGCATAGTAGCGGGCTGGGTGAGGAGCGGCAAGTCACGGAGGTAATAGCTAGCCATTACCAATTGGCCTATCCGGTTGGTAGAGCGGAAACAGCAGTCACTGGTCAAGTGCGGAGTGGGCGCGATTCCAGATACTCAGAGGGATTGCCATGCTCCGGGCTGTAGTGCCGGCGTCCCGCCGGCTGTCCGGCGGGCGTCTCGCCCTCCGTGGATGCTTACTTGGGCAGGGAACGACCGGGCCAAGACCTCACCGTTTGTTGCGTGCTTCCGCTTCCGCCAGCCAGCCGCGCCGCACCTTTTCCATAGCAATGCTGGATAGATAGGGCTTGATATCGAGTATGGGCGTGCCGTCCAGCATGTCCACGCCGCGAACGTGCAGCACCGGACCTTCGCGGCGCAGGAGTTCGACGACAGTGAGGCCAATCGGGTTGGGACGCCGCGGCGAACGAGTGGCGAAGACGCCGTGCGGGCGATTATTGTCGCTGGGCGGGGTGGCCACCAGGTCGAAGTCCTTCGAACGGTCAAACTCCCAGATGACGAAGAGGTGGGAGAAGCCCTCAAAATCCTTCAGGCCGGCTTCCAGTTCGGGCAGAATCCTGAGCGCCCCCTCTGCATCGTGCTTGGCCCCCAACCCTTTGGGGATGTCCTTGGTGTTCTGATAAGGACTGCTGACAAATCCAATCGGCTGCGGAGTAAACATGAGAGATTCGGCCTCCTCCATCATCTTAAGACAGGAGACCTCGCTTGGGCTCTTCTGTTCAGTCATCGGAGCTTACGACCTCCCCCTGTCGCATTTCCCATTCACCCACTTTGTTTTGGCGCTGTCACCCTGCACCCACGCTGTTTCCCGCAGCAGAATCAAATGAAATCCGTTGCAACATATCAGCAGAGTTTTACCCTGTTCTAATAATACGAATTATGACACAAGTCACTTCACAGCAAACCTCGAGTGCGATAGGCTGTGTTCACTCAGCCGAACAGCACCTGCCAGAACGCTCTCACCTGCCGTCCGACTGAACCGGGCCCCCGGTTCCCAATCGCAAATTCAGCTCACCTGGCGGTGACAAAATTGGGAGGATAATATGACCAACTACGAATCCAGTCCGGTGAAAAGTTCGGTCAGGTTCTCCCTGGTAGTTGTTTCTTTCTTCGTAGTTACGGTTGCCACAACTAGCAAAGCTGGCAACATTCCTAGCTACCCAATTGTTGGCGAGCTTACTATAACGGACACCATTCCTGTCGGCATCAGTATTGGACCTGGAGCGTTTGTTTTCGAAACTCTTCCAAATCAGTATGGGGCGGATATACTCGATCTTAGTGGCGGCGCTCTCGGCCCCGATACCTTGGGACGTGATATTAACTTGACGAACGGGGTGTCGCAAATACCGGCAAACGCTACAATCAGCTCTGCTCACCTCACTATTGTCCCAAACTACTACCCTTATCAATTTGTCGCGTCGCCTGACGAGCAAACGGTGGTCTCGGCGTCAACTGGCCAGCCTTGCAGTCCACCCGAGTGCTTGCCAACCATCGCAAGCTTCGTTGGAACCGAATATGTCTCATGGGACCTCCTTGGGTGTTTGGCGGTTTCCGGTGGCGGCTCATTCGATGTTCCAGTGGCCGGCGGGTGCGGTGCGATATTGAAAAATGATCTGCTAAGCTGCTGTCTCATCCTGAGTGAGGAGAACGCACTCACTACGCCGACCGTTACGATACTCGATCAAGGATTTAATTCAATTACGGCAGATTCAGTCTTCATCGCTCCGTCAATATACGATGCGACTATAACATTGGATGTGAAGTACTATATTCCCGAACCGAGTAGCCTACTTCTGCTTTCGACAGGGATTGGTGCACTGCTATTTGTTCGAAGGAAGACTGTTTTCGGGGCGCGCGATTTTTTGCCATAAAGGTATGGCTTCGGCGAGGTGTGTGCGACGGACTAGAAGTATTTCCGCGCGAGGGGGTGCAGAAAGGTCAGGAAAACTCCACTTGACTTCACGTACAAGAGATTTTGTGCCGAATATGTGACTTAGATGCACGAGGTCGGTTCCAACTGGATCGATGCCCCAGACGAACTACATTAGTAAACCGCTAAAGCCCGCAACTCAATGACGCCTTGGTCGTCCAAACCGTGCACGACCTTACCGAACACTGTTGCATTCACTTCGTGCTTGCCGTCAAACTCTCTGTCGTGGGTACCTGGTGGAAACGTCACGGAGAACAGTACGGGTCCAAAGTTTGCTTTGTAGAGGTGGATTGCACCGTCTTGAAGGACAAAGTCGTGGGACAAGAGTAGCGACCCCGTGGTGCTTATTCTGAAGGCACCGTGGACAAAGATTAAGTCTGGGGGTTGTGTGAGCTCACCCTTCAACCTGGATTCCCAGTTCGCGCTAGATTGCGATAATTCCTCGTTTATTGCCCTAGTCGCGTCAGGTGAATTGTCAAAAATCGGTTCAGAAGCTGTGAGCTGTCTAATCTCGGCCCAATTCAGGGGCAGTCCATTCGAGAATTTTGTTTCCGGCGGAACTTGAAACGTGGGTTTACTGAGTTCGGGAAGGATCTGCGTAATCCCCCACGCATCGTCTGTCGTGTAGCTCTTTGCCCCCTTACGGTCAACTGCATACTTCATTAGGCCTTGGCACTCCCGTTCGGGGCTAGCGGCAGGCGGTTCCTCAGTCGATTGCTCTTGCGCGTCGGCAGAGCCGCCTACCTCAGCTGCCACCGCTCCTCCCGTCACGCTTGCCTTCGCGGTTCGAGTATGAGAATGCGTAACGATCCGCTGTTTTTCAAGCCATTCCGGCTCGATTTGGCTGTACATATCCCTGACGCGAGCGGAATCAACGTAGAGGAAATATGCCACGTCAGGCACCTGGGGTTTCCCCGCTGAATCCCCAAAATCATGCACTAATGCAAACAGGTCTCGCCGATCGTTCACCTG
>DATEGI010000267.1:0-23999 GCA_035280205.1 Terriglobales bacterium | reverse complement strand
GAAAGCGGCTATAGTTACTTCGGCGATTCTCGACGACAACTGAATACGGCTGATGGCGCGTAGGAGCGTTCCACCTGCCCAGGACGACCTGGAGCTCACGCCCAGTGCGGATTATGTGCCCGCCACCCTGGACGATGCTCGCTTGGTTGACTTGGAATCCGAGCAAGAATCGCCATTTCTGCGCGCGCAGAAGCGTGTCTCCGTCCGTCGAGGGTCTCTTCCCAGAAAAGCCGCCCACCGCCTGAAATGGGCTGCCATTGCAGCCGCCCTGCTCATCCTTGTCGCCGTTGTTGCCGGAATGGCCATGCAGTACGGAGCGCATTCCTGGCGCTTCACCCTGGACACCAGCGACAACATCGAGATTGACGGCAATCACAACGTCAGCCAGGCGCAGATCATGGACGTGCTGGGGGGGGACATCGGCCGCAATATCTTTTTTGTGCCCCTGGCCCAGCGCCAAAAGCAGCTGCAGCAGATTCCCTGGGTGAAGTCGGCGTCAGTGATGCGCTTCTTGCCCGACCGCCTGCAGGTGCAGATCACGGAGCGCACACCGGTGGCCTTTGCCCGCATCGGCTCGCACATTTCCCTGATTGACGCTGATGGCGTGGTGATGGACCTACCCGTCGGCAGCCACCACCAGTACTCGTTTCCCGTGATCGTGGGCATGGGCGAAGCGGAGCCGCTCTCCACACGCTCTGCCCGAATGGACATTTACACCCAGCTCATCCAGGACCTGGACTCCAGCGGCGCCCGCTACTCCCAGGACCTGAGCGAAGTGGACCTGTCTGATCCGGAGGACGTGAAGGTGATGGTGAACGATCCCTCTGGGGCGGTGTTGGTGCATCTGGGTACGGGGAATTTTCTTGCCCGTTACAAGATTTATGTGACCCATGTAGCCGAATGGCGGCAGCAGTTCCAGAAGCTGGATTCGGTGGACTTGCGCTACGACCGGCAGATCATCGTGAATCCGGATTCCAGCTTGCTGGCGCAAAAGCCGCTGAGTGGACCGGCGGCGCGGGCGGCAATCGCGGCAGGTGTTAAGCCGGCGGCGTTGACCACGGCCGATTTGAAGCGGGCCAGCCGCCCGCTGGGACGCAAGCCGGCGCGTGCCGTGAGGAAGGGCAAAGCAAAACGGCTGGCAAAGAAAGTGTCACACCGCCGCCGAGAGGGGAATTGATGTAGCGCCGGCATCTTGCCGGCTGTCGCGAGGGCATCTTGCCCTCGCACTGCGGCGAGACGCCCGCAGGACAGCGGCCGGGACGGCGGCACTAGGAAGAACGGAATCATGGCAAACAGTAACCCGCATCTACTGACCGCAATTGATGTAGGCAGTGCCAAGACCTGCGCCCTGGTGGCGGAGATCACCGAAGCCGGACTGCGCTACCGCAGCCATGGCGTTGCCGACTCGCTGGGCTCACGCAAGGGCGTGATCATGGACCTGGAGCGCGCCGTTGCCTCCCTGCAGAAAGCCGTGGAGCAGGCCGAGGACGGCATTTCCGCTCCCATCGAGCGCGCCATCGTGGGCGTGGGCGGCTCCCACATACGCGGCCTCAACAGCGTAGGCGGCATCAGCCTGGGCCAGCGCCCGCGGGAAATTACGCGTGACGAAATCCGCGCCGCCGTGGAGAAGGCCAAAGCCATTTCGCTGCCCGCCGACCGCGACTTCCTCCATCTGCTGCCGCAGGAGTTCATCCTCGACCGCCAGCCTGGCATTCGCGACCCGCTGGGCATGATGGGCAGCAAGCTGGAAGTGAAGGTGCATGTAGTGACCGCGGCCAAAAGCGCCACCCAGAACGTGGTCACGGTGCTCAACCGCGCCGGCGTGCACGTGAGCGACACGGTCTTTGAACCGCTGGCCTGTGCCGACGCCGTGCTGCGCCCCGAAGAACGCGAACTGGGCGTTTGCCTGGTGGATATTGGCGCCGGTTCCACCGACGTCGTTGGCTTCCAGGACGGCGCTGTGGCCTACACCGCAGTGCTCCCGGTGGGCGGCGACCACTTTACCAGTGACATTTCGGTGGGCCTGCGCACGCCCCTGGCGGAAGCGGAAAAGCTGAAGCGCACGTACGGCTGTGCGGTGGTGACGCGCATTCCCGAGGGCCACGAAGTCGAGGTGCCCTCGGTCGGCGACCGGCCTTCGCGCATGATCGCGCAGCGCGTGCTGGGAGAAATCCTTGAGCCGCGCGCCCGCGAAATGTTCGAGATGCTGCGCGATGGCCTCCGCCACGGCGGGCTGATGGAGACCTGCGGCGCCGGAGTGGTGCTCACCGGCGGCGGAGCACGCCTGAGCGGCATCCTGGAAATTGCGGAGTCGGTGATGCGCAAGCAGATCCGCCTGGGCTGGCCTTCGCCGCTAGCCAAAATGCCGGCGCTGCTGGCCGAGCCCGAATTCACCACCGTAATCGGCATGATTTTTTACGGCCACCGCGCCCGCCTCGCCCGCGGCAACCAGGATGAGCGCTGGGCAGGCAGGCTGAAAACGCTGTTCGGCAAGGGGCAGCAGGCGCAAGGCATAAGGCTGTAGCGCCGCAAGGGATCGGAAGTGGCAGACAAGGACTGTAGAAAAATTTCCGTATGAGGAGCGGAGAGCGCAAGTCATGACGCCAAAAAAGGAAAACACACTCAACCCGGCGGAGACGCCCAAGAGCGGCATCCGCATCAGCTTTCACGAAGAGGCCAAGAACGACGCCAACATCAAGGTCATCGGCGTGGGCGGCGGCGGCACCAACGCTGTCAACCGCATGATTGACGCCGGGGTGGAAGGCGTGGAGTTCATCGTGGCCAATACCGACCTGCAGGCGCTGCGGCTCTCTCGCGCGCCAGTCAAGATCCAGCTCGGCGTCAAGCTCACCAACGGACTAGGCGCGGGCGCCAATCCCGAAGTGGGTCGCAAGGCGGCGCTGGAGGATTCCGACAAAATCATCGAGGCGCTGGAAGGCGCGGACATGGTATTTGTCACCGCCGGCATGGGCGGTGGTACCGGCACCGGCGCGGCTCCCATCATCGCCTCCCTGGCCAGCGAAATGAGCGCGCTCACCGTAGGCGTGGTCACCAAGCCCTTCGGCTTTGAAGGCAAGCGGCGCATGATGCAGGCCTCCAACGGTCTTTCCGAGCTGATTGACTCGGTGGACACCACCATCGTCATCCCCAACGAAAAGCTGCTGGCAGTGGCGGAAAATGCCGGTTTCTTTGAGTCGTTCAAAGTGGCGGACGACATCCTGCGCCAGGCGGTGCAGGGCATCTCCGACATCATCACCATTCCCGGCATCATCAACCGCGACTTCGCCGACGTGAAGGCCATCATGGCGGGGATGGGCTACGCGGTAATGGGCACAGCCACCGCCACTGGCGAGCGGCGGGCCACGGAAGCGGCGCAGCGCGCCATTGCATCACCGCTGCTCGAAGCCGGCGCAATTGACGGGGCGCGCGGCATCCTCATCAACATTACCGGTTCCAGTTCGCTGAAGCTGAGCGAGGTGAACGAGGCTTCCAGCATCATCCAGAGCGCCGCCCACGAAGACGCGAACATCATCTTCGGCGCCGTGCTCGATGAGAAGGCGAAGGACTCGGTGAAGATCACGGTGATCGCCACCGGGTTCAAGAGCGATGCACCACAACGGCGGGAGCGCGGAATTTCTTCCTCGGCCCAGGCCATCTCGCAAAGGCGGGTGACCTCCGGGTTCGCCATTCCGGATGCGCCCCCGCCGGTGGTCAACCAGGTGGAGGAACAAGCGCCGCGGACAGCCATGCCGGCGCCAGCTCCCGTGGTGCCCACGTTCGAGCACGACGACCTGGACGTGCCCACATTCATTCGGAAGCGGACAGAAGTAAACTAAACGGATCCTTCAGAGCACCGGGCTTCGGCTTTTGGACAATGCTGAAGCCTGGTGCATGTTTTGGACGACGTCGATCCGACGCTATCTTTTTGAAGAGTGTCGCCCCTGACGGGGCTCGAATTATCTCCCGTGATTCTTCCCAGGGCTCACGCCCTGGGCTAAGAGCTATTTCGCCCTTCGGGCTGATTCGTGCTTGTCCTCTCCAGTGTGATCTGAGCGATCCCGGGCATTCCATCCAAAGGAGCTCCGGAGGCGCGGAATAGTAAAGCCCAGGACGGAAGTCCTGGGAACTTTCAGCAGAAAATCTGAGCCCCGGAGGGGCGGCACAGAACTTCCGCAACGAAGGACAAACTGCTAATTCCTGTCACCCTGTAACCAACTCTGTCACATTACTGACCGCCACGGTCATAAGTGCAAAACTTTGCAGCTTTCCCGGGGGCCGCCAGGGCCGAAGGACCCCTGGCTACTCCTCACCCTGTTTACACAGAGGTCCAGTATCGAGAAAGTAAATCAGCGGGCTATTACTGAAGGCATCTACACCCCGGTAACTCCATCCTAAGTAGCTGCATCTGCTCGGCTTATTTTTTAAACGCTGACGTCACCGATAGAGAAGTTTTTCCATTGCGCAGCGTCGAGCAACTCTCATACTATCTAAGCGTTAGTAGTAGAAGGCCACCTGCGGTTCAGAGTGGCAGGTTTCTTGCACATGACAATGTTGGCAACGGCCCCGGGGATGGTCAGGGAGTGATGAAAAAAAGTTCAACAGTCGCCCAAATCGCCCTTCTGCTTTTGGCGTTTTTCGCTCTTGAGATGACCGCCCTGGCGGCGACCATCAACACGCGCCGCACCACGCGCACCCGGTCCCGGCACAGAATTACTGAAAGCGCCCGCGCTCGTCGGCAAATGAGGAGCCTGCGCCGCAGCCGCGCTACCTATGTGCGCCACGGACGCCGATATCGTTACGCGCGGCGTCACCGCTCCTATGAGCGCTTCTATACCAGTTCCTTCAGCGATGAATTGACCGACGGCGACATCACCGCTGGTGAGGATCCGATGGTTCGCGCGGCGGCGATGGATGCCCTAGGCAACATGAACGGCACGGTAGTCGCCATCGAGCCCACCAGCGGCCGCGTTCTGGCCATGGTGAATCAGAAGCTGGCTCTTTCCAGCGGCGCCCAGCCCTGCTCCACCATCAAGCTGTCGGTAGCCCTGGCCGCGCTGCAGGAAGGCGTGATTGACAAGGACACCAAGATCCGCCTGGGCCGCCGCTTCCGCATGAATCTGACGCAGGCCCTGGCCCACTCCAACAACGCCTATTTTGAGGCGGTGGGCCGCCAGTTGGGTTTTGAAAAGGTCGCCTACTACGCGCACCAGTTCGGCCTGGGTGAACTGGCCGGCTACAACATTCCCGGCGAGCAGCTGGGAGAATATCCCGACCACGTGATTCCCGCCAAGGACGGGGGCGTGGGCAAGATGTGCTCTTTCGGCGAAGGTGTCTCCATGACTCCGCTGCAGCTGGGGGCGATGGTTTCGGCGATTGCCAATGGCGGAACGCTCTACTACCTGCAGCATCCGACCACGCCGGATGAAGTGGCCAACTTCCAGCCGCGGGTAAAGCGCCAGCTGAACATCGCGCCGCTGATTCCGGAAATTTCCGATGGCATGGCGGGAGCGGTGGAGTACGGCACTGCTCGCAGCGTGCGCGTGAACTTTAACGAAGAAGAGATCCTGGGCAAGACCGGTACCTGCTCAAAGGATGGCACCCGCTTCGGCTGGTTTGCCTCCTATTCCAACACCAACGTGGGACGCATTGTGGTGGTGGTATTCCTCCAAGGCGGGCGGCCCACTTTCGGGCCCAAAGCGGCCGAGATCGCCGGTCACATGTACCGGAATCTCTACGATCACAGCTTCTTCATGGTGAAGAACCCAGTCGTGCCTGAGTCCACTTCGAGCGTACAGCCGACGGGCGCGCCGCAGTAAGAAAGCTCTAAGCCGTTAGCCTCGTCTCTCAGCCAAGGCCTCCGCAAGGAGGCCTTTGTTATTCCAGGAGTCAGTTATCAGGAGTCAGCAAAATCTTTGTCGGCCCGTATGGGGACGGGGTCTTGCCCCGTCCATGGGCGGAGCGAAGCTCTGCCCCCACACTGTTGATTTTGCCGACCACTGACAACTGGCCACTGACAACTGCTTTTAAAACCCCATGATGTTGTAGCCGCAATCCACGTAGATGGTTTCGCCAGTGATGCCGGAGCTGGCGTCGGAGGCGAGGAAGACGCCGGTGGCGCCCACCTCGTTGACGTCAACGTTGCGCTGCAGGGGAGCGCGCTCGGAGTGGGCCTTCAGCATGTCGCCCAGGCCGGAGATGCCGCGTGCAGCCAGGGTTTTGATGGGTCCGGCGGAAATAGCGTTCACCCGAATGCGGCGCTTGCCCAGGTCGGCGGCCAGATAGCGCACCGTGGCCTCCAGCGCTGCCTTGGCCACGCCCATGACGTTGTAGTGGGGCACCACTTTTTCCGCGCCATAGTAGGTCATAGTGATAATGCTGCCGCCGTCTTCCATCAGCGGCGCGGCCGCGCGCGCCAGAGCGATGAGCGAATAGACGCTGACGTCGTGCGCGATGCGAAAGCCCTCGCGCGTAGTATTAACGAAATCGCCCTTCAGTTCCTCGCCGGGTGCATAGGCGATGCTGTGCACCAGCGCGTGCAGCTTACCGTAGCGACTGCGCAGTTCGGAAAACAGCCGGTCTACCTCCTGGTCCTGGCTGACATCGCAGCGAAAGGCTTCCGCCCCGGGCAGGGAGAGGATCAAGTCCTTTGCTTCTTGTTCCAGGCGCTCGTTCTGGTAGGTGATGGCCAGGCGCGCTCCCGCCCCATGCAGCCCCTGAGCAATGGACCAGGCAATGCTGCGCTTATTGGCCACTCCGAAGACCACCGCGTTACGGCCGGCAAGACTATCGCTCATGGGCATCTCCGCTGAAACGCACAGGATAACAGACGAGATAGGAGCCAGCGCTCAGGAGTCAGGAGTCGGTAGTGTCTCAGTTTGAAATTCGGGTGCGACCGAAAGCGGACCTGTTGAGTCGGCGCGTCCGTCGGGCGAGTCGCGCCCTTAAGCAGGAATATACGTCAACCTAATCACGTCCTCGCCAATTCGTTCGCCGGCCACAAGGCGGAGCCGTGGCCGGGGGCCGACGAAGAATGGCTGGCCATCACCAAGCACGATGGGATGGATGTAGAGTCGATACTCATCAATCAGGCCAAGGTTGGTCAGGCTCCCTGCCAGGTTTGGTCCGGCTACGTCGATCTCCCCTTCCAGCTCGGCTTTTAACCTGCGTATCACCGCCTCGAAGTCATCCTCGATGAGTGTGGCGTTGGGTCCGATCGACTTTGACGAGCGCGACACAACCCACTTCCGCTGGCTCCGCCACACCGCCGCGAAGTCGCGATCCTCCGCGTCCCAATCCGGAAGGTCATCGTCCCAATAACGCATGATCTCGTACATGCGGCGACCGTACACCGCGCCGGTCAGGCCGCGCGCCTGCTCGATGAAGTGACGAGAGAGCGCGGGATCGGGTGGCCCTATTTTCATGTGGTCGACGTAGCCGTCCAGGGACTGGTTCAATCCATATACGAGCTTTGCCATGCTACAAAACCTCCAACCCAGGTTCTTCAGAATAGCTTAAGCCGACGTTGCACGGTGAGGTTGGACACGATCTGCGCGTCGCACTGCCGGTGTGACCAATAACCAGAGGTCCGCTCTCCACCCAAGGCGGATATTCAAACTGAGACACTACCCAGGAGTCAGAACCGGGTAGTCGGTAGTCAGTTGTCGGGAGTCGGTTCAGCTTTGCTGACTCCTGACTACCGACTCCTGCCCCTTGTTTTAATCTGCTGCGGCTTCGCCCGGCGCCAGACGAGGCACGGACTCGAGCGGCCAGGCCGCGGTGAGGAAGGCCACGAAGTATACGCATGCGATCAAAGCAAAGCCCAGGGCCAGGCCGATGCGGTGCGCAGCCGCGCCTACGATCAGGCTCAGGCACACCTGCAGCAGGGTGCCCGCGAAGTAGAAGGTGTTCTGCACCCGTCCCATGAAGTGCTGGGGCACGTGCTCCATCATGCCGCTGGAGATGGCGATGCCGCCCACACCGCGAGCCGAGCCCATCAGGGCATAGAGTGCCACCGCCAGCGCCAGCAGGCGCGAATAAGGCGCGAGGAAGATGCTGCCGGCCAGCAGGGCCATGGAAAAGGCCACGGTGCGGCGACCTGCCAGGCGACGGATGACCTGCGGAGCGTAGAGCACGCTCAGGAACGCGCCCACACCCCAGCCCGCGTTCAGCCAGCCATACCCGACCGCACCGGCATGCAGCAGGCGATCGCTGAGCGGGGCAGTGACTACGCCCTGCGTGGACATGGCGCCGATGAACATAGCCCAGCTTGCACCAAGCAGCACCACGTAGCGGTTGCCGCGCAGGTAGCGCATGCCTTCGCCCAACTCCCGCCAATAGCGGTCCCAGGAGCCTTCCCCGGCAGCGGCCTGCGCCGGTACCGCCTCGCGTGGAGCCACCGTGCGTTTTCCTTTGCGCAGCGCGAAGTAGCAGCTGAACGAGACCACGTAGGTGGCGAAATCAATCAGCAGCACGCCGCCCAGGCCGATGTGGTTGTACACGAATCCCACCAGGGCTCCGGCCATCAGCCAGCCGCCCTGCACGCCCGCCAGCAGAAACGTGTTGGCGTGCACGAACTGCGAGTCCGGCGTCAGCTCCTGGATGAGGGCGGTAATGGTGGGCCAGAACATCCAGAAGCCCGCCGAAACCAGCATGTTCATCAGGTAAAGTTCCCAGACGTGCACGCGGTGCATGAACGCCAGCGTGGCGATGCCCGCGACCACGAGCGCGCGGATGGCATCCAGCGCCATCACCAGGTGGCGGCGGTCTTCGCGGTCAATGATGACTCCGGTGAAGGGCAGCATCACCATGGCCGGCAGCGTTTGCAGCACCACCAGGGTGCCCAGCGCCATCTCCGAGTGCGTGGCCTGAAGGATGAACCAGGTGACGGCGGCGGAGTTCATCCCACTCCCCAGCATGGAGATCATGTTGGCGGTAAACACGTACCGCAGCTCGCGCTTTTGCAGGATGGTGCGCATGCCGGATGGGTGTTAGATGGATTTCGGGTGGGGAAGCCGCGAATATTTATTAAAACGCGAAAGCCGGCGCCGCGCAATTGACGGAGTGGCTTCGTACGAAAGTAATCTTGAGGCGGAATACCAGCTGTTGGCTGCTAGCTGCTAGTTAACTGTGTCACGACTTGCATGCTCCGCAAGAGGCTTCTGCTGTTGAGATTGTGGCTTCTGCTGTTGAGATTGTGGCCCTAATCGCCGAGGCGGGACTTGTCTGCCTTTTATATGGAGAGCGTTAAGGAAGCTTCTGACAGTTTCATCAATTCGCATCGTTGTCATGACTATGTGCTTATGACCGGTCTCGTAGAGACCGGATGAAAGTAGCCCGCCAGTTCACTGGCGGGAATCGAAGCCAATACTCATTAGAGTCCCGTCAGGGACGGCTGAAAAAACGATGTGAGATATCAGTCGTCCCTGACGGGACTGCTGTCTCCAATTCAGCCTTCCCGCCACTGAAGTGGCGGGCTACTCTCACGTTGTCCCTACGGGACACCCGCTGCGAACCATCGCGGTTGACGGCATTCACCGCAATGGCGCGATGCGTTTCGCCGTTACCCCGCAACACGTTACGGTCGGCGCCAGCGCACTTGGCGCCCGCGGCATAGCCACAACGCGTAAATGATGAGCAGTACCATTACCGGCTCGATAGCGTGGCGATAACGGGGAGCGGGGAAGGCAATGTAGTAAGCAATGGGGTAGACGAGCATTGCGCAGGCCAGCAAAAACGTCCCCCGCACGCGGTGGCGCAGGCAGAGCCAAAGTCCGGCGAATGCCGCCAGGGTGGAGAGCAGGAATGCGAGGTGGCGCGCCGGAGACAGGTTCCAACTGCGAACCAGCGTCATTTGCGGGTTGCCGCCCCAAAAATAAAAAATGCGTTCGGCAAAGAATTTGAGGAACTCGCCGGGGCGGGCGCCGATGAAATCAAAAGCGGCGTGCTGTTCCGCTTTCATATAGGACAATTCGCCCATGGCGGCGAAGGTTTGCATCGCCTCCGGATCGTTACCTGGATGCTCTGAGCGAGTCCACATTCCTGAGGACCTGGGATTGTTGGCTATGTGAATTTCCAGGCCAAAGTTGTCGCGGATGAAGACGAACTGGCCAAACACACGATTGTTGCGGACCAGCCAGGGAGCGACCAGCAGAGCGCACACCGCCAGAGATATCGCCATGTTGGCGAGCACGGCGGCCGAGTGCCCGCGCAGGCGCCACCACAGCCAGGCCAGCGAGAACGGCAAAAACGACAGCAGGGTGGGATTGGTGAGCGCGATTGCGCCCCATAACAATCCCAACAGGAGCCAGTCACGGCGGCGGGAACTCTCCTCCAGGCGCAAAGGCAGCAGGATGGCCAGGCTGAGCAGCAGCGCAGAAAGGCTGGTCTCCCAGACCACGCGTACCGGCCAATAGATGGCGTAGGGAAAGAGCGCCCAGGTCCAGGCCGCCCAGAGCGCAGGTTGCGGACCAAACATTCGGTGGCCTATGCGGTAGATGGCCAGGCAGGTGAGCGCCGAAAACAGGCTGTTAAGCGCGAGGATGACCCAGGCGGCAGCGTGCGTGTAAATCCCAAAGAGCTTGAACACTCCCGCCAGCAGGAAAGGATAGAGCGGTGCTTCCCACGCCGTCGGACCGGTTGCGAGGTCAGTAGGGTTGGCGAAACCCAGGCCGGTGGCCAGCGAACGGGCAATGCGTCCCATCTCCCAGCCAAATTGAAAGTGGTCGCGGCGAGGCGTGATGCGGTAGGTGTGGCCCACCGTGATAACCAGCAAGCGCAACAGCAAAGCCACCAGCACGATGAAAGCCGGGGAGCGAAAGCACTTTTGTCGTGCCGAAAGCTGCAAGGCTGAGGAGGCGGTGGGTGGAATCGCCGCCTTGGCAGAATACTTCGCCTCAGCCGCATTCACACTCATGTTGCGATCGGAGCTCAAGTGGGGCCAGTCTAGCACGGAAAAAATGGGGTACATCCGGCAACTCCCATCAGGCGTCACCCTGAGGGGCTTCAGCCCCGAAGGGTCTCGCGTGCATTGCCAATTCCGCCGTGGAACACGCGAGATGCTTCGGCGCTGGAAGCGCCTCAGCATGACGCCAGCAAGAGAGTGTTTTGGGTCCTACAGAAGCGAGTTGTCGTGCTCAGCATGAGAGCACGTATTATTACAATCAAAGTTTATGCAGCACCTCGTCTACCTGGCTTGCGGTCCGCGCAACGTGCATGTGCAGGCCCTCTATGCTGCGTACTCGGCGCTGGCGTGGAAGGGAGCGCTGGACCTGCAGGTGCACGTCTACACCGATGCGCCGGATGTTTTTCAGCCGCTTGCCCATCACATCCAGGTGCATGAATTAACGACGGAGAAGGCTCGCGCCTGGCGCGGGCCAGGAAATTATCCCTTTCGCATCAAGATTGCAGCCCTGGAGGAGGCGACGCACACGCACGGGGAAGATTGCATACTGTTTGCCGACTCCGACACTTTCTTCTTCGCTGATTTCGCGCCGGTGTTTGCCCGCATCGGACCGGCTAACGCCGTGCTTCACCGCAAGGAATATGCGGTGATGAGCCATCCCACGGGACAGCTGCAGCGCTTCCGCAAGCGCATGAGCAAATTCCATTTTCGCGGCAGCGCCATTGACCTGAACGCCGACATGTGGAACTCGGGCGCTATCGGCCTCCATCCCTCACAGTTCCACCTGCTGCACACGGTGCTGGCATTCATTGACGCGATTTCGCCGCATTACCAAAAGCAGCTGGTGGAGCAGTACGCGGTGGCCTACTTCCTGCAGAAAAACGCGCAGGTGCACGCCTGCGACGACGTGCTGTTTCATTACTGGGCGCAGAAAGCTGAGTATCAGCAGGCAATTGAGCCGCGGCTGCAGCGGTGGAAATCCATGCCATTGGAAGGGGCGCTGGCGGAGTTGCGGGCCAATCGCATTGTGCTGCCTCCGTATCAGCCCCGGCACGGCTGGGTGCGGCGGCTGAGCGACCGGGTGCTGCGCCGCGAGGAAGCTGGAGTGCCAGGTTCCCAATAAGCAATCAGCACTCAGCACTCGGCCCCTGAATGCTTAGGGATATCAGCGTCATCGGTGGCGATCCGCGCAAATCCGCGGCAACTTGAATTTGTTAGAACGATGGGGATAACCATCGAACTGAGGGTCTTGCCCGATTTTCCCTGCGTGTCCTTTGTGGTGAATAAAGAATTTGCTCCCAGGGGCAAAGGGCGCTAGCATGGCCCGCTGCGGATACTATGGGCAAGCCAGCGGCGTGTGTGCCGCGGCCGCCCGCTCCCCGGTACCGGCATTGCGGAGGTGAGTCATGGTTCGCGTTCGCTGGTCGGCCCTTCTGATTCCCATTCTGTTCGTGGCATTCGCGCAAGCTCAGCTGGAAAAAATTATCATTCCCGCCGGCACGCCGGAAGACCAGGCTCTGCAGGCCATCAGCAATGAAACCGATGCGCAGAAGCGCGTTCCCATGCTGCAGGATTTTGTCCAGAAATTTGCTTCCAACCCGCAGGCCGTGGCCTACGGCAACTGGCAGCTGGCGCAGGCCTACTCCACCACCGGCGATAATGCCAAGGCGCTCGAGGCCGGCGATAAGGCGCTGGCCGCCGCTCCCCACAACCTTGACATTTTGGTTTCGCAGGCCGGCATAGCCCAGCAGCTGAAGGACTGGGGCAAGGTGCTGGGCTACTCCGTGAAAGGCGGCGAACTCTACAACGCCACGTTTGGCAAGGCCAAGCTGACTACCGCCGCAGCCACCACCAGCGACCAGCCCAACGACACGGACAAGCAATCCTATGAGTTCCTGGAAGCGGCGGGCTACAACGCCATTGCCGCCGAGCAGAACCCAAAGACGCGCATGGCGTACATTGAGCGCTACACGCCGGCCTTTCCCGGATCCAAGTTCGAAGAGCCGATTTCGCAGTACGCCATATACAGCCTGCAGCAGCTGAACGAGCCGGACCGGCTGGTGGCCTACGGGGAGAAGTCGTTGGCCAGCGATCCCAATAGCCTGCCCACCCTGATCCTGCTGGCCAACGCATACTCCGAGCAGCCCAAGGAGACGAATCTGGGCAAATCGATTACCTACGCGCATAAGGCCATTGAGTTGGCCAAGGCGGACTCGCCCGATGCCACGCGGCAGCAGAAACTCTCAGCCGGAGTAGCCCACTCTGCTCTGGGTTACGCGCTCATGCGCCAGGAAAAGACGCCCGCCGCCATCACCGAATTTAAGGCGGCAACCTCGCTGCTGAAAGAGGATCCCGCTTCCTACCAGATGGCGCTTTATCGCCTGGGCTACGGTTACGCCAAGCTGGGCAAACTGGCCGATGCTCGGACCGCGTTGACGGAAGCGGCTGGCATTGAGGGCGCTTATCAGCAACCCGCCAAGGATTTGCTGGTCAAAGTGAATAGCGCAAAACCTGCAAGGAGAAAATAGATGCCGCTGGAACTGCAAGACCGCCAGTTGGGCAGGGTGGTGGTGGTGAAGGCCGCGGGACGCATTGTCGCCGGCATGGAAGCGCAGAAGATTGATTCGCACCTGAGCAAGCTGCACAGCGACTGCCGCGACCTGGTGCTGGATGTGGCCGAGGTCAGCTTTATTGACAGTAGCGGCCTGGGCACGCTGGTGCGTCTGGTAGCCAGGATTCGCCGCTCGGGGGGCGACCTGAAGCTGTGTGCGGCTCCGCCTCCGGTACACCACCTCCTAAAGCTCACCAATCTGACGCAGGTGTTCGATGTGCATGAGTCGGAGGTGGCAGCCCTTTCAGCTTTCTACGGGCGCTCTCGGCCGGCGGAGGCCAAGGCAGGTGCGGCGTCATCTCGGGTGCTGTGCATCCATCCCAACGTGGATACGCTGGTCTATCTGCGCGAGGTGCTGCGCCGCTCGGGCTATGACGCGGTCACAACCAGCAATCTGCCCGACGCGATTGTGCTGCTGAAGGCGACAGCACCAGCCCTGGTGATTCTTGCCGACCAGATGCACTCCGCGCGCGGCCGGGCTACTGCGGCGATGCTGCAGGAGGTGCGGCCGGGGTTGCCGGTGATTTTGTTACATCAGGATTTCTCTCAGCAGGAAGCGGGCGAGGCGGGCAACTGGCTGCTGCAGTCGGTGCGCGCCCATCTGGGGACTGCCGCCCAGTAGGACATCCGCTATTGACGGGCTAGCGCATCGCACAGCATGCGCGCCTTGTCCGCCAGGTTGCGGGCTCGGCCGAGGTCTCCTTCTTTATTCGCCGCGCGGGCTTGCTCCATGTAAAAGTTAATCTGGCGCACCATGTCCTGCTGGTCGGAAGTGAGCTTGCGCTGGGTAATTTTCTTCAGGCTGGTGTCCGTGGATTGCAGAATCTGTTCTGTGGCCTGGCGCTGGTGGTCGGCTTCGCTTTGAGGAACGCCCGGTTCGAGCTGCCCGCCGGTTTCGCTGGTGCCGCCACGCTGCACCACAATGCGCCGCGGACCGGTGTCGGCAGTTGTCTCGGGCGGTTTGTGGGCCTTCTCCTTCTTGTGTTTCTTCGTAGCCTTCTTAGAGGCTTTTTTCCTGGAGGCTTTCTTTCCCGAAGCCTGAGCAGATGACGGCGGCGCTTCCGTGGCCGGCGCTTGCTGGGCGCCAGTTGCAGTGGAAGGCTGGGCCGGAGCCTGGGACGATGGAGGGGGAGCCGTCGTCGGAGCAGTTTGCGATTGATCCTGCTGGGCGAGTGAGGGCCAGCTCAGCCCCGCCAGCAGAAGACAAAGTAGTGCGGGCCGCATCCCTCCTATTGTAAACACTTCACAAGCGCGAAGGTTGGTCGCGACGAGCAGGCGATTCAGCCATCTCGGTTAAGAGCCTGTAGGACACTTTGTGGGTCGTGCCGTGCGGCCGCGATGAAACGCGAGAAGGCGATGTTACATCGCGGCGAGTAGGTATAATCTCGCTGATTCCACCAGCTCACGTACCTATGGAGACCTCATGTTACGAATCCTCTCTGCTCTCTGTTTGATGGTGATGACGACGAGCGCAGTCCGCATGCCAGCGCAAGTTTACCCGTACCGCGACGGAACTCCCGGCGTGACCGGATACCGCTCGGAAGTGATGGCTGAAGTCATGATCCAGGAGAGCGAGTTCGTCCGCTTGGCCGAGGTCATTCCCGCCGATAGGTATTCATGGAGGCCGTCCCCGGATGTGCGCACGATCGCCGAGGTTTTTTTGCATGCCAGCGCTGCGAACTACAATCTCTACAAGCTCGTGGGCACTCCCACTCCGGCCGGGGTTGATACGAAGACCCTGGAGCAGTCAACCATCGACAAAGCAAAAATCATCGCGACGCTCAAGGCTTCCTACTCTCACGCCAAGATGGCCATCGGCCGTATGTCCGACGCGGATCTGGAAAAGACTCTGGATTGGAACGGAGGGAAGATTACGGAGCGGGGCGTTTTGCTCTTTATCGTTCAGCACATCGCACAGCACCTCGGTCAACAGATCGCCTATGCCCGCTCCATAGGCGTGGTCCCACCTTGGACACTCGATCCGCCCCGGAAAGATTAGCCTTGGGCCGACTAGCGAACAGTGAAGCGTTACAAAGCCAAGCCTCGCCTGCCAACGCGAGAAGGCGATGTATCTTCAGGCATTGGGCGGCTTGGTATGGGACAAAAAAGGCCGTCCCAGCACAACTCGGAGGCGGCCTCACAAAAGAAAAGAAAGGGAGAATAAACGATTGGCACTTTGACCTTGACTGGCAGGGCCGACTAGGTCCAATCGGTTGGAGCTGGAAGCTTAGCGCGGTGCGTCGAGCGGCAGGGGCAGAATCTCCCGCATACCGGCCTCCCGGACTTGGCGAAGCAGCCGAATCAATGACCAGAAGTTCATCTCTGGGTATTGCATGGCCATCCCGATGATCCAGCCCACAATCACCGGCGAGCTCACCCGCTCCAGCCACGCCGCGGAAGCCATGCGTTCCAGGTGCTCCGCAGCGTGGCCGTTGCCACGTACTAGGGGCGCCTCAGGGTGGCATTCCGAGCAGCCGAAGAATGTGCCGCTCTTCGAGTTAATTAGCAGCCGCTTTGCCACTCCGTGGGTGGAGCAAATCGCCGGCTCCAGGCTGGCAGGCCCGTTCCGGATTTGGATCTCCTCCAGTGCAGTGGCGCTTCCGTTCCCGTTTTTCACAAGTGACCTCCAGATAAAAAGTTGACTACGCTGCGGAGGCTGACCGTACACAGAAGTAACAACCATCACGGATGAGCTGGTTCACCCGTGACACCCGGCCAGCGCCGATGCGACCTGATGTTGGTAAGTGTTCGTCGCACTATACCATCCAAAACTCGCATTAACTATGTGTGGAAAAAATGGAAGTAAACGCGATCGTTCCCATTTTGGGAATACGCGCAGCGCAAGCCGATTGGTGCAGCCAGCACGTAGCCCACATCGCAACCTCAATGGTGAGTGCTCTAATGTTCAGGCTTCGGAAACCACTTCGGGCGTAGGTTCGGGGGCGGCCTGCAGCAGCGGGAAGGTGAGATGGAAAGTCGTGCCCTGGTTTTCGGCTGAGTCAAACTCGATGTCGCCGTGGTGCAGCTGCATGATGCGGTAGGTCATGGGCAAGCCGATGCCGCTGCCGGACTTCTTGGTAGTGAAATAAAGATTGAAAATCTTGTCGCGCACATCGGCAGGAATTCCGTGCCCCTGGTCGTGAATATCCACGGTGGCGACACCATTGTTGCGGGTGGCGGTGATGGTCAGCGTGCCG
The DNA here is from genome assembly GCA_035280205.1 of Terriglobales bacterium. GTDB lineage: Bacteria > Acidobacteriota > Terriglobia > Terriglobales > Acidobacteriaceae > JAICWP01. The sequence continues at coordinate 7,291 of DATEGI010000267.1, read as the reverse complement.
CCCTCGGGCATGGCCTGCACGCCGTTGTTGACCACGTTGAGCAGGGCCTGCTTTACCAGATCGGAATCCACGCTCACCGGCAGTTCCTCTGGCGGCAGGTCACGGATCACAATCACGCCGTGGCGCTCGGCTTCGGGAGCGGACAGCACCGCCACATCTTCCAGAAGCTTGCGCAAGTCCACTTCGCCCAGGCGCAATTCCACCGGGCGAGTGAAATCCACCAGGGTCTGCACCACGCGGTCGAGGCGCTGGATTTCGCTGCCGATTACGTCCATGTGGCGCTTGGTGTCAGGGTCAATCTGCTGCAGCTTCTGGCGCAGCACCTCCAGGTGCACCACGATGGCGTTGATGGGGTTCTTCACCTCGTGAGCCACGCCTGAGGTGAGGCGGCCGATGGCGGAAAGGCGGCGCGAGAGTTCGATTTCGTCTTCAATGCGGCGCACTGATTCGGCGTCGCGCATCACCAGGAGCGCGCCGATCTGCTCGCCGCCCTCCTGGATGAAATCCACTGAAACCTGGATACGGCGGCCATTTTCGCCCTCCACTTCTCCCTGGTTGAGCGGCCGGCGCAGGCGGAAAGACTCCAGCACCACGTGGCCGAGGCGGGTGGACTCGGCAAAAACATCATTGACATTGCGGCCCAGAATTTCGCCCCGCGGCCGGCCCACGAAGCGCTCGGCCGAGGCGCTGACCAGCACCACGCGCGAGTCGCGGGTGAACAGCATCAGGCCGTCCTGCAACGTGGACATGATCTGGTCCAGGTTGTCCTTGAGCGCGGAGAAAACTTCCTTTACGTCGCGCATCTGGCGGCCAAGGTGGGCGATTTTGAGCGTAACCAGGCCGTACTCGTCCTGCCGCTCTTTCTCTTCGTGCAGCGCTTCCGGTTCGCCGGCAGTGACTTTATCCAGGCGCTGGCTGATGCGCATCAGTGGCGAGAGCGCCAGGTTGGAGAGGCCGGCGGCCAGAATCAGGGAAATCAGAATGGCGCTCACCGAGATCACTATGGCACGATGCAGGTGAGGCTGAATTTCCGCTTTCAGAAATACTGTGGAAACACCCACCCGCGTGCTGCCGAAAGGCGTGCCGTTGAGCTGCAGGGGCATGTGCACGTCGTACACCTGCGGGGCGCTGAACACCAGCCGAAGCTGCTGGCGAAAGCTGGCATCGCGCACCTGCGCTAAGTCAGGCCGGTCGCTCAGCGTTTGGCCAATCAGGTTGGGGTCGGTATCGAGGATGGCCTTGCCGTCCTGCCCGGCGATGGCTGCGTCATAAATGATGGTCGAGTTGGCTACGATGGAATCCAGGAAGGTGTTGAGGTTAGGATCGGTCTGCAGCGCCTCAATAAGCGCGGCGCGCACCGCGTCCGGATTGCTGGTGTCTATGCGTGTGTCGCTGAAGTCGGGCTGAGCGTCGGAGGCAGCGTCCTGCAATTCGCGGCTCAGCAGCGTGGCGGTGTCGTAGGCGGCGATGATGCGCTGGTGCAGAAGCTGGGAGACGTAGATGTAGGAAAACAGCACCACCAGCGCCACAATCATGCCGGTGATGGCCAGCACCAGTTTGGTCTTCAGACGCATGACATGAACAGTGCCGCTGGCGTCCTGCTTGCTACCCTGCTAAACATTGGTCTCGGCGGCTGAGCCCGCGGTGGTCGCCGCCCCATATTCTTTCAGCTTATTATGCAGGGTTTTCAGGCTGATTCCGAGGATTTCAGCGGCGCGGGTCTTGTTATTATTCGTGGCTTCCAGGGTCTTCATAATGAGCTGCCGCTCGGCCTCCTCCACCGTGGTGCCCACGCCCAGGTGTAAGGCGTTCGGGTCCATGGCGGCAGCACGCGCCGTCAAATGCCCGAAACCCGGAGGCAGGTGCTTGGTCTCAATCACCGAACCCTCGCAGACGATCACCGCGCGTTCCAGCGTATTGCGTAGTTCGCGCACGTTTCCCGGCCAGGTATAGCCCTGGAACTGATTCATCACCGCATCGCTGAGCATCTGCACGTTGCGGTTGTGCTTGGAGTTCATGTCGCCGATCAGCGACTGCACCAGGTCGGGCAGATCCTCCTTGTGCTCGCGCAGGGGCGGCATGTGGATGTTGAAAACATTCAGCCGGTAATAAAGGTCGTTGCGCAAATGGCCGCTGGCTACCGCCTCTTCCGGCACCTTATTGGTGGCGGCGAGCACGCGCACATCCACCGTGGTTTCAATCTTGCTGCCCAGGCGGCGCAGCTTGCGGTCTTCCAGCACACGCAGCAGCTTGGCTTGCGTGGCTACCGGCATCTCGCCGATTTCGTCCAGCAGCAGCGTGCCGCCCTCAGCCAGTTCAAAGCAGCCCACACGCCGCTCCAGCGCTCCCGTGAAAGCGCCCTTTTCGTGGCCGAAAATTTCGCTTTCAATCAGGGTCTCTGGAATGGCGGCGCAGTTGATGGCGATAAAAGGCTTGCCCTTGCGCGTGCTCAGGTCGTGAATGGTGCGCGCTACCAGTTCCTTGCCCGTCCCGCTTTCGCCGGTGATGAGCACGGAGGCGGTGCTGGGCGCCACCATTTCCACCAAGTGGAATACTTCCTGCATTTTTTTCGAGCTGCCCACCAGCACGCCCAGTTGGCCCTTGTTGCGCAGTTGGCGCCGGGTGACTTCCAGTTCGGCGCGCGTGCTGCGCAGTTCGGCAGCGTTCTGCAGGATGCTTTTCAGGCGATTGAAGTCAATTGGCTTCTGAATGTAGTTAAACGCGCCAATCTGCATGGCCTGCACCGCGCTCTCGATGGTGCCCTGCGCCGTGACTACGATCACGGCGATGCTCTCCGAGCGCTCCGCCAGTCTGGAGAGCAGAGCCATGCCGTCCATGCGCGGCATCTTGAGATCGGTGAGCACGATGCCTGGGGAAAACAGCTCCACCTTCTCCAGGCCTTCCAATCCATCGTGGGCGGTTTCTGTGCGATAGCCCCAGCCGGAGATCAGTTCGGCCAGGCCGACGCGCTCGTTTTCTTCATCCTCGACAATAAGTACCTTTTCCGGCGTCATAAGTATCCTTCCATTATTCCGGGTTTTACGGTGAGGCTGCAAGAAGCCCGGCCCCTGCTCGGAATGTTTGCTGGCTCCGGGAGTAAACTTGGGGCCGAGCCGGGCTACGGCACAGGGCAGGGGTGCATCTCAGGATGAAAGCCTTGAGGAGGATGCTTATGCACAAAAGCTTAGTGTATGCGCTGCTGGCACTGTCGCTTGCCTGGGCGGCGGCACAGGCAGGGGCGCAATCGGTTCCCGCCACAGCCCAGACTGTGCCGCAGGCAGGACCGGCGCTGGCGCCGGGCACCGTACTGGGCGCGGAATTGAGCAAAGGCATTGACGCCAAGAAGGCCAAGGTCGGTCAGGAAGTCGTGGCTAAAGCGGTGGCCGACCTGCGCGACAACAACGGCAACCTTGTGATTCCCCGGGGAGCCAAGCTGGTTGGCCACATCACCCAGGCGCAGGCGGCTAGCAAAGAGCAGCCGCAGTCGAGCCTGGGCATCATTTTCGACAAGATGGAGGCAAAACACGGCAAGGAAATAGCGCTGCATGCGGGCATCCAGGCGCTAGCCAAACCCGAACCTTCGCCCATGATGCAGCAACAAGAACCGGAAGGCTCATCAGGCCCCGGCGGTGGTGGCGGGGCGCCGACAGGTGGCAGCCAGCCGGGAATGGGGGGTGGCGGCCGCAATACTGGCGGCATGAGCGGCTCATCCATGCCCCAGCAGAGGCAGGGCACTGACATGGGCGGCAACGTGGGGGGCCCCATGGGCCAGCAAGGCGGAGGTGGCGCGTCTGCCCTGAATGCCAATTCTCATGGCGTGATCGGCATTCCCAATTTGACTCTTAGCCCCCAGGCTTCGCCGACGGAGGGCTCGGTCATCAGTTCCAGCCGGGGAAACGTCAAGCTGGACAGTGGAACCATGCTGGTGCTGCGCGTAATCGGCCAGTAAAAGCGCCCAAAGTAAACCAGCTCTAAGCCCAAAAAGGCCGGCCGGGAGAACGAGCCCGACCGGCCTTAAGTGTCTTTGTCTAAAGTAACTTGCGGCTAGTCGCGTCGGCTGTCACGCTGGAATCCTCAGGCTGTGTGTTTCAGGGGAGGATTCCAACCGATGAAGAAGTCAGTGATAAGGATTTTTCCGTTGTTGCTTGCGGTCGCGTTGGCCGTAGGTTGCAGCAAGGCGCCCGCGGATGCAGATAATACCGGCAACCCCAGCGACAGCAGCACTAACGTCGGCGACAACAGCGCCAGCAGCGGTTCTATGCTCAGCCGGGTGATGGCTCCGGCCAAACTGACCATACCTGCGGGGACGCCCCTCACGGTGCGCCTGCAGTCAGGGGTAAGCAGTGCCAGCGCGCAGAGCGGCGATACCTTTGACGCGGTACTGGATGAGCCTGTGGTCGTAAAGGGCGAAACCGTTATTCCCAAAGGCGCGGATGTGACCGGGACGGTCGTAGAGGCCAACAAGGGCGGACGTCTGCACAAGCCGGCCTACCTGAAGATTACGCTGGCCTCCGTCCACGTGCACGGCAAGGGTGTGCCGGTTGAGACCTCCAGCCTCTCTTTGGCTGGCAAGTCGCACAAGAAGCGCAACTTGGAGATGATCGGTGGCGGCGCGGGGGCGGGCGCGCTGATCGGCGCACTGGCCGGCGGCGGCAAGGGAGCCTTAATCGGCGGGGCTGCAGGCGCAGGCGCGGGTACGGGCGCGGCTTATGCCACGGGCAAGGAAGATGTAGGTTTCGGGCCGGAGCGGCGTTTGACCTTCCGTTTGAGCCAGTCGCTGAGCGTGAAAAAGAGTTAAGTTAACATTGTGTTTCCTTAAGGGCGCGGCAAATCGCTGCGCCCTTTTTCATTGCCGTTAGTTTCTGGCTAGACCTCTCAGATCGTGTCCACCAGCAGGTCACACAGTGGCGTGAGACGAATCACTTACCCGAAACGGGAAAAGTGGCACAAAGGTCTTGCAAGGGCGTGCCCGAGGTAGTGGGCCAAGTGTCACGTTTTTAACGTCTTCCACTTTTGGGAGAAGCAGATTCCCAGGTTTTTCCCGGAGCTGGCAGAGCTTCATATTGCTCCCATACTGGCATCATGCTGAGGAAACTAGGTTTGCAATCACTCGTCGGCTGAAGGGCTGAGTTTTCAAGTTTTCATTTTGGGAACGTTAGCTGAGACCGCTCCTCAGCAACGCATGATGCCGACTCCCGAGCACTGCCTTTGCAAGCATTTCCGGGACTGTTTCAAAACGGAATGCAGAATGCATAACGGTGTCGGTATGAACACCGCCCTCGAGCCCGTTCCGGAACTATCCGCTAAGCTGGCTCCCACTTCCCTGTTCAGCGCTGCCTTGGGCGCTTGCCCGGAGGCGATGGCGGTAATAGAGGCGGGCAAAATTGTGTGGTGCAATTCCGCCCATGCCCGCCTTTTCGGGTACGCGAATGCGCGTGAACTGAGGGGGCGCCCGCTTGCTGACCTCCTGCCCAGGAATCATCCCTGCACAAGCCGAGGGGAAGGAAACCCTATTCCCAACTGCGGCTTTCCGGCCTGCCAGTTCCGTGGCCGGCTGAAGGACGGTTCCTGCGTGGAGATGGAAAGTTCCTGCCGGAAGTTCCGGGTGGGCGAGCGCCGGCTGAGGGTGATCGTATCACGCGACATCAGCCAGGTGGAGCGGCGGCGCGTCGCGCGCGAAGGCGAGGCCCGCTTCCGCGCCATTTTCGAGGCATCAGCCATCGGCATCGGCCATTTCACTCTGGAGGGCAAGATCGCGGAGAGCAACCGGGCTCTGGAAGAAATGCTGGCCTACAGCCACCAAGAACTGCAGGGCATGCCCTTCGCTCGCATCACGCACCCCGATGACCTGCCCAGGGAGGAACGTCTTCTTGCAGAAATGATAACGGGGAAGCGCGACGGCTACCGATTGGAAAAACGCTACCTTCGCAAAGACGGCGCAGTGGTATGGGGACGGCTGAATGTCTCGCTGGTGCGCGGTCCCGGAGGGGAGCCGCAATTCGCTATCAAAATGGTGGAAGACATCACCGAGCACAAGCGGGCCGAGGCGGCGCTGCGCGAGTCCCAGAAAGTGGAGGCAGTGGGGCGGTTGGTGGCCGGGTTGGCACACGATTTCGCCAACCTGCTCACCGGTATCGGCATACTTTCCGACCTGCTGGCTATGGAATTGAAGTCGCAGCCCGGCGGGCAGCGGGCGCGGGAAATTCAGCTGGCCAGCGAGCATGGGTGCGCGCTAATCCGCAAGCTGCTCTTCGTGGCTCGCCAGCACGTGAGCGACAACAAAGTCCTTTCGCTCGAGACCGTAGTGGAGGACATGCGCGACCTCCTGGGCAAGATGATCGAGGAACGGATTGAAATGAGCATCCATAGCGCCCCCGGGCTGGGATACGTCAAGGCCGACCCGGCGGAAATGCAGCAGGTGATCCTGAATCTGGCACTCAATGCACGCGATGCCATGCCCGAGGGCGGGCGCCTCAGCATCGACCTAAGCAATTCCTGCCTGAACGCGCGCGCCGCTGCCGCCACCGGCTTAGAGGCAGGAGGTTACGTCGCCCTCGACATTGCTGACAACGGCCATGGCATGGATGAGCAGACACGCGTGCATCTGTTCGAGCCCTTCTTTACCACCAAGCAACCGGGCCAGGGCACGGGCCTGGGCCTGGCCACGGTGAAGGCGATCGTGAACCAGGCGGGGGGAAGCATCGCCGTGGAGAGCACACCCGGCCGTGGCACGCGCATGCGGGTGCTGCTGCCGAGAGTGGAGGGCGAACTGGAGTGGCGTGGGTCAGGAACGCATGAGCAGCTTTCTCTGACAGGCCGGGAGACGGTTTTGCTGGTGGAAGATGACGAGCGCGTGCGCACTTCAGTGGAACAGGTATTGACACAATGCGGCTACCAGGTGCTGGTGGCCGCCAATGGAGACGAAGCCGTTCGTCGCGTGCGGCAGCATCTCGGCGCCATTCAGTTGCTGCTGGTGGACCTGGTTATGCCGGGCGCAAATGGCCGGGAAGTAGTGAAGCAGATTGCTCCCCTGCAGCCCCAGGCCCGGGTGCTTTTCATTTCCGGTTACGGAACCGGTGGCGAGGAGGCCGTGGACGGCAGGATATTTCGCAAGCCATTTACAGGGGGCGCTCTGGCGCGCAAAGTGCGCGAAGTGCTGGATGCTGGGCCCCCGCACGAAACGCGCGGCCCCAGGAGCGGCAGGGGGGATGGGAAGGGGACAGATAGCCGAAGGAGGAAGTCATGCTGACAGCGGAAGCAGCTGCGCCGGCACCGGCGCAAATCGAAAAGG
>DATEGI010000266.1:0-8851 GCA_035280205.1 Terriglobales bacterium | reverse complement strand
GCTCTCGGTCATCATGATCACCGCCTACGGCACGGTGGAGAACGCCGTGCTCGCCATGCAGGGTGGTGCCACCAACTTTATCCAGAAGCCCTGGGACAACGAAAAGCTCTTACTAGAGATTGATAGGACCATCTCGCAGCGCCGCCTGGAGCGCGAAAACACTCAGCTCAAGCGCGCCCTCAAGCAGCGCTACAACTTCGAAAACATCGTGGGCAAAAGCGAGCCCATGCTGCGCGTCTTCGACCTGGTGGCGCAGATCGCCGCCAGCCGCTCCACCGTGCTGCTGCAGGGCGAAAGCGGCACCGGCAAGGAGCTCATCGCCAAGGCTATCCACCTCAACTCCACCCGCACCGACCGCGCCTTTGTGCCCGTCAACGCCGGCTCCATGCCCGCCGACCTGCTCGAGTCCACCCTCTTCGGTCACGTCAAGGGCGCCTTCACCAGCGCCATCGCCAGCAAGAAGGGGCTGTTCGAGGTGGCCGACCGCGGCACCCTCTTCCTCGACGAAATCGGCACCATGAACATGGAGACGCAGAGCAAAATCCTTCGCGTTCTTCAGGACCGCAAGTTCATGCACCTGGGCGGCGTGCACGAAATCCAGGTGGACGTGCGCATTATCGCCGCCACCAACGTGGATTTGAAGCAACTGGTGCGCGAAGGCCGCTTCCGCGAAGACCTGTTCTACCGCCTGAACGTCATCACCATTGACCTGCCGCCCCTGCGCCGCCGCCGCGAGGATATTCCCCTGCTGGTGGAATTCTTCCTCCGCAAATACGCAGCCGAGAACCAGCGCTCCGTGCGCGAAGTCAGCCCCGAAGCCCTGCGCCCCCTGGTCAGCTACTCCTGGCCGGGCAACGTTCGCGAACTGGAAAACGTGATTGAGCGCGCCGTGGTGCTCTCCGCCGGGCCCGTCATCACGCCCGAACTGCTGCCCGACCACATCGCCGGGCGCGGCTCCAGCCTGCCCGTGCTCGAGCACCGGCCCGACGCCTCGCTCTTCGACATCGTGGAGGATTGCGAGCGCCGCATCATCGTGGAGATGCTGGAGAAATGCAACTGGAACCAGACCGAGGCCGCCGAACGCTTCCGCGTGCCCCTCTCCACGCTGAATCAGAAAATCAAGCGCCTCAACATCGAGATCAAGAAGCGCCTGCGGGAGTGAAAACTAAATTCTGTCATCCTGAGCGGAGCAGGACAGTTCGCTTGCGAACTATCCTGCGAAGTCGAAGGACCCCGCGTTTGACGGAAGCGCAACAACTGCTCCAGGGAGTTCTCTTCTCGGCAGAAATTCCTATTAGCAGTTCCTAGCTACTAGCTACCCAGGGGTGTTTCGACTCGGGCATGCGCCCTCGCTCAACATGACAGACATGGTGATGTCCGTCGAGCAGGAGGTCCTTCGCTGCGCTCAGGATTTCGGCAGCGGGCTCAGACGCCCGCTAGGCGCCTCAATTTCGACTCGGGCGTGCGCCCTCGCTCAACATGACAGGAATTGTGAACCTCGGAGCAGCAAAGCTTGCTGAAACAGCGTTGTCCCGGCTCCCGCCTCAGCACTAATCCGGCTTTTTCGCTAAACTGAATAGCTGTCCCCATCCATCAGCCGGAGGAAACAGGGCTTCGTGATCATTGGCGTTCCCAAGGAGAACTATCCGGGGGAGCGGCGGGTGGCGCTGGTGCCCCTCGTCGTCCCCACGCTGGCCAAGGCGGGCTTCCAGGTCGTGGTCGAGACCGGAGCCGGCGCGCAGGCGGGTTACCCCGATTCGCAGTACGTCGAGAAGGGCGCCCGCATTGTGCCCGAGCGCTCCGACGTTTTCCGCGAAGCCGAAATCGTTGTCCAGATCCTCTGCTACGGCTCCAACGACGTCACGGGCCATGCCGACGTTCCCCTCATGCGGCGTGGGCAGACCCTCATGGGCTTTTTGCGGCCCTTTGGCTCGGCGCAGGTTCTGCAGGAAATCGCCGATCGCGGCATCACCTCCTTCAGCGTGGAACTGATCCCCCGCACCACCCGGGCGCAGAGCATGGACGCGCTCTCCTCCATGGCTACCATCTGCGGCTACAAAGCGGTGCTGGTGGCGGCCGACCGCCTGCCCCGTCTGTTCCCCATGCTGACCACAGCGGCCGGCACTATTACCCCCGCGCGCGTGCTGGTGATAGGCGCCGGCGTGGCCGGGCTGCAGGCCATCGCCACGGCCCGCCGCTTGGGAGCGGTAACCTCCGCATACGACCTCCGTCCCGCCGCCAAGGAGCAGGTGCAGAGCCTGGGCGGGCGCTTTGTGGAACTGCCGGTGGAAGCCAAGGATGCGCAGGACGAGCGCGGCTACGCCCGCGCCCAGGACGAAACTTTCTATCAGCGCCAGCGCGAACTGCTGGGTCGCGTGGTGCGCGAGAGCGACATTGTGATCACCGCCGCCGTCATTCCCGGCAAGAAGTCGCCCGTGCTGGTCACCCGCGAGATGGTGGAAGGCATGGCGCCTGGCTCCGTGATTCTTGACCTGGCGGCGGAGCGCGGCGGCAACTGCGAGCTTACCCGCACCGGTCAGACGGTCATCGAGCACGGCGTGACCATTATCGGCGCCATCAACTTCGCCAGTGGCGTGCCCTACCATGCCAGCCAGATGTACGCGCGCAACCTCACCGCGTTTCTGCAGTACGTGGTGAAGGAAGGCAAGCTGCAGCTGAATGTGGAAGACGAAATTGTTCGCGACACCCTGGTGACCCACGACGGCGAGATCGTCAACCAGCGCGTGCGCGAATTCTTTGCCTTGCCGCAACCGGTTTCCCGCAGCGCCTCGTAGGGCCATTGTCCTCAGATCGCGATTTGTATGCAGACCAAGTTCATTACCGGCAGGCCTCAGCCCCGTAGGGGCGTAATAGTAAAGCCCAGGACGGAAGAGTCTGTGCGAGAACGCAGAAATCCAGGCGGCGGTGGAACAATACCATCATTCTGAGCCGCGGAGCGGCACCAGAATGTAGCCCCGGACGTAAGTCCGGGGTAGAGAGTGGAGTAAATTCATAGCCCCAGCGGGGCGAAAGAACGTTTTCACACAGACTCGGGAGTCCTGGGTAGGTTTATACGTTAAAACGAGAGTCCCGTAGGGACGGCACAAGAAATCGGAGGCACCATGTCCTCAGTCCTGATTAATTCCCTGTTCATCTTCATGCTGGCGGGATTCATCGGATTCGAAGTGATCCGGCGAATCTCGCCCTTGCTTCACACCCCGCTGATGTCGCTGACCAACGCGCTGGACGCCATCGCCGTGGTCGGTGCCATCATCCTGGTGGGCGAGCATAAGACCAACTTCTCCGCCCTGCTGGGCACGCTGGCCGTGATTGCCGCCATGAGCAACGTGGTAGGCGGGTTCCTGATCACCGACCGCATGCTCAGAATGTTCAAATCCAGCCACCCCACGAAGAAGCCATGACCACGCAGCCATTCATTGAAATCGTCTATCTGGTCGCCAGCGCCCTGTTCATCCTGTCGCTGAAGTGGATGAGCTCGCCGGGCACGGCGCGCCGCGGGGTGTGGGCGGGTGAAATCGGCATGGCGGTGGCCATTGGCGGCACCCTGCTGCACCACGGCATTGTGGACTACAAGTGGGTTGCCATCGCGCTGGTCATCGGCACCATAATCGGCATTCCGCTGGGCATGGTGAAAATGACCGCAGTGCCGCAGCGGACCGCGCTCAGTCACGCCTTTGGCGCTTTTTGCGTCACCCTGGTCGGCACCGCCGAGTTTTATCTGCGCAGCCCCAACGTGCCCCACTTCATGATGGCGGTGCTGTGCTGCGAAGTAATTCTGGGCTCGCTGACCTTCACCGGCAGCCTGATGGCCGCGGGCAAACTGCAGGAAGTGCTGCCCCAGCGGCCCATCACCTACCGCGGGCAGAACATCGTGAATCTCGGCCTGCTGGCGGTTGCCGTCGCCATCGGCATCTATTTGATCCTGCACCCCGGCGCCAGGCAGTTGTTCCCATTCATGGTTGGGATACCGCTGGTATTTGGCGTCTTCATGATCATTCCCATCGGCGGCGCCGACATGCCGACGGTGATTTCGCTGCTGAACTCCTACGCCGGCTTGTCAGCTGCGGCCATGGGCTTCGTGCTTGATAGCCGGCTGCTCATCATCGCCGGCGCCCTGGACGGCTCTTCCGGCTTCATCCTCTCGGTCATCATGTCCAGGGCCATGAACCGCTCCTTCACCAACGTTCTGTTCGGCGGCTTCGGACAAATTCAGGCCGCCGCCACTGGCAAGGAAGAAGCGCGTCCTGTAAAGAGCGCCACCGCCGAAGAAGCAGCTGCAATTCTTTCCGCCGCAAGCCGCGTGGCCATCGTTCCCGGATACGGCATGGCCGTCGCACAAGCGCAGCATAAAGTGCGTGAACTCTACGACGCCCTCACCAAGCGCGGCGTTGACGTTCGCTTCGGCATTCACCCCGTAGCCGGACGTATGCCCGGCCACATGAACGTGCTGCTCGCCGAAGCCGACATTCCTTACGATAAGCTCCTCGAAATGGACGTGATCAACGGGGATTTTCCTCAAACGGACGTGGCCCTGGTGATTGGCGCCAATGACGTCACCAATCCAGCCGCCCGGACCGATGCCAGCAGCCCCATCTATGGCATGCCCATTCTGGACGTCGACAAAGCCCACACCGTCATGGTCATCAAGCGCAGCATGGCCGCCGGCTTCGCCGGAATCGACAACCCTCTCTATTACCTCGACCAAACCCTGATGCTCTTCGGCGACGCCAAAAATTTCGTCGGCAACATCGTCCGCGAACTCGCCGGCAGCGACGGCCACCACGGCTAGCCGTGTAAGCGCCTTAGCTCACTCTGTAGTGGCGGGTCTTTAGACCCGCAAGTCGCAAGTCCATCCTCCTGCACCAGCTCGTCTGGCTGTCCATTAGCACAGGTCCCGCCACCCGACCTTCCGACCGGTGCCCTTAAAGAAACCCAGCGCAAATGCGTCTGCACCCTCTTCCCCGGAACTCGCTACATTTAGAGAGTAGAGAGGCGTTGGAGGTGTGAAATGTTCAACTCTCAGGCCCATGGCAACCTTTTCATTGCTGTGGCAGCCGCAGCCTTTTTGACCCTAGCAGGCTGCTCAAATCAGCCGGAGCAGGCGACCAATCAGGCCCCTGCCCCAGCCAAGAAAGCAGCAAAGCTTGCCAGCAGCAAGCCCGCTGCAGCTCAGCCCGCGGCCAAGAAAGCCGACGCGGGCAAATCTGCAAGTGGGAAAGCGGCGGCGAAGCCTGTATCCGCCTCAAGCAAGGTGAATCCGGCAACGAAGCTAGTCACAGTGCCAAAGGGCACGTTCATCACCACGACCCTCGGCCAGCAGCTTGCCAGCAACAAGAACAAAGCCGGTGATTCCTTTGCCGCAACCCTCTCCTCGTCCGTTAAGGTCGACGGAAAGACCATCATTCCCAAGGGCGCGCACGTAACCGGGCGCGTCGTCACTGCCAAGAAGAAGGATCCGGCGGAATTGACTGTAGCTCTGTCCTCGGTCGAAGTCGGCGGAAAGTCGTACCCGCTGGCAACCAATTCGATTGGTCCATCGGACAAAGCCAAAAGCGAGCCCACGGATGCCGCCAAGCAGAAAAAGGACATAACCGTCGCTGCTCAGGCGCACCTGAAGTTCAAGCTCGCTAAGTCCCTCAAAATCCCGGTTAAGAGCTGAAAAACCGCTTTTTCGGACGCGAACCCCAGCCAGCTTGCGCTGACTGGGGTTCGCCGTCTCTCCGCCACAATCGCTACCTGTACTCACATTTGTCGACCCTGCTCCGAGGACTGTCCCTTCGTACCCGTTCTGGCGTTCCGTTGATTCCGTCGGCTTTTTTGGCTATCAAATTCACAGACTTTCATTCTACTTGTGAACAGGAAAGCGTCCCCGCACCCTGTTTCGGGCCCTTTTTCGTAAAGGCGGTCGACCATGATGCGGAAACTAGGATACCCATCCCTCTTAGCTGCTCTGGTATTTGTCTTTGCGATCCCGGTTGCGCAGGCGCAGTCGGTGGACATAGGACGGCATTCGCGTCCACGCATCACCCACGGTGTCGATGAGAGGGACCTCGTCACGCTGAAAGGCAACACTCACCGCGAAGCAAACGATGACAATGATCGCGGCGAAGTCGACGACGACTTCCCAATGCGGCACATGCTGCTCCAGTTGCATCGTTCTCCAGCGCAAGAAAGGCATGTCCAGAAGTTCATCGACGAGTTGCACGATCCCGATTCCCCTGACTTTCACAAATGGCTCACGGCGGACGAATTCGGCGATAAATTCGGTGTGTCGCAGCACGACCTCGACACGGTTACGCGCTGGCTTCGGTCCTACGGCTTCCGGATCAACGTGGTTTATCCAAGCGGTATGGTCATCGATTTTTCGGGAAACGCGGACCAGGTGCGCAGGGCCTTTCATACGGAAATTCACCACCTCGACGTGAAGGGCAGGAAGCACGCCGGCAACGTGAGCGATCCGCAGATTCCCGCCGCACTGGCTTCTGTTGTGACCGGCGTCGTCTCTCTGCACAACTTCCGGCCTCGTACCATGCACCTCATGCGCAAGGTGCCGCCGAAGTTCACGTTCAACGGCCTCTTCGGAACGACTTATGCTCTTGTGCCTGCAGACCTTGCCACCATTTACGATTTGAATCCGTTGTTTAGCGCCGGGTACTCAGGGCAAGGCCAGACCATTGCCCTCATCGAGGACACCGACGTTTTCACCTCCGCAGACTGGAATACCTTCCGTTCAAAGTTCGGCCTTTCCCGCTATACCGCAGGTTCGTTCAGAGCCGTCCACCCGGCTGCTCCAACCGGCCCCAACAACTGCGGTAGGCCCGGCGTCGTGGCCCCCAATGATGCGGAAGCGATTCTGGACGCGGAATGGGCCAGCGCTGCCGCGCCAAGCGCGGCAATCCAGATCGCATCTTGCGCCGATACCACAACTACCTTCGGTGGACTCATTGCCATTCAGAATCTGATTAACGCCAGCAGCCAGCCACCGGCGGTCATGAGCATTAGCTATGGTCAGTGTGAAACGTTAAACGGCGTCGCCGCCAACGCGGCGTACAGTGCCGCGTACCAGCAAGCCGTTGCAGAGGGTGTTTCTGTGTTCGTTGCCGCAGGCGATAGCGGCGCGGCGGGCTGCGACAACAGCGTTTCGCAGGCCACTCACGGCATCGGTGCCAACGCCTTCGCCTCCACACCCTATAACGTCGCGGTCGGCGGAACGGACTTCAGCGACACTTACTCGGGTACGAACGCCATTTACTGGAATTCCACGAACAGTTCCGCGTTCGCTTCGGCAGCCTCGTACATCCCAGAAATTCCCTGGAATAACTCTTGCGCCGGTGCCCTGCTGTCAACTTATCTGGGCTTCGCCTTACCCTACGGCGCAAACAGTCTCTGCAACGATCCTTCTTACGGTCCCTCGCTTCAAACAACCGTTGCCGGCGGCGGTAGTCCGAGCGCCTGTGCGACTGGAACGCCTTCCATTGCGGGAGTTGTCAGCGGCACTTGCCAGGGTTGGCCCAAGCCCTCTTGGCAAAGGGTCCTTGGCAACCCGAACGACGCTGTGCGTGACACGCCTGACGTTTCGCTGTTCGCTGCCGACGGTCTCTGGAGTCACTACTACGTGTTTTGCTGGTCAGACACTGTCAATGGCGGAGCCGCGTGCTCCGGCGATCCCAGCACGTGGTCCGGCGCCGGCGGGACGTCCTTCTCCGCACCGATCTTGGCTGGCATTCAGACCCTGGTCAATCAAAAGATGCGTGCGCGTCAGGGTAATCCGAATCCAGTCTATTACCAGCTGGCCGCTTCCGAGTATGGCTCGAGCGGCAGCACTTCCTGCAATTCGACGCTCGGGAATGGGGTGGCTAGCACCTGCGTTTTTTATGACGTGACCCAGGGCGACATCGACGTAAACTGCATGGGTAACAATAGTTGCTACAACCCTTCGGCTCCCGGCACGCAAGGCGTGCTTTCCACATCCAACAATTCATTCAACCCCGCATACGGCACCATGACGGGCTGGGACTTTGCCACGGGAATCGGCACGCTGAACGCCACAAATCTGGTCAACAACTGGCCCACCGCGGGACCCCTACCTGGCTTCTTCATTTCCACATCGCCAAGCAGCATGACCATCACACGAGCCGGCAATGGGACGAACACCATTACCGTCACTCCACTGAACGGCTTCAGCAGCAGCGTCAACTTGTAGACATCGGGGCTCCCCAGTGGTGTGACTGCTTCTTTCAGCCCCACGAGCACAACCAACACAAGCACGTTGACGTTGACAGCCAGCAGCACGGCCGCCATCGGTGTCGCCAATGTGACGATCACCGGCACATCTGGTACCTTGACGAGCACCGCTTCCATTTCGCTCACCGTCAATCCCAAGGGTAATTACTCCCTGTCAGCATCTCCAAGTAGCCTGACCATGCTCTTGAACACCACCGCTACCAGCACAATCACCGTCACTCCCCAGAATGGCTTTACCTCCAACGTAAGCTTGTCTGCGTCTGGCCTCCCCGCGGGAGTTACTGCCTCCTTCAACCCCACCAGCAGCGCGGGCTCCAGCACCCTGACGTTCACAGCGAGCAGCACTGCTGCCATGGGAACGTTCGCGGTGACTATCACCGGAACTGTGGGCAGTCTCGTCAATACTGCTTCCATTTCATTGACTGTCGCCACGGCACTCCCGTCAGGTTGGTCAGATCTGGATATAGGCGCAGTCGGCCCAGCCGGCAGTGCCAGCTATGCCAACGGCACCTTCACCGTCAACGGCTCCGGCCAATACATTTGGGCCACCGCCGACGGATTTAACTTCGCCTATCTCCCTTGGTCC